>WFQU01000094.1 GCA_015486845.1 Anaerolineae bacterium | reverse complement strand
CTAGGCAAATCCCACAAAATGTCATCGCGAGGCGGTCGAAGCGTGCCGAAGCAAACCCCCACACCGCTTTGGAGATTGCTTCGCCCCCCTACGGAGGCTCGCAATGACATTTGCCTGGCTGAACTGCGTAACGCCTATAAAAGTTCCCCCTTTGCGTTCTTGCCCCCTTTTGCGGCCTGGCATTAACTGTTTTTTGCCTCTGCGTCTCTGCGTCAAATCTTTGCTCAGTGTACAAGAATTTCGTTGGTAAGGTACTATCCGGCAATTTTTGCCCAACATTCCGGCGCTGTGCTAAGATAGCTTGTTCAGGCTAAACTAGGCCGGAGCAAATCGTCAGACAAAAAGGCTATCTGTTAACCTGGAACGATACAACTTTGGGGGTGTGTTTTTGGAAAAAGAATCGACCACACGACCAGCATGGCGACGAAAAGTGCTGGTTATCGGTTTAGATGGGGCTGTTTATACAATCATCGATCCGCTTTTGGCGCAAGGGAAATTGCCAACGTTAGCGCGGCTACAAAGGGATGGCGCACGAGGCGTGTTGACCTCCACCATGCCGCCGAATTCGGCCCCGGCGTGGACTAGCTTCATGACCGGCGTGACACCGGCGCGACACGGCATCCTGGACTTCAAGGAAGCGGATTTGCACCGCTATGACGGGTTTACCGGCAACTTTGTGACTTCGGCGGCATTTGCCGGCCACACTATCTTCGACTTGGCCGGTGCAGAAAGTGCCGGCGTGTTGGCTTTTCGGGTACCCATGACCTTTCCCGTATGGCCGGTCAACGGCGTGATGGTGGCAGGCTATCCCACGCCGGACCGCACGAAAGCATACACTTTCCCCCCTGAGATGGCGCCGTCATTGGAGCCGTTGGCGCTGCATTCCCACGACGAAATCGCCCGAGCCGGCATTCCCGAAGAGCGCAAGAACGCCGATTATGAAATCGAGAAGCTGGTTTCGACCATGGGACACTTTCTACAAGAAGGCAAGTTAGACTTTTACATGGGCGTGACCGGCGTGAGCGACGGCTTCCACCACAAATTCTGGAAATACCACGATCCGACCCACCCGCTGCACAATCCAGCCTGGACAACCGCTGACCGTAACATCATCAAGGAATATTACGGAAAATTGGACGAAGCGGTGGGAAAGCTACTCTCGTTAGTCGACAAGCGTTGGCTTGTTTTAGTCGTATCCGACCACGGCGGTGGCCCCAAGCCGTACCGTCTCTTCAATACCAACGCCTGGCTGCGTGCGCAAGGTTGGTTAGCGCTACGCGGCGGCAAAGAATCTTCCTGGCAACGCTGGCAGCGGCGTAGGCTGGAATGGCTACGGGCGCGACTGCCGTTCAAAACATGGCTGGCGCAGCATCTGCCGGGCAAAGTACAAGAGCAAGTACGCACTGTTCGTTCTGCCACGAATTTGATTGACTGGCCGGCGACGAAAGCGTATCGCATCGGCTTGCAGTTCCCGGCCGAGGGAATCATGATCAACATGCAAGGTCGCCAGCCGGAAGGAATTGTAACACCCGGTCATGAATACGAACAGTTACGGGACGAAATCATAGCTGGCGTGCAAACATTACGCGATCCACAAAGCGGCGAACCGGTTGTGGTTGCTGCGCAGCGGCGGGAAGCGCTTTATCCCAGCGGCGATCTGAACCGCGTGCCCGATATTCTGCTGCAAATGAACCCTCGGTTAGGCGGCGGCAGCGACGTAAGCGACTTTTTCAGTGATGTGCCGCTCTCTTACCTGGAACGGCTCAACGGCGATCATACCATGCACGGCATCACTTTCGCTTGGGGCGACGGCATTCGGCCAGGCCAGCGTTTCGATTTAAATATCATCGATTTGGCGCCGACGATTCTCTACGCCATGGGACTACCGGTACCGACCGGCATGGATGGCCGCGTGTTGACAGAGATTTTCACGCCGGATTACTTGACGGCGCACCAGGTCGTATATCGGGATGGCGGCGCTTTAGGCGATGAGGATGGCGGCCATTACGAAATGTCGGCGGAGGAAGAGGCAGAAATTCGCAAAGCGTTGGCCGGTTTAGGATACGTAGATGAATAATTTGTCATCTCCAACCGTGGTGCTGTTCACAAGGTTTTCAGGATAATGTCGTATTCTGAAACAAGATTACCCGTGCTTTTACACCTAATCAATACGTTAGGGCTGGGAGGCGCGGAACGTTTTTTGACTGGCCTGGTCACCCATTTGGATCGGGACAGGTTTCATCCTATTGTAGCAACATTGAGCGGCGGGGGACCCTTTGCGGAGACATTGCAGGCGGGCGGCATTGAACTGTACGACTTACACTTTCGCCATGCCCGTGATTTTGCTGGGACCGTGCGCTTGTACCGGCTGATGCGCCGGTTGCAGCCGGTCATCGTGCACACCCATTTGATGGTGGATAGTTTTCACGGGCGGCTGGCGGCGATAGCGGCCGGGGTGCCGATCCGGGTGGTGACGCAGCAAAATGCTTATGGCGGCGGCCAATTTTTGCCGCGCTGGCAGCGATGGAGTAATATTTTGTTGGCCCGTGCGACGCAACAATTTATCGCAGTCTCGGCCGGGGCAGCCGCTTATTTGCAGGAAGCAGAAAGCGTGCCACCGGGGAAAATTGTCGTGCTGCCCAACGCCATTGAACCAGTGCAACGCACTTCGGCAGCAGAAATCGATTCATTCCGGCGAGAGCTTGCCGTGCCGAAAGACACACTATTAATCGGTGTTGTGGCGCGGCTAACTCCGCAAAAAGGCATCTCCTATTTGCTGGAGGCTTTGGCGTCATTGCCGTCCTTGCCGGCCCCCCCGCATTGCATCATTGTCGGCGATGGCATTCTGCGTTCCGCGTTGGAGCAGGAACGTGATCGCTTAGGGTTGGCGGAACGTGTGCATTTCTTGGGGCACCGCCGCGATATCGCTCTGATTCTGAGCGCGTTGGACCTGTTCGTGCTCCCATCGTTGTACGAAGGTCTTTCGTTAGCGTTGCTGGAAGCGATGTCCGCGGGCGTGCCGGTCGTGGCAACGGCGGTCTCCGGCAGTCAAGAAATCATCGTCGATGGCAAGAACGGTTTTTTAGTGCCACCGGCGGATAGTGCGGCACTGGCGCAACGTATGTACTGGGTACTGACACATCCAGAAAAACGGGGGCAGATAGCCAGACGGGGCCGGGAGACGGTGCGACAGCATTTTACTATTGACGCCATTGCCGGGCAGTATGAAGCCAT
>WFQU01000093.1 GCA_015486845.1 Anaerolineae bacterium | reverse complement strand
TCTTAATTTTCATCCGCTGTGGTGTGCCGCAGGCTCATGATAACTCCCTTGAAAATAAAATAGGACGCAGATTAACGCTGGCTGCGCACGCAGATAAAAAATCAGGTCAAAAAAACTTGTTTCGTTACGGCGTCACGACCACAGTCCCTTTAAGAAGTTCAACTTCTCGCAGAAGTTGAACTTCTAATCGACGGCGTTCTCCGCCCGAGCGCACGGGGGGCAAATCCTCGTGCTACGTCGCCAAGAAGCCCCCTGAAAGGGGGCTGGTTTGAGTAGCCTCTTGGCAGCGGGCGCTACCTCGACGTACCCCGCCGCCGTACCGGAATCGAGGCTTTAGCCGGTGATAGACTCACCAACCCGCCTAAAGGCTTGACGCCCGCTGCATCATTTTCAGCCGCTGTGGTGCGCCTGGCTGCGTGCCCGCACAGGCAAGGCTGCAGGGCCATACCAACGCCTTAGTATTTATCCAACTAATCGCTCGATGACGTCTAACAGAGCGCCTTGCTGAAAACTTTGTTTGGTGATGTAAGCTTGCGCACCGACCTCTAATCCCCGCTGGCGTTCGGCCGGCTTGTCTAATGCTGTAACGATGACAATCGGCAGATCATGCCAACGATCGGATTGGCGCAAGCGCCGGGTAAGCTCGAACCCATTCATTTTTGGCATTTCCACATCTGTAATCACTAAATCAACCTGCGGGTGACGTGGCAAAAGCTCCAACGCCTCTTGGCCATCGGCTGCGGCAAGAACCTGGTATCCGGATGCAATGAGCATGGTCCGTTCGACTTCCCGCGTGGTCAATGAGTCATCCACCACCAAAATAGTATGCCCAGCGTGGGGTCTGACTACCGGCCGGTAGGCATCTTCCAGACCACCTGAGTGTGTTGTGGCGAGTAAGTGCGCCGGATCCAACAAGAAAATAACGACGCCATCGGCATTAATCCCGTAAGAACTCCCCCACGGCACGCCGGCTAACATGGGGGGCAACGATTTGACAACCAGTTGCTGTAGGCCTAACACTTTTTCTACGGCGAAGGCAACTCGTTTGGTATCTTGTTTCACCACCAACGCTTCCAATGTCACGGATTGCCGGCCGGCTTGCTTAGGATAAAGTTCATAAGCCAGGTTCCGCAACGGAATGATGTGGTCTCCCCAGTTGATGACCTCACTGTGCTGCACGTCTCGGTAAATCGTTTCGTCCATCAAATCGATAATACCTTCAACGACAGCATCTGGCAGGGCATGGTAGATGCCGCCGACGGAGAAAACGACGAACTGCATAGTAGCCATTGTCAGGGGTAAAACTAGCTGAAATACGGCACCTTGCCCCGGCCAACTTTGCACCGACACGCTGCCATGTAAGCGGCGCACTAAATCTTGGATGACATCCAGGCCAACACCGCGGCCACTGATATCGGTGATCATTTTCGCCATACTGAAACGGGGCAAGAAAATCAGTCGTAATGCTTCCTCATGCGAAAGTGATTGTGCTTGCTTGGGCGAAATTAATTGCAACTGCACAGCCTTAGTTTTCACTTTATCCACATCAATGCCGCGGCCATCATCCCGAAACGTCAAAATGACCTGATTACCTTCTGTTTTGGCGCTCATCTCTATCTGCCCGACCGGCGGTTTACCGGCTGCCAGCCTCTCTGGCGCCGATTCTATGCCATGATCTAAACTATTGCGCACTAAATGCAACGTAATATCCCAGAACATTTGCAATAAGTGCCGATCCACGCGCACATCTTCGCCGCGCATAGTAAATTGCACTTCTTTGTGCAATTGTTGGGAAAGATAACGGATATTGCGTTGGATATTGACCTTGAGGCTACCCAACGGCAATAACCGCAATTGCAACAAAGAACGATGAAAAGTAGAAAACCCCCTCTCTGCGCGATGTGCCTGCTCGACAACTTGTTCCACTTTGTGATTAAGCTGTGCTATGCCGCTTTGTTCCGGATTGCTTACTTTATCCGCTGGCGTTGATGCCCCGTTTTCTTCTACGAGAGCGATTAAGTTTTGGGAAATGTTGGCCAACTCGCTTTTTAGCGTTTCAATTCGCAAGAGCAGATCGTCGCTTCGTTCCACGACAGACTCAATGGCGGATATGGGCAGACGGATGGTGTCATCCAATTGCAGCCGAGCTGGCGGACTGGGTTCCTCTCGTTCCGCGGTCAACTTTCCCGACGGAACTGCGGACACCTGGCTCGCAGCCGGCTCAGCCGACGCTTGGGGAACGTCCTGCTGTTCAGGTACTTGCGGTGCATTGGGCGCAGTTGGCGCTACGACCTTTTCCTCTGAAACCGGCGTAACCTCCGTTGCCACGTCAGCTGGCGGTGCCACCATCATTTGCTCCATTTGTTGGATGAGTTGATCCGTGGTGGATGCCAGAACCGCACTCTCGTCGTCTAACAAGCATTCGATCTGATCGCACCCCTGCAACAACAATGTGATGAGCGGCTTATCCAAAGGACGATCGCCAGAGCGCACGGCACCCAACAGGTCTTCCATTTTGTGCCCAACAGTGCTGATGCGATCCTTGCCCATCATACGCGCCGAGCCTTTAATAGTGTGGGCAGAACGGAATAGCTGGTTGACCTGTTCCGCGTCCACACCCATGCCGGATTGATCGGCCTCTAACAACGCGGCTGCAATGACCTGGATATGTTCTTTGACCTCTGCTTTGAATTCTGATTCTAAAGCGGATAAGTCAATATCCCCTGCGCCCATCAGCTTTTCTCCATGATACCTTTCACTTGGTCATCCAACTCCTCGGCCAACAATTTAATACTTTCGTGCAGCGAGCGATACTGGTCAGCATTTTGGGCTAAACTCGTTACGCCAGCCGAGAGCTGATTCGTCGCGCTATCCTGCTGCAATATCGCCTCCTTGATTTGCGAGGCTAACTGTTCAGTATGTTCGGAGCCTTCCTTTAGCACAGTTAATATTTCTTGTTGCTGTTGTACCTGAGTTAGATAGTGTCTGACATCTCGCTCGTTCGCCTCCGCTTTCATAACGAAGTCGTTAATTCCGGACTGCAATGCATCCGCAGTTTTTTGAGAGTCGGCAGCCATGCCTTGGGAACGTTGGGCTAATTGCTTAATTTCGGAGACAATCACTTGCAAGCGCTTGCTCTCTGCGCTACCCTGGTTGTGCACCGTTTCCAAAGCCGCATTCAGGGCGATCAAACGGATCTCGCGAGATAATTGTTGCGAATTATTGGCCATTTCACTCAAGGATTCTCCTTTCTCGCGCATTTGAATAATCGCTTGATTCATAGCATGTAATTCTTCCCCCAAAACAGTCAATGCGTCGCCCGTTTCCCTGAGAATCTTGTCCCCCTCCCCTAAATTCTGCAATAAGCTCTGACTGGCCGCGGTGACTTGGTTGGCATGATCCCCGATATTATGAATCTCACACGAGAGTTCCTCGGCCGCCGCACTGATTTGATGCAATGTCGCTGCATGATCATTGAGCTGTGAACCCAGCAAGTCGGCGTTCCCTTGTATCTTCCTCCCAATAACAAGTAACATCTTGTGATATCTCCGACGCCAGCGTTGCATAACCTGTAAATAGGCCAGCACAAACAAACCGCTGATGAGGGTCAACATAATCGCTATTACCAATCGATTAACTAAGGTAATCCTTTCGACTGGCAACAAGCTTAATGGCAGCCAATGCTGCGCCTCTCCTCGCAATGTCAATCCGTAGATCAACAAAGAAAGGGCGCTGGAGCTCAATACACCGCTATAATCCAAAAGCAATGCGCTAACCATAACGACCCAGGTAAAGTAGAAATAGAGATTAGTAGTCGTCCCCCAAACAATATTCGCCACAGAAATAGCAATAAAGCTAAGCAGGATCATCAGCCAGGCACCGATTCGTTTGAGTCGTTCAGCCCGCAGGGCAACCGTCACACTACCTACGGCCGCAAGCAATAGCACAACCACGGAGATCAAACCGGCTAAATGCTGGTCATATCGCCACCAGAAATACATCAAAATAGACAGAACGAAAAGAGCGATAGCCTGCAACAAGCTCAACCAATAAATCAGCCATGTATAGCTTCCTGCTTGGGTATTGGGATTGAATGTTTTTCCGTGCATAGTTCTCCTCCACAACTCAGTTACTGGTGTTCAAATTCGTTCTAATGCCTGGTGGACACGAGCTCTACGGCTCGATTGAACCAGTCCAATTGTGAGCGATACGTATCTTGCCCTATCAAGGCGGCTTCGTCACGCTTAAGCCGTTTGTGCGTTGTCGACAGGGATAGCTTGCACAGCAATGACAGGAATCAACGCATCTTGCGTCACGATCCATCCCGCTAAGCCAAATCGCTTTTGCAAAGCTTGCAACAACGGAGGGACCGGATACAGGGACGCCAATGGGTACGTTTGAATGCTTATCACTGAAGAGACCATCCATAACTGATTGCCGTGGTAGGTAGGAACCAACGCTTGCGTGAGTTTGTCAGTCTCAATGCCCAAGTAGTGACAAAAAATGCGCTTTTGGTAGCCCACTGCGGTAAGTCCCGTTACCTCCTCCCGATCTAAGATGCGGTCGATAAACTGGGCCGGAATAGCTAATTGCGTTTCAGCACACTTTATCAGGACAAAAGGGATCTCTTCAGTCACGTTCTTCCCCGGCGATAGCGTGTAAAAGATTCTTTACGTTCAAAATGACCATTAGTTCCTGGCTGGAAACCCGATATAAGCTGGCAATAGTCTGCCGTTGTTTTTCTGGCAGCGAGGCCGAAACAGTTGAAAGTTTATCCGAGCGTATTTTCAGGATATTCAAAACTTCATCGACCAACACACCTGCTTCCAGATCGCCATCGTAAACAACTACAGCGGTTTTGCCCGCGACCACGGCACTGGGTTCCTCCGCGTAAAATTGCTGGATATCGACTAAAGTAAGCAGTCTTCCTTGCCAAATAATAACGCCAGCAAAATAGGGTAAGTTGCCTGGCACAGGCGTCCATTTCTGGATAGGAACAATGCCTAAGCTGCTAGTCAATGGCACGGCAAAATGAGATGTACCCAAGCGAAAGGTCAAGAAATCGTTTTCTTGGACCTCGTTTTCCGCCTGGCCAGAAGGACTAATAGATCGAACACGTTCAGCGGCAGCGGCTTGTAGCAATTTAGCAAAATCGTTCATCATTCGATCCTCGTACGCTTCATGTCTGGTGACGTCGACTTAGTATTTGACGTTCTCGTGTGCTTTTCCAGCCCAATATCACGATAAAGGGACAAAAATCCATTTTACAGTTCGATTAATAGCGATTGCTTTCCACTCGGCTGTATATTTTCCGTCCCCAGTCGGTTTCCACGTCCACTATAACAGAATAATAAGGGCGAGACAATAGGACTTTTGGTTTATATTTGATCGTAATGTGATAGCAATCTATAGTGGAGTCGGCATGGCCTGCCTGTGCGGGCACGCAGACAGGCGCACCACAGCGAATGAAATGCCCCCTATGCCCCAACCTTGGGAGGGAGCAACACCCCCCCCCAGAATTAGGGGCCGGGGGGCTATTTTCAGATGAGAAGTCATGCTACGGGGATAGGCATGGAGTTTGTGGATGACGGCTGATGGCCCAGCGACTAAAAGTCACAGCAACGTCTGCAAAATCGCCCTACGGCGATTAGCTTGCAACCTGCGCAGGCAGGTTTCGCAGTTGTAGCAGCGATTTCTAATCGCCGGGCGAAGCAGCCTGCGTTGATCGGCGTTCTATTTTTCGGAGGAGAGAGCAGCCGAGGGCATTGCTTTCGGCTATTAGTCGCCTAAATGCCATCATTGCCCGGCGCTTCGCTCCGCCGGCCGAATGTTCATTCGGCCCTATACCAGCCCCCTTTTAGGGGGCTTAATTACAATGTAGCACGGGGATTTAACCCCCGTGCGCTCGGGCAGAGAACCCCACCTTTAAGAGGTTCAACCCGTCGATTAGAAGTTCAACTTCTCGCAGAAGTTGAACTTCTTAAAGGGGCCCTGATTTTTTAAGACGCCCTGCGCCTTGGCGCCGCTGCATCAACTTATTTTCAGGGAAGTTATCATGAGCCTATGGCACACCACAGCGGATGAAAACCTACGGCTGGCGTCGAGCCTTTAGGCGGTTTTGTAGCGTTACCCCCGGCTAAAGCCTCTACTCCGGCGCAATGGGAGCTATTTTCAGGGGGGTTATCATGAGCCTACGGCACACCACAGCGAATGAAAATTAAGATCAGCGTGCATCAGCGTTAATCTGCGTTCTATTTTCAGAGGAGAATCTGTTACTAATTTCTTGACCATTGTTTTTTATCTGCGTGCGCAGCCTGCGTTGATCTGCGTTCCATTTTTATTTTCAGGGGAGAAGTCCTGAGAATAAACCGTTACTGCAACAATTCCAAACGCCTTTATCTTAGTTTGGTGCTTGCAACCGTTTGAATCTTCAACATGGCACGTTCCGTGTTAAAGTAGGAAATACTGTCGCTACGGTCCAGCAGTAGTTCCAGTGTAACAGGAAGCCAATGCGCACATTGTTGGAGATTCCTCTGGTTAGCTTGTTGTAGTGTATAATAGACACGAACGTGTGCCGAAGGTGGGACTCGAACCCACACGGGAGCAACCTCCCAATGGTTTTTGAGACCATCGCGTCTACCGATTCCGCCACTTCGGCACGAGCAGGAGCAAGTATAATGATTTGTCCTTGTCTCGTCAAAATTCGGGGTGTTTGATGCAAGATGCAGCAGAAGCCGAGCTAATCCAACAGGCGCAAAACCATAACTTAGCATCTTTCAACCGCTTAGTGATACTTTACCAAGGCGTAGCTTTCCGCGTTGCTTACCGCTTGCTGGGAGACGAAGATCGGGCTGCTGACGCGGTACAAGATAGTTTTATCAAAGCGTACCGCAAATTGCATCAGTATCGGGGCGGCCAATTCCGTTCCTGGCTGTTACGCATCGTCACTAACAGTTGTTACGACATGTTGCGTTCCAAAGCGAGACGGCCCACAACTTCCTTGGACAACATGGTGGTCGAACAGGAAAGCAGCATCTGGCTACGAGATCCAGAGGAAGGGGTCGAGCAACAAGTTTTACGACAAGAAATCGCCGATTTTTTGCAGGCAGCGATCATTACCTTGCCGCCCAATCAACGCCTCGCGGTAACGCTTTGTGACGTGGAAGGCTTAAATTACCAGGAAATCAGTAACGTGACTGGATGGGCTCTGGGCACGGTGAAATCGAGGCTCAGCCGGGGTCGGGCTAAACTCCGCGAGTATATTTCTGCGCATCGACCGGAACTAAACCCGGCCCGAGGCCGTTCTACTGTTGAATGAACGGAGCCGGCTTTATCTTACATCCAGCTCAATCTTTTGGATAGTCACAGGTACAACAGATGACAACTCTTGGGAAAAATAAACACCTGAGCGATGCACAAATCTCGGCTTATGTGGATGACGCGCTAACAGAACAACAGCAGCGAAAGGTGGAAGCACATCTGCGCCATTGTCCATCATGCGCCAGCAAAGTAGCTGCCACGCGTCGCACCAAACAGATGTTAGCAGCGCTGCCAGCGCCGCCTTTACCGAGAGCTTTCACCCTCACACAAGCTGATATCGCCACGGCCAAGCGAGCCCGGCGCTGGCATTGGCTACGGCCATTCTGGAATGCTGCCACCGTTGTCACGGCCTTGTTGCTGGTATTCCTGATGGGCCGAACTATCATAATACCTGCTACCAACTCTGCCGCCCCCATAGCCGCTAAACAAGTTGAAATGGCCAGCACAGTGCGCACGGTATCCACCCGAACTACCCGGAGCATTGCCCCGGAAACACCGCGTTTATTGCGAGCGCCGGTCGGCGCGGTTGCGCCACCCGCCAGCAACACCATAACAGCGACACCCGCGTCGGCGCCGAGCCTGGCCGTGCCCCAAAGCCGTGCGCTGTCCGATAAGGCCATCACTTCTGCCCAGCCAGCGCCAGCGCAGCAGACCAATCCATTCACTAACTTTTTTACGTTAGCTATCTGGCCCAAAGTTGCCTTAGCTTTACTTTTGGCGTTGCTATTGGCCAGTAGGCCACTTTTACCCCAATGATACACAAATCGGAAAGCATACTGCATGCCTGAATTACCGGAAGTGGAAACTTTCGCGCGCGAATTGCGCCCTGACTTGGTAGGCCAGCGCATCACAGCAGTAGAAGTGCGTTGGCCAGCTATTGTAGCCACCCATCCGCCCGACGCTTTCGCTGCATTGTTACAAGAAACGCGCATCTTAGACGTAGGCCGTCGCGGCAAATATCTACTTTTCCCTCTTAACAGCGGTGAAACCTTGATCGTGCACCTGCGGATGACCGGTCGATTCTTCTTGGCGCCAACGCCGCAACGAGAGAAACACGTGCATTTGTTGATGTTGCTGGACAACGAGCGCTGGTTACACTACCAGGACGTGCGCAAGTTCGGGCGCTTTTATCTGGAGGAAGACCCGCAACAGGTCTTGGGCAAATTGGGACCGGAGCCGCTGGACCCTTCCTGGTCGTCGGCGGCGTTCTGGCAGGCGTTGCAGAAACACCGGCTACCAGTGAAGTCCGCCCTGCTCGACCAGCGAATTGTAGCCGGGTTGGGCAACATCTACGCCGATGAAGCGCTGTTCGCGGCCAGCATCGACCCCCGCCGGCCGGCTAATAGTCTAACCCGCGGCGATGTGTCCCGTTTGCAGGCCGCCATCCGGAACCTGCTAGCCGCCGCCCTTCGCGCCCGGGGCAGCAGCGTCAGTGATTATGTGCCGCCCAACGGTGTACCCGGCACTTTCCGGGCGCAGCATCAGGTGTACCGCCGCACCGATGAGCCGTGTCCCCATTGTGGAACGCCTATCCGCCGGCTGAGAATCGGCGGCCGCTCCACCCACTTTTGCCCCCATTGTCAACACTAAATACCCCTTGGCAGGCTTCAAAACGGATGATGCGTCTCCTGGGCTAATTTCTGTTCCATCTCTTCTCGTCGCTCGCGAGCTGCCCGTTGCGCTTCATATATCAACCGCTGTACGTAATTTTGTTCTGCTGCCCTTTTAGAAACTGCTTCGTTATTGAGTTCGGTGAGAACGCCCACAATAATCCCACTTACCACCCCTAATCCTAAGCCGAACAGAAATGCGATCTTTTTCATTTGCTATCTCCTCTGAAAATAAAAATGGGACGCAGATCAACGCTGGCTGCGCACGCAGATAAAAAACAATGGTCAAGAAATTAGTAACAGATTCTCCTCTGAAAATAGAACGCAGATTAACGCTGATGCACGCTGATCTTAATTTTCATCCGCTGTG
>WFQU01000092.1 GCA_015486845.1 Anaerolineae bacterium | reverse complement strand
CAGCGGCAACGACCGTCTCCCCCACGCCAACGCTGTCCACCATCATCGTGGATAACGGCGACCCTGGATTCCAGCGCTTCGGGCCGCCCGATTTTTGGCATGATGCTAATGCCGGTTGGGACGACGATAGTATCTGGACTTACACCAATGGCAGCACACGAGTAAATTATGCGATATGGCGGCCCAATTTGCCCCGCGCCGGCATCTGGCGTCTGGATGCTTACATCCCTGCGGTAAATAGCAGCACACAGGCAGCGCCTTACGAAGTTCATGCTACCAACCAAACGAAACATCTCTCAGGGGATCAACCCACTTACCGGGACAACTGGCTGCCGCTGGGACAATTCTTCTTCGCAGCCGGAGACCAGGGCTACGTGCTTTTAGGAGACAACAGCGGCGAAGCGGTAGGAAGCACACGCATCGCTTTCGACGCGCTGCGCTGGACTTTCGTGAACGATGTGCCTTCGCCGACGCCCACGCCTACCTTTACGCCCTGGCCCACACCCACCGGGTTGCCGGAGGTCGGGCCGGAATCCCTCATTATCAACGGCGCCTGGGCGAATTGGATGGCAAAATCCACCGGCAGTAACACCCTTTACGCTTTCACAGGCCAGGCCAGCCTGGCGCGGCTGCCGCGCGCGTTACAAATCCGCCAACCGCATTCTTTGCAACGGGCAGCTGCCGGGCAAAAGGTCTATCGCAGCGACGACGGCGGCCAGACCTGGAGTGTGGCAACCAACAGTGTGCCAGTCAACGATTTCATCGTTAGCCCGAGTTCTCCCCAACGTTTGTACGGCGGAGACGGCTATCCTTGTTTCGCCGGCGGCACTGCTGTGCCGCTTTACCGCAGCAATGACGGCGGTCAGACCTGGCAGCAATTAGTCAACGGCGTGGACCTGACGCCGGCACAAGTGCACAGCACCAACGCCGATTGGCTCTACGCGTTGGGCTGCGACGGCGTGTACCGCAGCAGCAACGGCGGCGACACTTTTACCCACCAGAGCAGCAGCAATTTCGGCTTTTACACCCCCACGAATTTGCAAGCAGCCGGCAGCGACTGGCAAACGGTTTATGTGGCCGCTACCTCCGAAGGGGGCAACAGCACCATCATGCGCAGCCGGGATGGCGGTGCGACCTGGCATCTGGTCGGTCCTTCCGGCAGCGGTGCGCCTCTGATTTCCTGGATCGGGGCCTTGTTGGTCGATCCGGCCAACGCAGACCGCGTTTGGTTTGCCGATCCCCACGGTGTTTGGCGCAGTACAAATGGCGGCGAAGGGTGGTTCTTCAGCCGCATCGGCCTGGAATCAGTCACCGTGCCGCCGGGCGCGTTGCCCAGCGCCGACGCGGGCCTGTTCGACTTGGTCATGGACCCGGCCAATGCTAACCATCTTTACTTAGGCAGCCGTCATGGGCTATTCCAAAGCCAGGACGCCGGGGCCAACTGGGAAAAAATCAACGGCCACGAATGGCAGGATCAGACGATCATGCGCATTATCGTCCGGCCGATAGACACCAATGTGCTCTGGTTAGCCGCGACGGGCGGTGTTTACCGTTTCGATACGACCAAGCCGGCACCATCAACTTTCACGCCGACAGCTACACCCGGCAACAGCGCGTCTCCCACGGCTTCTGCCACGGCCACTTCCACACCCACGTTAACACCCACCAACACGCCTACGCCATCGTCGACCGCCACGGCAACATCCACGAATACACCGTCACCGCTGCCAACGATAACGCCGACCATAACGCCGACAAACACACCGACAGCAACGCCCACGGATACCCCGTCACCGCTGCCAACGGCAACGCCAACCATGACGTCCACAAATACACCGACAGCGACGCCCTCCCCCACCCCAACGGCTACGGCAACATCGCGCCCCATCAGCTTACGCACCACCATTCACCTACCGACCGGTAGCCACCCCATGGGCATTACAGTCGATGCCCAACATAACACGGCCTATGTCGCCTACCTGGGCAGCAACGGCCAGGCCTCTGACATCGGCATCATCGACGGCAACAGTGGCACCCTGACCGGCACGATCAATTTAGGAACGACGTTGCAGGGCATTAACCATATCTGGTTCGATAACACCCGTTCCCGTCTTTATGCCACAGCCCGCCTTAGCAACAAATTGGCCGTTTACGATTTAACGACGGCCTCTGTCACCGCTTCGCTACCGGTGGGCACTCACCCGTATGATGTAGCTGTTTTAGACGGCACGATCTATGTGTCCAATTTCGACAGTAACAGCGTTTCCTGGTTCCGCGCTGATGACTTGACCGAGAGCGGAACCATCAGCAATACGGGAACTAACCCGGCGCTCTTCGCCATGGATCCGGTGCACGACCGTTTGGTAATGAGTGCTAACAATTCTAATGAGATCCTTTTCTGGCAGAATAAGAGCGTGCAGATGCGGCGCGACAGCTTGATTAACCCCTACGGCGTCGCCGTGGAACCGATCAAGCAGGAAGTTTATGTGGCCCAGCGGGGTAATTTAGCACATTCCATCGCCATTTATGACATGCCGAACGACGAGATGAAAGGCGCTATTGCCATTGGTCGGGAGCCACACGTTCTAGCCCTGAATCCAAATAACGGCCATCTTTTCATTGCCGCCAGCGACCGCGTCTTAGTCTATGGCATGCGGAACGGCTATGCGCCACTGGTGACGATTATGGTGCCGGCCGGGGCCACCGAAGGCATCGCCGTGGATACAGTCCATAATACTGTTTATGTCGCCAGCGGAGATAGTGATACAATAACCCTCATCAACGACAGCCAGTAACCCAAGGAGCTGGTGAAGTGCACCAGGTTCATTATTGGCGGCAGGGGGTCACAGCAGGATGAGCATTCTGTGGAAAATCTTTCTCTCATTTGCGAAGATCGGGTTAGTTGGTTACGGCGGCGGCCCGGCGATGATTCCGCTTATTCAAGGGGAAGTTGTCGATGCCCGGCACTGGATGAATCTGCAGGAATTTGTGGACCTCTTAGCCATGGCCAACACGCTCCCCGGCCCCATCGCGCCGAAGTTAGCCGCTTTCGTCGGCTACAAACAGGCCGGCTTAGTTGGCTCTGTCGTGGGAGCGGTTAGCATCGTTTTGCCGGCTTTCGTGCTCATCTTAGTAATAAGCATCTATTTCATGCAATTCAAGGACTCGACCCGGATCGTCGGGGCTTTAAAAGCAGTACGTCCGGCAGTGGTAGCGCTGCTTTTCTACACCATTTACTCCATTTGGGGAAAATCGGTGCACGGCGTGGGTGGCGTTCTCATCGGCGCCGTGGCTTTCGTGTTGACGGCGTTCCTCGATGTGCATCCGGCGCTGGTCATCTTGGGCGCCGCGCTGTTCGGCGCTCTTTTGTTATGAGCAAGTTGACGGGGTTCGGCAGCTGGTCGTCGAGATGAGAAAGTTGCTCGTGTTGGGGGATTCCATTGCTTGCGGTTACGGATTGCCACCGAGTCACGGCTGGCCGGATTTATTGCCGGACAATGTGCGGGCAACGTGGCAAGTAGAGAACCAATCTGTACCGGGCGAGACCATTGCCGGCGGTTGGCAACGTTGGCAAAACCTGGCCGGCGCGTCGCCCAATTTATTAGTCGTAGCGTTCGGCTTGAACGACGCCCATTTCCACCGCAGCAACGGGGACGAGACGCTCACCGTTTCATTAGATCGGGAACGATTTGGTTTGCTGGCTTGCGCCTGGTATCACTTGCGTCCACTGCGCAGGATACCGGATGTCGTGTTAGAGCCGCGCTTGCCGTTGCGCCATTTTCGCTACTTCTTGCAAAAATTTCGAGGAGCGGCCCGGCGTTCGGCCATCCCGCTGTTGCTGCTCACCCCCACGCCCATCGGCGACCGGTTTCACCCGGAGTGGTCGGAGGCGCTACGCCGGCGACAGCAAGAAGCAGTGACCCGGTACGTCGCTGCGCTGCGAGATTTCGTCGCCCAACATGAGGACGTCTTGCTGGTGGATGCCTACTATTTGTTCGACCGGCCGGAGCGACGGGCGCTGTTGGCCGCGGACGGCATTCATTTGACGGCAGGTGGAGAGGCATTGTTGGCACAAACTGTAGCCGATCATATCTCGAGTTTATGAGACCAGCATCTTGTTCTTGTACACAGAGCAAAAACTTAACGCAAAGACGCCAGGGACACAAGAACGCAAAGAAAAAACCTTTGCGCCTTTGCCTCTTTGCAACCTTGCGTTGGATTTTTTGGTTACAGCTCGACCGGGTTAGGAATCGAGGTCAATTATGTCGGAAGCATGGCCACCATTTTGGCCGGATATTCACGATCAACGGGTTTTGGATGCCATTGCCGTCGTGCCGCGTGAGGCGTTCGTACCACCCGAATACCGCCGCTGGGCGCACGCAGATGAACCGTTGCCCATCGGCAGCGGACAAACCATCTCCCAACCGTATGTGGTGGCGCTAATGACCCAGGCTTTGGCCGTGGCACCGAACCAGCGAGTACTGGAAATCGGCACCGGTTCTGGTTACCAGACAGCCATTTTAGCCGAATTAGCCCGGGAAGTGTACAGTGTTGAACGTATTGCCTGGTTGGCGCGGCTGGCGGAAGAACGACTGGACGACTTAGGGTACCGTAACGCACATTTCCGGGTCGGCGATGGGCATTTGGGCTGGCCGGAGCAAGCGCCGTTCGATCGGATCATGGTGACTGCCGCCGCAGCGATAATCCCGCCGGCGCTGATCGACCAGTTGGCTGCGAACGGCCAGATAGTCATCCCCGTCGGACAGCCGTACGGCGTTCAAGATCTTTACCTGGTGTGGAAGCAAGATGATCACGCCGTCGAGCGCAATTTAGGCGCTGTTCGTTTCGTGCCGCTTCTACCTGGGCAGCCGGAAACATAAACAATGTATTATCCGAAAACGGCCAGGGGATACAGACATGTTTTGTGCAGTGAGCCACCGTTGTGTATACTGCTCTCAATTTGGCCATACTTAGCCTATTTTTCGTTTACGAGGAGGCTGTTTTCATGCGCATTGTTGTAACAGGACATAAAGGGCAATTAGGCCGGGCGCTGCTGGCAGCTTTCGCCGGCCATGCTATTCTTGGCATCGATATACCGGAGCATGACATTACCAGGCCGGCGGAAATCATCCCTGCGCTGGTGGATTTCCACCCCGACTTAATCTTACATCCAGCAGCGTACACCGATGTGGACGGCTGTGAGAAAAACCCGGACTTAGCATATAGCGTAAACGCTTTAGGCAGCCAATATTTGGCTTTAGCCGCTCAAAAGCTGGACGTGCCGCTGCTTTACGTGAGCAGCAATGAGGTTTTCGACGGCCAATCCCGCGAGTTTTACCGTGAATGGGATCAACCGGCGCCCATGAGCATGTACGCCCGCAGCAAATGGGCCGGGGAACAAATAGTGCGTTCGCTGCTGCGCAAGTTCTACATTGTGCGTACCGCCTGGGTGTTTGCCAACGGCGGTAACAATTTCATTACGAAGATTATAGCCGGGGCGCAGAAATACGGCGCGCTGCGGGTAGCCGCCGATGAATTTGGCTCGCCGACCTATGCGCCAGACCTGGCTGCGGCCATCGCTAAGTTAGTGCGAACTAACTATTATGGCGTGTACCATTTCACCAATGACGGCTTTTGCTCCCGCTACGAATACGCCCAGGAAATCTTGCGCCAGCGCGGCATGGCCGCTATTTCCGTTATGCCGATTTTGTCCAGCCAGTGGCCCCGACTTTCCAGGCCGCCTTTGCATGCTTTGTTGCAAAATAGCGCCGGGGCGGGCATCGGCATCACATTGCGGCCGTGGCAGGACGCATTGACGGCTTACTTTACGGCGGAAAATAACTGATATGGCGGGCCGGTGGCCGTTCTGTTCCGTAATTGTGCCCAATTACAATGGCCGAACATTGCTCGGCGAGTGTTTCGACGCGCTGCAAGCCCAGACCTACCCCGTCGACCGCTATGAAATCGTGATGGTCGATGACGCTTCCAACGATGATTCTGTTTCTTTCGTGACGACACATTACCCGACCGTGCGTGTGATCTCGTTAGCCACCAACCAGGGCTTCGATAACGTGTGTAACCTGGCCGCCCAGACAGTTCGCGGCGAATTGCTTGTTTTGCTGAACAATGACGCCGTGCCGGAACCGGATTGGCTGGCCGCGTTGGTAGAGGCATTACAAGCACATCCGCAGGCGGGCGCCGCGACCAGCAAAATGCTGCTTTACGATCAGCGCGACCGGCTGCACAATGCCGGCGACATGATGGGGCAAGACGGCATTCCCCGCAATCGGGGCGTTTGGGAAGTGGATCACGGCCAATACGATAATGCAATTTGGGTATTCAGCGGCTGCGGCGGTGCGGTAGCGTATCGCCGTGCACTTTGGGAGGATTTAGGCGGCTTCGAGACATCCTTTTCCATGTATTTAGAAGATGTAGACCTGGGCTGGCGAATGCAGTTGTGCGGCTGGAAGACAGTTTTTGCCCCCGGCGCCCGGGTATTCCACCATTTGTCCGCCACCGGTGGCGGCGTAACGGCCAGCTATTACACAGGGCGCAACACGCTCTGGACCATAGCCCGCAATATGCCGGGGCCGATCTTGCGCCGCCATTGGCGACAAGTGTTCGGTGCTCAGTTCCGCATTGCCGGGGAAGCACTGCACGCCTGGCGAGGCGAGGCAGCCCGGGCCCGGCTGCGCGGTATGTTGGCCGGTCTGATCGGTTTGCCGCGGGTACTGCACCAACGAAAAACGATCCAGGCCGGACGCACAGTCTCCCTCGATGTGATCGAAAGGCAGTTATTGCCATAATGTATAATGTTGACGAAGAACGCTTTGTGGAATTAGTGCGAAGCGCCGTGGAATCCATCCCGGAGGAACTAAAAGCGCACATGGAAAATGTGGATATCGTGGTTCAGGATTGGCCGTCAGGGGAGCAAATGCGCCGAGCTGGGGTACCGACGGGAAATATCCTCTTGGGGCTGTACGAAGGCATTCCCCGGACCGCGCGCGGCGTTTGGTATGGCCAAGTCGTGCCGGACAAAATCACCATTTTTCGCCTGCCTTTGCTGCAAATTGCGATGGATTACGACGATTTGCAAGAACGCGTCCGCCATACCGTCATCCACGAAATCGCCCACCATTTCGGCATCTCTGATAATCGCCTATTGGAATTAGGTGCCTACTGAATGAGCGGCCGTTCCTTTCGGATATCGGCCATGACAATTATCTTTTTAGCCGCCACGGACCGTGTTATATTTATACGGGCGCTCCCAATTGTGGGCCATTTTTGCCTCGAAAAGCGCATCAGCATCTAAATCGAGGGCGGATAACAGATGAAAGATGCGAATAACAGCGTCGATGAGTTCTTCCCCGACGCTTTCCGCACTTTCCCCTTTTTTATAAGCATTCGTAGCTTCAGAAATCTCAGTGTGAATGAGCGCCAGCATCTCCCAGATGCGCTCTTCGTTGGATGAAAAACCTTTGGCATCGGTCAATGCTCGCACGGCGGCAACATGTTCGTTCAAGCAGTTCGACATACTTATACCTGTTCCTTTGTTTTTCTCGCCGGGGTCTGCACAGCAGGTTGTTTAGGCAAGGTCACAGGAATGGGATCAGCCTCTCGGCGCCCAAAATGCAGGGTCTCTGCCCCCGTTTCGTAATTCACTTCAATGGTGTCTCCCGGCCGATAAGTCCCGGCTAACAGCGCTTGGGAAAGAGGGCTCTCGACATGTTGTTGCAAAGCCCGACGCAACGGCCTGGCGCCGTACATGGGATCATATCCTTGCTGGGCTAACCAACGACGCGCCGCATCCGTCAACGTCAAATGCAACCCCTGCTCCTGCACCCGTGCATCTAAACGTTTGACTTGCAGCATCACGATTTGTTCCATTTCCGCCGCGCTCAAAGGGTGGAAAATGACCGTGGAATCGATCCGGTTCAAAAATTCTGGCCGGAACGTTTGTTTTAGCACTTTTTTAATGGTCTGGCGCAGCATTTGCTCGTCCACTTGTTGCTCCGGCAGCGCCGAATCGTTGAACCCCAACGGCCGGTTGCGCAATAACTGGTCGCCGCCCAAGTTCGAAGTCATGATGATCACCGTGTTGCGGAAATCCACCGTGCGCCCTTGTCCATCGGTGAGCCGGCCATCTTCAATCATTTGCAGCAAAGTGTTCCACACATCGGGGTGGGCTTTCTCGATTTCGTCGAAAAGAATCACCCGATAGGGGCGCCGGCGTACCATTTCGGTCAGTTGCCCGCCGGCATCGTAGCCCACGTAACCTGGCGGTGCACCCAACAGACGGCTGGCAGTGTGCCGTTCACGGTACTCACTCATATCAATACGGATCAGTGCGTCCTCATCGCCGAAAAGGAACTCGGCCAGTGCAAGCGCCAATTCCGTTTTGCCAACGCCAGAGCCCCCTAAGAAAATAAACGATCCGATGGGGCGATGTGGATCCCCTAAGCCGGAACGGGAGCGGCGCACCGCGTCCGCGACCGCATGGATGGCCTCTTTTTGACCGACGACGCGCTGAGCTAATTCATCTTCCATGTGCAGCAAACGGTCCATCTCGCTTTGCAACAATTCGCTCACCGGTACACCAGTCCATGCCGTAACCACCGCCGCAATGTCATCTTCAGTAATAATCTCGTCGAAGCCGCTACTTTCCCGCCAGGACGCCTGCTCGATTTTCAATTCTTGTTCCATACGGGCAATATCTACTTTAATTTTAGCTGCTAATTCATAATCGTGAATCGCCCACGCTTCTTCTCTTTGCCGGACGCGTTCCCGCAATGTTTGTTTCTTCTGACGCAATGTGGCGGGATAACTGTTCCGATTCACCCGACGCTGGGCAGCCGCCTCATCAATCAAATCGATGGCTTTATCCGGTAGATGCCTGTCACTCACATAGCGATGTGCGAGGTGGACGGCGGCCTGGAGCGCCGCGTCGCTGTAATGCACACCGTGGAAAGCCTCGTAACGCGAACTAATTCCTTTCAAGATCGTGATGGTTTCCTCAACTGTCGTCTCTTGCACCCAGATGGGTGCAAATCGGCGTTCCAAAGCGCTATCTTTTTCCACGTACTGCCGATACTCGTTGGGGGTGGTGGCTCCGATGCAGCGTAAATAGCCGCGTGCCAGCGCCGGCTTAATTAGATTCGCCGCGTCAATAGCGCCGGCCGCCGCCCCGGCCCCCACCAGGGTGTGCACTTCATCGATAAAAAGAATGACCTTGCCGTCCGCAGCTTTAACTTCAGCTAAAACGCCCTTGAGCCGCTCTTCAAACTCGCCGCGGAAGCGTGTTCCGGCTAACATGGCGCCCAGGTCCAACGCGTGAACGCGCTTATCCAACAAAAATTCTGGCACTTGCTCGACTACAATGCGCTGGGCCAATCCTTCGACGATGGCAGTTTTACCTACACCGGCCTCGCCGATGAGCACCGGATTATTCTTCGTGCGCCGGCTGAGGACGTTAATGAGTCGACTAATTTCTTGTTCGCGCCCGATGACCGGATCCAGCTCACCTTTTTCGGCCAGAGCTGTGAGGTCTTGACTGTAGCGACCAAGCACATTGAGCTTTTGGTCAATAACAGAACTCATTCTCTCTCGCTGGCGTACTTTCAGCAACAATTCTTTGAATTGGCCTTTCTTGACGCGATGTCTGGCCAGGATGCGAGATGTCGGTGTTTGCCGTTCACTAACGATGCCCAAGAAAATATGGGCGCTATCGATGAATTCGTCTTTCATAGCGTCTGCTTCTTGCCGGGCTATATCCAGTACACGTTTCAAGCGCGGCGTGATGTATACTTGTGGCGCTTGCCCCGGCATGGGCGGTGGAACCACTCCGCCTTGCGGCGTGTGACTGAGGACTGCATCTAAATCATCGTGCACAGCTTTCACGGCAACGCCCATTTCTTGCAGGATTTGCGGCACAATGTCGTCTTCTTGCTCCAGCAGCGCCATGAAAATATGTTCCGTATCGACTTGAGTATGTCCATAACGCTGCAAGATATTATACGCTTGCATGGCGATTTCTTGTGCTCGATCGGTGAAACGCTCAAATTGCATCATAGGTCATCCCTCATGCCATAGACCTGCCTGTTCTCCAGCCACGTCTCGCGTTCTCCTTCTCCTCTGGGCTGCCAAAAGTTAAGAACCTTGTGCTTTCTGTGCATGCCCTGCGTGCTTTATAGAGTAAGTATAAGGAAAAATGGGGACTGGCGTCAAGTTACCAGCGCCCTTGGCCGCGCATGACGTCCTGGTTTGATATTGCATGTGCCCATAGCAAACCCACAGTATTCTTTTTCTCTTCCTCATCTTATGCTAAACTATTCCGGCCCCGAAAAAGGGCAGAAAGTCTCTCACAAAGAGGTGCATTGATGGGAATGGTATTAGCTGTACACGGCGGGGCCGGTTCTATACCGGAAGAACTGGTTGCTTCCCGACGGGATGGGCTGGAACAAGCACTGGCTACCGGCTGGCAACGCTTGCAGCAAGGCGAGGACGCGTTAGCGGCAGTTGTGGCTGCCGTGGAAGTGATGGAATCGTTGCCGCAATTCAACGCCGGTTATGGTTCGACATTGACGTCCAGTGGCACAGTAGAAATGGATGCCGGCGTGATGCAAGGGAAAGGATTGCATGTGGGCGCCGTAGCCACTATTTCCCGGGTAGCGCACCCAATCCGTTTAGCCGTCGAAGTGTTGCACAGCCCGCACATTCTGTTAGCCGGGGCCGGCGCCGAAGCATTCGCACAGAGTCGGAATATGCCGCTCATTGCCCCGGACGACCTCATCTCCCGACGGCGTCGCCGGATGTGGGAGGCATGGGATCATCGCCCCGTGGATGTCATGGCCGACGACCGGGGCAAGACCATTCAAACGGACAAAGATACCGTCGGTGCTATAGCCCTGGATAGCGCCGGACACGTGGCGGCAGCGACTTCCACCGGCGGCATGTCATGGAAATTACCGGGACGAGTGGGCGATTCTCCGTTAGTCGGCGCCGGATTCTACGCCGACGACGCGTTGGGCGCTGTTTCCACCACCGGCTGGGGCGAAACCATTGCCCGGTCGCTGTTGGGTTATCGGACCGTGGCCGGGTTGGAGCAATTCACGCCGGAAGAGTCAGCGCGGCGGGCGTTGCAATTTCTGGATGAAAGCGTACAAGGTAGTGCTGGTTTGATCTTGATCAGGCGTGACGGCGAATTTACCGCGGCCTGGAACAGCGCCATGATGGGATACGCTGTCCAGCGGGAAGGCGAGGCACCGGTCATTCACCAGTGAGTCCGGACCAGTCTAAAACAAAGCGTGATACGCTTTACGTAATTAAAGTCGCTGGCTGCGACGCCGTTCGTCTCGCCCCGCCGGATTGTGGTTGCGTGCTCATTAAAACCAGAATGCAAGGGCTATTTTCGTATTGCTGGCATAATGTATTTGAGATCAGCATTTATCAACGCACATCAGCGTTAATCGGCATTCTATTTTTCGGAGGAGAGGGTAGCCGAGGGCAATGCCCTCGGCTACCCTCCAGAGAAGTTTATTTTTAGAGAAGTTATCATGAGCCTATAGCACACCACAGCAAATGAAAACGAAGCGGCTGGCATCGAGCCTTTAGGCGGCTTGGCAGCGTCAACACCGGCTAAAGCCTCCACTCCGGTACGGCGGCGAGGTACGTCAAGGT
>WFQU01000091.1 GCA_015486845.1 Anaerolineae bacterium | reverse complement strand
GCTTGTTCGTTTCATGATTTTTATGAAACGGCTTGTGCGACGTTAAAGGAGGACCCACTTTATTTGGTGGCGAATAGAGATGAGGTTAGCAAAGGGCTAATCGCGAAAGGTATACAATGAATCTCGGCGATGAGATGTATCAGTGGGCTGTGGATTTATTTCCCATCAACAGGAGCCTTACGGGCAATGGCGTTCGGCGGACTTTAGCATACCTTAATGAGTTGCTCGCCGACCAGATGGTTTATCACGAAGTGCCGAGCGGAACCCAAGCTTTTGACTGGGTCGTTCCGAAAGAATGGAATATTCGAGATGCCTGGGTTAAAGACGCATCTGGGCATAAGATCGTTGATTTCAAGGAATCCAATTTACACGTGGTTGGTTATTCCGTGCCTATTGATAAAGTTATTTCATTAGAAGAACTTCAGCAGCATCTCTTTTCGTTGCCCGATCAGCCGGATGCCATTCCTTATATTACTTCCTATTACAAAGAGCGTTGGGGCTTTTGCCTGACGGAGCGACAGCGCAGCAGCCTAAAGCAGAGTGACTACCATGTTTTTATCGACAGCACCCTGGAGGACGGGGCTCTGACCTATGGGGAACTGATTATTCCGGGTCGTTCCACAGAAGAAATTTTTATTTCGACCAATATTTGTCATCCTTCAATGGCCAATAATGAGCTTTCCGGCCCCGTGGTGACAACAGCTTTGGCCAGATATTTTCTCTCTCTGCCGGAACATCGCTATACTTATCGTATTATTTACATTCCCGAAACTATCGGTTCATTGGTCTACTTGAGCCGTAATTTAGAAATTCTGAAACGCAACGTTAAGGCTGGTTTTGTCGTTACTTGCGTTGGTGATGAGCGAGCGTTCTCGTTGCTGCATTCGCGTTACGGGAATACACTGGCTGATAAGGTGGCGAAGCATGTCTTGACGAATTGCTGTCCTGATTACAAAGCATATTCCTATTTGGAGCGAGGCAGTGATGAACGGCAATATGGCTTCCCTGGCGTTGACCTGCCGATGGTCTCAATAATGCGCAGCAAGTATGGAGCGTATCCGGAATACCACACTTCTTTGGATAATTTAGACTTCATTTCTCCGGATGGCCTTGAGGGCGCTTTCAATGTCCTGAGGGCGAGTTGTGATATTTTAGAAAGCAACAAATATTACAGAATCAAGAGTATTGGCGAACCACAGCTCGGCAAGAGAGAGCTGTATCCCACTGTGAGCACAAAGCAAACCAAGGCACGGGTTCGCGACATGATGAATTTTATTGCTTACGCGGACGGATCAAATGATTTGGTGGATATCAGCAACATCGTCGGCCGGCCCGTTTCGGCTTTATTGCCCATTGTGGAACGCTTACTTGCGGCTAACTTGCTCGAGGAAGTTTCGGGCGTATAGTAAATCGAAAAACATATCGGTTTGAGCTCCCATTTTATCTTACCTCGATTCGATGTAGTTGGCCTTTTTCTCCGCTAATACAGTATAATAGTGGTGTCGGTTCCCATTGCTAAGAGACTAGAGCCGGCGCATTATCGTTTATCCCCCATGTTGCCGGGTGCGGCTACGTGACCTCAGGGGAGTTATCACCACGAAGGAGGGTGTGATGTACCAAAAACTCGTCATTGTTGGCAATTTAGGATCAGATCCGGAAATGCGTTATACGCCTGATGGCACGCCGGTAACCTCTTTTTCTGTCGCTGTCAATCGTCGCTGGACGGCGAAGGATGGCTCACAAGGAGAAAAGACGACCTGGTTTCGCGTAACAGCCTGGCGCAAGTTGGCTGAAACATGCAATCAGTATCTTAGCAAAGGGCGTACGGTTTTAGTGGAAGGTGATATTGATGCTAGTGCCTGGACGGCAAAAGATGGCACGGCGCGCGCCTCCTTAGAATTAACGGCTCGCAACATACGCTTCCTGTGCGGCAGCCGCCAAAGTGCCACTGATGAAGGTATCGCCGCACCGCCGCCGGCGGAAGATATTCCCTTTTAGTTCTGTTTAGCGTCGTCAATGGGTGACTTAGTGAACATAAGCGCGGTTTTTTACCACTGAGTCATTGGACAGCGGCCGGCAGTTGGTCCGTAGGATTAACGAAAGGCCGCTGTTTTGTCGCTCATGGCTAACGCGGGGCAACATGGTTTGCTGTTATTCTATGTCGCACTATCGCTTCTCCCCTCTCTTTTCCCCTGAAAATCACTTTTCTTCTCAACCTCTCTGGCTTACACCTCGCGGTGTACCACATCCACAATTTCGGCGCCGGTGATGCGAATCAGGTCGGCGGTGGCTAAGCGCAAGTTAACACCCCGTTGTCCGGCACTGACCACGACGGCGTTCCATTGCCCGGCAGAGGCGTCGATATAAACGACAAAACCTTTGCCCAATAGCGCCAAAGCCGAAATACCGCCTACTTTCAGCCCGGTTATTTGCTCCGCTCTTTTGTACGGTGCCATTTGCACTTTCTTGTGTCCGGTAGCGTGGGCGACCTTTTTCAAGTCTAAACTACCGCTGCCTGGCGTCATCACCAGCAGCGGCTTGCCTTTTTCCGGCAAGAGCACCAATGTTTTGAACACCTGGGCCGGCGGCAAGCCGACCGCCTCTGCCACGTCTTCGGCCGAATGGATTTCCGGCGAGAAAAACAGTACCTGATAAGGAATCTTGGCCGTATCCAACACGCGCATGGCGTTCGTCCGTATCCTTTTCTCTTTAGGCATTGTCATCTTCTTTCATGGTAATTTCCAACGAAGGACTAATCTTTCACATGTGGCGCTTGATGTTGCATCCGCCACAATAATCGATAAGCGTAAAACGTGTAATACGCCATTAACACACTTAGCTGCAGACCGTGCCAGCCGTCCCTGTAAGCGTGCAACGTCCAAAAACGGCGGTAAAATTCTCGTAAAGGCTGCAAAATAAAGTTATGCGGCCGGGCATGCACATTTTGTTGTCGCAGAACAGCCGCTTCTAACGCCGCGTAGCGGCGCTGTTTCTCATTGAATTGCGCCCAACTTTGGTAATTATAATGGACTAACGGCGTTTGCAAATAACCTGCCTGCCCTTGCAGCATCACTACTTCGTGCACCAGCTTCGTTAAGTCGTAATGGGCGCGGTCGCGGCGCAACAACCGCAATTGGTAGTCGGGGAACCAGCCGCCGCCCTGGGTCAAGTGACCGACAATATAATTATGCCGGGGCACCCACCAACCGGTTTCCTCGCCTTCCGCAATGACCCGCTGCATTTCCGCGGCCAGCGCCGGCGAAATGCGTTCATCCGCATCTAAGAAAAACACCCATTCTGTGCTGGCTGCTTCCAGCGCGGCCTCGCGTTGGTGTGCGTAATCGTCGAAAGCCCGTTGTTTCACGCAGGCACCCGCTTGCCGGGCCAGCGTCACCGTTTCGTCGCTGCTGAACGAATCGAAAACTAACCGCTCATCGGCAAAAGCGGCGGATGATAGGGCCTCTTGAATGTGCAGCGCTTCGTTTTTTGTCAAGATAATCACGCCCAGACTCGGCTGCTTCTCGCTCATGCCGCTTTTCCCCAAGCCAACCGGCGTACTTTGTCGTAAGCGGTCAACCGTTGTGCGAGCAGCGTGGGCGGGAGCTTCCCGGTGCGCGCAGCTTGGCGGTCCTGACGAACCATCCTGGTCAGGCCGACCCGCACCGTCCAACCGATCAGCCGGTTGAACCAGGGAGCGTGATAGCGACGAAAATAGCGCAGCCGGCTGCGCCACAGCGCCACGAACATCTCCTCGCGGAACTGTCGGCTGCTTTGCCCGGCCAAATGAGTCACCTGCGTGCCCGGGTCGCAATAAACCTGCCAGCCGGCGCGGTGAAATCGTTGCTGCCAATCCATTTCTTCCACGTACATGAAATAGTCCTCGTCCAGCAGGCCAACCTGCCGGATGGCTTCCCGTTTGACCATTAACGCCGCGCCCAAAACGAAATCTACCGGGAACGGGGTGCCTCGACGATACCAGGCCAACGGGTAGCGGCCGTTGAGCAGACTGTTTTGTACCCGATATGGCGGTGGAAAGAAATCGAAAAGCGTTTGCCAGAAGCCGGGGAAGCGGAACGCGCCGTGTTGGTGGCTGCCATCCGCATAAAGGAGTCTCGGCCCTACAGCGCCGGCGCGCTCGATGCGCATCAGTGTTTGCCAGAGCCGAAAAGGTGCATCGCTTTGGACCAATGTATCCGGGTTCAACAGCCAAACGGCCCGGGGTGTAGCGGCTGTCTCCCTGCGGCCGAAGCCGAGTTCCCGCAAGGCTAAATTGTTGCCGCGCGCGAAGCCGAGATTTTCCCCCGGTTGTAGGAGACGCACTTGCGGAAAACGTTCTGTTACCATGGCCGCGCTGCCGTCTGCGGAAGCGTTATCCACAACCCAAATTTCTGTCGTGAGCGCCGGCGTGCGGGCCAGGCTTGCCTGCAACGATTGCAACGCATTCTCCAGCAGCGGCCGGACGTTCCAACTGACGATGATGATGGCTAAATCGGACATGTTCGCTTACGGCATGTCAATGTGGAAGAGCTTAGGTCCGACCCGGTTGTTCTGCGGGGCAATGCCGACCTCTTCGTGGATCAGCCCGGCCCAGAAGTAAATCTGATTGCGCGGCGGTTTGTGCGTCAGCGTTATGGTGCCGGTAATCAGACCGCGATGGCCTGGCAGCAAATACCATTCCTCGCGACCATCGATGATGCGCTTTTCCAGGTCTTGCTGGCGGCCAACTGCGTAGCGAAACGGGTAATCCTGCCCGCCGTTGGTTTGGTAGTCGATGGCAAAGCGCCAGACGCCGGCTTGCTCATACCACGATGTGTGGCCGTCCCGTTTGGCCAACGTGTTGAAATTCTCGTCGCTGTTGTAATGCGCTCCCGGCCACGGTCCCGAAGTGCGGATGGGTACTTTACCATAATTTTCTACCGTCGCGGTGAAAATAATCGTGCTGCCGACGGTAATGAAGTGATCGCCATCGGCCTTGTCGCGGATGGCCACTGCACCGTTGACAATATCGGCCCGGGGCACGCCGCCCTCTTTGATGGTCAGCGTGCTGCTGACGACGACACTGTTGCCAGCAGCATCTTGCGCCCGGCCAACTACGGCGTATGTGCCGTCTGGCGGCGGCTCCGCCCCTTCGTCGACCCCCCCCTCATAATCAATGTAGTGCAAGCCAGCTTGCGTCGGTTTGATGGCCCGGGGTAGTTCCACCAGTGGGTAAGGGACTTGCTTAGTATTCGTCATGCTGTATAAACCGACAAAAATCTGTGCAACATCTTTGCTGAGAAAATAGGTGATGGCTACCCGATCGTCAATGCCATCCTGATTAGGCGTGAATTCCCTGGGGCTGACGCTGAAATTGCGGAATTCCGGCAGCTTGGTATCTGGATCAACGATGGTTACAACACCTTGTTGCTGCATTTGCTGCCCTTCGTCGTCCACGGCCAGAATCGTCCAGCGGTACCGGCCGGCCGACAAAACTTGACTGATGACCTCCTCTTTGGTGTACTTATTTTGGTACGTCGTGTTGCCGCTGATTACGCCACCCCAGTACACATCGTAGCCCCCGGCGGCACGGCGCCGGTGCTTGCGAAAATAGTAGCGGTGGCTATGGCTATCCTCGAAGAAAATAGAGACATAGGCACTTCTATTCAAGCTGTAGAAAATATGGGTCACATCGTCCTTCCCGTCCGCGTTAGGGGAAATAGTGCCTGGCGTGACTTCTACATTGTATAACAGGGGATGCCGCAGCGTACAACCTGTCAACGCCGCGGCTAACAGTATTAGCAATAACAGCCCTACCGGCCAGCGCAGGTTGTGTTTTTGTTTCACGTACAAATCTCCTCTAAAAATAAACTTCTCTGGAGGGGGTAGCCGTAGGGCATTGCCCTCGGCTACCCCCCCCTCCGAAAAATAGAACGCTGATGTGCGCTGATAAACACTAATCTAAAATATGTTTTACTCTGGCCATACGGCAATACCTTGAGTGAAAAGTAGTTTACCAGAAGCATCGGCAAACGTCAAAGGACATTGGTATTTACCTTGGCGAATCAAGGCGCGACAACTTCTACAAAATCGGCCGGCGCCGACCTGAAGTCGTAAGTGCGTACAAAACCATCGTCATTTTAGCGTCTAAAAATCATAGAATGCAAGCAACCTAAATAGTTGTTGTTTCATCAGCGAAGTGTCAGCACAAACCCCTTGTTTTATCCATTCTTCTTGCTATAATGGAGATAGTTCAACTAAGCAAACCCAGTCATGAGAGGAAATAACAACAATGCAACAGAAAATGCGCTCTGTACTTACAACAGCTTTATTAATGCTCTTGCTAAGCATGACAAATATTGGCACCCGGGCCGGGGGGGTTGTTTCCAGCACGGCAACAGATGCCTATGAGAACGACAACACGCCGGCGCAAGCCACTCGCATCGTGGCAGGCGATGCCGCCCAATGGCACGGAATCAGCACTGCTGGGGATGTCGACTGGGTGCATTTTCCGATACAGGCCGGGCAGGTTTATCGCCTGACGGCAACGCCATTGACCTCTTTTGCCGTCGCTTTTCAATGGCAAGGAAATGCTTTAGTACGCCAAGTGAACCAGACACTGGTCATCACGGCTCGTGGTGACAGTGACTTTTACGTTGCAGTCCAGGCTGTGGATGGGTGTGGTGCGCCGGACCGAGTTTATCTGTTACAGCTAACCGATCTGCCGGTGCGAATAGAGGCTAATTTCTAAATTAGCCCTCGGCAGACGTGTAGACATTGGAAACGATACCCTGAAAGCCAGAAACGTTTTCCTTGAGATCCTTCTCGATACCAAACTGCGCTGTTAACGTCGAGAAAGCGCAATATGTGCATGGCCCCTGAAAATCCAAATAGACAACACCGTTTTTAATAGATAGCAAGCGTAAATCGCCCCCGTCTACTTGATAACGGGGACGATATTTTTCTAACACTGTTTCCACTGCTTCAGTCGATAGCGCTTTTTTGGGCACTATTGTCATCTTAACCTCCGATCTGTGACATAACGCGGGCCTGGGGCAACTCGTGGTCAGCCAAACCGTGTCCCCACGGTTTGCGCCAAGCCGCCTCGGCCATAATCTGGCGCAATGCTTCCCTGTCAGCGCCCTCCCGCAACGGCGTGAGCAAATCCACCTCGTCATCTCGCAATAGACAAAGGCGCAGCTTACCGTCAGCAGTGAGTCGCAACCGCGTGCAACCGCTGCAAAAAGGCTGCGAAACGGAAGAAATAAAACCTAAGCGCCCTTTTGCCCCAGAAATCCGATAAGGCCGGGCTGGGTCATGGCCGTTGTAACCGGGAACCTCTTGTAGCGGCCCGTATTGTTTCTCGATGCGGCGCCTTGTTTCTGCGGAAGTTATCACGGACTCTATAGCAAAATCTGCCACATCGCCCACCGGCATTAGCTCGATGAAGCGGACATCCCAAGCGCGCTCTAAAGTTAAGCCGGCCATTTCTGCCACCTCATGATCATTGAAGCCAGCCGTGACAACGACATTAATTTTTAACGGAGTAAGCTCGGCGGCTTGTGCTGCTTCAATGCCTCGCATGACATCCACCAAGTGGCCCCAACGGGTGATTTGATGAAACCTCTTCGCATCCAACGTGTCTAAGCTAATATTCACTCTATCCAAGCCGGCAGCTTTCAAATCAGCGGCCATCTCTCCCAACAGAATGCCGTTAGTCGTCAAGGAAAGATCATGGATATTGGGAATGGCTTTGATCTGTTGAACAATACTGGTTAGATTCTGGCGTAAAGTAGGTTCGCCGCCGGTCAAGCGCACTTTGTCAACACCTAACGATGCAGCAATTTCTACCAAAGTCAATATTTCCTCATCGGACATAAGCTTCCAGCGGGGCTGAAAGTGCATATCTTCCGGCATACAGTACACACAGCGCAAATTACAAGCATCGGTCAACGAGACGCGCAAGTAGTGCAGGTGACGTCCGTATTGGTCATACATATAATATCACTCCAATCATTGATGACCAGCATAACTAGCAAGGCCATCTCCATCGAAGATTAAGACAGGACACAAAATCCTGCTGTTAAACAGACTTAGTAAGGGGAATGCGTCATGGACAACACGAATCACGATAGCGTTCTGTGTCCTAATCATGATGGCATGTTCCCAGCATTCTGACTACTAGTGGATAGATCGAAAACGTATCTACAATGAGACTCCCCATTGCACTTGTGGCAATGCATCTGCACCGGCTGTCCAACTAACTTCTCTACCAATAGTTTATCCATCTGGCATAGCTCGGGGAAGTCAACTACTAACGCTGCATAAGGACAGTTATTAATCTGTAGGAGATAATGATCATGGTCTGTCCGCTGCCACTGTGCTGCATAGGATAAGTCATTCAAGTAATGCGTTACTGCTTCTATGCGTGCAGGGAAAGTGGCAGGCAGCACAGGCAAAGGCGCCTGCGCCGCTAAGCGTGAAGCCACGATTTGCGCTAACGCTCCTGCAGTGGAACCAGCCAGCCGCTGTTGCAATTCAGCCAGCAAACCGGCTGCCAATACCCGATAGTTGTTAGGAAAACGTTCTAACGCTTCTTCAGTCAATATGTAAACTTGCTCGGGTCGGCCAGCGCGAGGCTTTCGTTTCACGCCAGTAATAGTTATCAATCCGTTGTTCTGCAAAATATCCAAATGATAGCGCACCGAGACTGGTGCCATAGACAATGCGGCAGCCAATTCAGTGACCGTTACTTGCTCATTGCGACGAATCATATCTAATATGCGTTGCCGTATACCGTGCATCATCCAATTCTTGTCGCCTTTCTTCTTGCCCCTTATACGCATGACGCCATTTTAGCACGGTTAGCAGGTGCTGTCAATAAATATCATGGAATTTAAAGATATTGTTTAGGGCGGAGGGGGGGGGAGCGGGTTTTCTTCGAAATGACTGATTCCCCCTTGAAAATAGAACGCTGATTAACGCTGATGTGCACTGATACACGCTGATCTACAAATATATTACGCCGGCCATACAAATAATTTCCGTTCTCGGGCCTGGTTCACACGAGTGCATAACACCAAACTAGTCCGAACTCAAGCCGCCAACGATATATCAGAACTGGTTGCCGACAGAATGGCGGCGGACAGCAGCGTGGCGAGAGCGTGTACTGCCCGTAATGAACCAGATCCGGCGCAGCTAAGAACCTTTTTCAGGGGGTCTGGGGGGTGAAACGCCCCCAGCGGGGGTTTGGAGGCTGGCCCCCAAGAAAGAAAACTAAAAAGATTCCTATTTCAGAAGTTCAACTTCTCGCAGAAGTTGAACTTCTAATCAACGGTGTTCTCTGCCCGAGCGCATGGGGGGCAAATCCCCGTGCTACGTCGCTAAGAAGCCCCCTGAAAGGGGGCTGATGTTGACCAGCCTCTTGGTAGCGGGCGCTACCTTGACGTACCCCGCCGCCACACCGGAATCGAGGCTTTAGCCGGTGTTGACGCTGCCAAGCCGCCTAAAGGCTCGACGCCAGTCGTAAATTTTCATCCGCTGTGGTACGCCATAGGCCCATGCCGACTACCAAGAAACACACCTGTTCCTTCCTAAACGAATAATTTTGTATCCAAAAATTATGGAATAGCTCCTCTGAAATTGTGAGAGGCCAAGCAAATAGATACTCTTGTCAGGATAATTTCCTGATAGCTAAGCCACGATCAAGAGCCACAATTCGGCACGACAAGATCAACAGCGCCGCCGCCAATAATTTGCGGGAAGGGGGCGCCATCCTGTAGCGCCATGGTGTCCAATTCTCCTCCTGCTTTATTCTTCCCCCCAGCTATGCTATACTCCTATATGTTGCTTTGATAACATATAGCATTGTTGCTGGTCGCCGTTTACCGGGGTGCGAGTCGGAGTCAATGAGCGCTCGCTATATAGTTTTGTTTTACCGGGGGAGAGGAACAGCACAAAATAGTATGAACTGGAGGGCAGTATGAAACAATATATTGTTTATTTAGAAGTCACCGACAAAGCGCTACGGGAAGGCGGATATCTAGCGCATATTCCAGATCTGCCCGGCGCTGTCGCTCGCGGAGCTTCTAAGAAAGAGGCCTTGATTCGCTTGCGCCACAATTTACGGTCCTATTTACAGTCGTTGGCTAATAGTGGCTCAGCCATTACACCGTCCCCGGACGAAGAAATAAGACTGACAGTGAAAGAAATTGATAGTGATACTTTGCCGACGGACTATGCGCCCCTTTTTCATTTAGAAACGAAAAAGCTCATCGAGTGGATATACATCACCGGTGACGAATTGACCGAACTATTGACATCGTTGCCTAAAGAGGTTTGGGATTGGAAACCCAATCCCCGGGCCAGTTCCATCCGCGAATTATTAGAACACATGGTCTGTGAGAATGGTTGTCTCTTGCAACGGCTCACCATTTGGCCGGAAGACGACATGGCACGGTTATCAGCTGTGCGGGAGGCAGTTATCAATCGGCTCAGCCACATGACGGCAGAAGAACGATCGCAGGTAACCCAGTACGCCGGCCAAGATTGGAGCGCGCGCAAAGTAATTCGCAAAATCATCGAACAGGAGCGTGAGCACTTACAATACATTCGCCGCTTAGCAGAGCGGTACTACCGGGAACAAAAAGAATGGGAGGCGCTCCATGTCCAACCCAAATGAGTTAGCGCACGTTCTCGGCTTGCGTTGCACGATTTGTGGCGCCGAGTACGACTTGGGCGAGGTGGAGTATGTTTGTCCCCAGCACGGCAATAGCGGCAATTTAGACGTCGTGTACGACTACGACCTGTTGCGTGGCAATATTTCGCCGGCTCAGCTGGCCGCCCGGCGAGATCCCTCCATTGCCCGCTATGCTTCTTTGCTGCCGATCACTTCGCAGGCTTCTTTAGCACCGTTGCCGGTGGGGGGCACGCCGCTTTATCGGGCAGACCGGTTAGGACACGCTTTGGGCATGACACGGCTCTACGTGAAAGATGACGGTCGCAATCCTACTGCATCGCTGAAAGACCGTGCCAGTGCGGTGGGCGTGGCACGGGCCCGGGAATTGGGACACACACTAATTACCGGCGCGTCCACCGGCAATGCTGCGGCTTCCTTAGCCGGGCAAACAGCCGCTGCCGGTATGGACGCCATCATTTTCGTGCCGGAAAGCGCCCCGCCGGCCAAGATAGCGCAGCTTTTGGTCTACGGCGCCAAGGTGGTGACCGTCGCAGGTAATTACGATGCCGCGTACGATCTCTGTTTGCAAGCTACCAACACTTTTGGTTGGTACAATCGTAACACCGGCTACAACCCGTTTCTCAGCGAGGGAAAGAAAACTGCCCTTTACGAAATTTGCGAGCAGTACAGTGATCTCAGCGTCAACGGGCGGCCTGTTTCTCTTAGTCCGGCGGATGGCGACCATGCCAGCACCCATTGGCAGGCTCCAGACTGGGTCGTGGTGCCAGTTGGCGATGGCTGCATTATCGGCAGTGTGGGTAAGGGGGTACGTGATTTACTGGCGCTGCACTGGATCGACCAGCCGCCGCATATCCTCGGCGTGCAAGCTAACGGTTCCAGCGCGATTTACAACGCCTGGAAAGCGGGAACGGAAACGATCCAACCGGTGACGGCGCAAACCGTGGCTGATTCTATCTCTGTAGATCGGCCGCGCGATCCTATCAAAGCATTGCGCAGCGTGCGAGATACGGGCGGTGCGATGGTGCAAGTGAGCGACGATATGATCTTGTCCGCACTGGGCCGCTTGGGCCGGGAGGGCGCGATTTTCGCCGAGCCGGCCGCCGCCGCAACATTAGCTGGTTTGGAAGCAGCGTTGCAGCAAGGCATCATTGGGACGAATGAATCAGTAGTTTTGCTAATCACCGGCAACGGACTCAAGGATGTCGCCGCGGCGCGCCGAGCGGGGGGACAGCCTTACCGGCTAGAACCCACTTTACAGGCACTCAAAGCTTTAGTTCAGCGCGAACGGTGGTAAAATAGGGCATGGTATGTAGAACGTGCTTCGTGTGCAGTATAACTAATCGGCCCAGCGACTAAAAGTCACGGCAACGTCTGCAAAATCGTTCTACGGTGATTAGCGTGCAACCTGCACAGGCAGGTTTTGCAGTTGTAGCAGCGATTTCCAATCGCCGGACAAGGCACATCAGCGTTGATTGGCGTTCTATTTTTCGGAGGAGAGGGTAGCCGATGGCATTGCCCTCGGCTACCCTCCAGAGAAGTTTATTTTCACATGGGTCTGTGGTCTGCCTGTGCGGGCACGCAGACAGGTGCACCACAGCGGATGAAAATGAAGCGGCTGGCGTCGAGCCTTT
>WFQU01000090.1 GCA_015486845.1 Anaerolineae bacterium | reverse complement strand
CACTAGCCCCCTTTCAGGGGGTTTCTGGCGACGTAGCACGGGGATTTGACCCCCGTGCGCTCGGGCGGAGAACCCTGTCAAATAGAAGTTCAACTTCTCGCAGAAGTTGAACTTCTTAAAGGAGGCCTGATTTTTTATCTGCGTCCCATTTAAATTTCAGAGGAGCAACATGCGGCATGTCATCTTGGCCTAATCCCTATGTAACCAGTAATTGGGTACGTGGTTCCCGTTTTTACGGTCGTAAAGCTCTCTTGAATGAGGTTTTGCGTGGGGCCAATCACGCTGTGTGGCTCGTTGGCAATAGCCGTAACGGCAAGACATCGTTCTTGCGCCAAGCTGAATTGTTGTCTGACACACAAAGTCAATGGACTGCCCTCTACTTAGATTTGGCCGGCGTGGAGAATGAAGAGACTTTTGCTGCTGAATTGCAAATCGCACTGGAGAAACAAGCGGATCGTTTTGCTCTGGACGACATCGATGTTGCCGCTTTGCGCGGTGCAGAACCTTTCTCTGCCCTGCGGGCTGTGCGTCAAGCGGCAGAAAACCACCAGCGCCGATTATTGCTCCTCTTGGATAATGGCGATACACTCTTAGCTGTTGCCGAAAATGACCGTCCGGCGCTTGTGCAAATTCACAAATTCATTTTCGGCGCTGCGCAGCTTAGCACTGTTTTGGCTTCCACCCAACGGCTGAACTTCCTCAACACGCAGACCAAAGATTGGCTGCCGACGCCATTCTTGCAGAGCTTTGCCCTGCGCAATTTAGGTCCGCTGACTTTGCCCGCGTTGCGCCAGTTAATCCGGCAAGCACAACAGCCGCATGCTGTCATGGTCGACGACCAACAAATAGATGCTATTTGGTCCGCTATTGGTGGGCATCCGTTCTTGGCGCAGTACCTTTGCCAACGTCTTTTCGTTGCCGAAAAGGGCATTCTCAGGCCGGTGCATGAAGATGAATTACGCATTGATATTTTCTTAGCCGGTTATTTCGAGGCTCATTTCAACGCTTTGGACTTAGTAGAGCGGATTATTTTGCAAGCTGTTTTCCAGAATGCGCCTATTGCCGAGGAGGACTTACTACAACGTTTGTTGCCCTTTCCAGCCGGACGCTGGCATTTATCGACATTATGCGAGCGAGGATATTTGCGAAAAACCGGGGAGGGTTACTGGCTGAATGGCCAGCTTTGGCAGCAATGGCTTTCCATCCGGCGGAAAATTCAGTACCGAGGGGAAGACGAACGCGCCGCACCGACGATCAGCATGGCCGCATCCATTATGGACGCACAGCAGCAGCAACAGGTTTGGCGCCTGCAGTTGCGTCAGGCCCAAAAGGATTTAGCCCGTTTGGAATTACAACGGGCTCATTTTGGCTTAATGCCACCTTTATCGTTGTTGAACGAAATCGAGCAGATCGAAGCCAGAATCCAAGCGTTAGAAGAGCAGTTGTCCCATCGAGCTGATAGCAACCAGGCGTCTGACATTCCCAAACGCACACCGCGTGTCGAAAAATGAGCATCCGTTCTACTATTCTGCTCATACTTTTCTATCTTTTACTCACTGGCCGGCCCGTGGCGGCCGACGAACCATCCCCATTCACTATCCACATGGTTGGCGACAACGTTGTCATTGATTATCGGCTGGCTCCGGCGTATTATACGCGTGTCCGTTTGCTGGCCTTGCCGGTTGTTGTGCGTAGTCAGCAGTGGTCCATGGGGCGCAAGAAAGTTTCGTTGAACTATTTGGGCGTTCTGCGTGGCGTGCCGGTAGCCCGTTTGACCATTCCGGCTCATGCGCGACCGTGGCAGGGCAAATGGACGACGCCGCTCAATGGCAACCAGGCGAATTTTCGCCCTGGACGCCGAGGCGCTTGGCAGCGGCTTCTGGGCGTGCTCCTGGAGACGCCGGTACCACCGCCGGCGCGGGCGCCAACCCGACCGGCAAGCGATGAAAATGCCGGATTCCAGGCGCTGCGTCTGCGCTGTTCGCCCAGCGGCGTCTATGCTTTGAGCGGTGCCAAGGTTATAGCAGCAGGATTGCGGCCAACGACCGCCATGCCGTTTGTGCAAGTCTCCTGGCACCGGCAGCTTTTGCCGCTAGCCGGGCCGACGGATCAACCTTTGGCAGCCTCCAGTCTGTTTTACTTTTATGTCCCGCCCCATGATTCGCCGTACGCGCAAACCGCTTCTTGTTTAATTCACCTTTCGGCCCAACCGGGCCCGCTGGCGCGTCAAAAAACGAACGTCCCTGTCGGCTCCTATCAGAGCACTGCTTGGGCGGAAAGAACTTTCGCCGAGATGCATCTTTATCGCAGCACGATTAACGGCGCTAACGGCCCCTGGTTTTGGCTTAGTTTTAATGGAATGCGTGACGCACAGCTTACTTTTGATCTTTCACAACCGGCTGACTGGTCGGTGAACGCCGTTCTGACGTTGTACGTCAGTGCGGCTGCCACACCGGATTTCGCGGCGATCCTAAATGGTCATCCCCTGCCACAAATATCGCTACGGCCGGAAGAAAATGGCTATGCGGTGCGTTTCTCGGTTAACCAGGAACGCACACCTTTGCGTCAAGTGAATACGCTGCAGCTACATAACCATCATTTCACACCGATTACCTATCTTGCCCGGGTGCAACTGCGCTATTTGCGCAGCTTGGCAGCGGCAGATCAGCAGGCTGCTTTTAGTGCGCAATCGGGACGACAACATTACCTTATTTCTGGCATTGCCCCGGACGATCTTTGGCTTTGGGATGTGACACAATGGCATAATCCGATCGTGATGGTGCATTTCACGGCGGTGCGGAGTAAACGAGGCACTGAGGTTATTCCGATTATGGCACCTTCTGCGGGCGGTACTGCCCACACCTATCTCTTCGGCAGCCGGCAGGCGCTTCATCCTGTGACGCTGACCCCTGTGGCGGAAGCCGATCTGACTGCGCCGACGAATCAGGCCGATTACTTGGTCATCGGTCCGGCTGCGTTCGCCGCGGCGGTGCAGCCGTTGCTGACTGCCCACGAAACAGATGGTTTACATTGCCGCTATGTGGATGTGCAGGCGATTTACGACCAGTTCAATGATGGCGAGCCTTCGCCAGTGGCGATCCGTAACTTCATTGCTTATGCTTACCATCACTGGCAGCGGCCAACGCTGAGCTATGTGCTATTATTAGGTAAAGGGCATTTCGATTATCGTCAGAATTTGCCTGCCTCCCCGCCGGAACGTGTTCCGCCTTACATGGCCGATCTGGATCCTTGGTTAGGTTATGTGGCCGACGAATCGTATTATGCGACGATTGACGGTGACGATGTGCTGCCAGATATCTTCTTAGGCCGGTTGCCTGTCTCCAACGCGACGGAGGTTTCTGTCCTGGTTGCTAAAATTCTGCACTACCACGACCAATCGCCGTGGCAAACGTGGCAGCGCCGGCAAGTTGTGTTGGCTGATGCCCCTGATGATGCGCCATTCACGCTTTTAGCTTCCGAATTAGCCCGACATATTCCTTCTTTTTACCGGACAGAGGAGATTTACAAGGAATACATCACAGACAACGCATTGTTGCAGCAGCAGATTAGTAGTTCGTTGAGCAACGGCGCGTTGTTGTATTATTACGTTGGCCATGCCCAGGTTGATAGTCTAGGGGCACGACCTATGTTCTCCATTGAGGATGTGCCAGCTTTGTCTCCGACGGAGGGACCACCTTTTTGGTTGGCTTTATCTTGTTTGAGCGGGGATTTTTTCCTGCCTGGTCACACGTCGTTATTGGAGGCGCTCTTGCAAAAACCGGGTGGTGGCATTATCGGGGCTATGGCGCCTACTGGCAATGGCATTGCGCCGAGCAACCAAATTGTCGGTCTGGCTTTTCAGACGGCGCTGGAAAAATACCGGTTGCGTCAAACAGGTATAGCCGCCGTATATGCCCGAATGATGTTGTTGCGCAATGGCGGGGCGTATGGTCACTATTTAGCACAACTTTTCGCCTTGTTCGGTGATCCGGCGCTTTCATTGCCCGATTTGCCACCCAGCAAGTGGATGCCTTTTGTGGCCGGTCCTTCCTATTGGCAACGATTCCCCGTCTATGTAGGAAAATAGAAGGACACAGGCTGTTCTGGCCCGCTTCATATGCCTGCTGTTACGTTTTGGCTTGTGCCAACTGTTCCCGTAATGACCGGATTTGTTGAGCCATGGCTGTTTCAACGGCGCTACTTTGGGCGGCGAGCTGTTCCGCGATGTGGCTATCCGCGTGCATCTGTTTGAGCGGCACTGTGAGATTGTCGGTGTTGAGTTTGTTGACATATTTGACGGCCAACACGCCAACAAGCATGCCAGTTAAGAAGCCGAAAGTAAAGGATGCTTTCATGCGTTATCTCCTTTTTTTGCAAAGCCTAGCTTGGTTTTCCAGAGGAATCGAGCTGTTTGTTTTGCTGCCGATACAGTGCTGGTAACTTTCATGGTTGGTGTAACAACTGCCTCATTGACGAAATGTGCTGTGCCTTGTACTGTGCCGGCGGTATCTTGCAATGACGAGATGAGCGGCTTAATTTCCTGTTCTAACAATTTGATGAGGCGATACAATTGCCAGGTCAGGAAGATAAGCGCTGCGCCGATAAAAAAAGACTCGATGGCCAAAATGATGATGGCAATGTCTCTAACGGTTCCCATGTTTACACTCTCCTTTGAAAATAGACTTCTCTGGAGGGTAGCAGAGGGCATTGCCCTCGGCTGCCTTCTCCTCCGGAAAATAGAACGCCGAAAATAAGACCTCTCCCCTAGCTTGCCGCCCTTTTGGGCGGTAAGCTTTCCCCTCCCCGTATTGGGGAGGGGAAAAAGCTAACTTTTTGGTCAAGCAATCGCCAACGTCAGTGAGATAGATTGCCACGGCCCTGTCGGGCCTCGCAATGACAAACTTCTCTAAAAATAACCTTCTCTGAAGGGTAGCCGAGGGCATTGCCCTCGGCTACCCTCTCCTCCGGAAAATAGAACGCCGATCAACATTGATGTGCGCTGATACACGCAGTTTGCCTTGTCCGGCAATTAGAAATCGTTACTACGTTACTACAACTGCGAAATCTTGCCTGCGCAGGTTGCAGGCTAGTCGCCGTGGGGCGATTTTGTAGACGTTGCCGTGACTTTTAGTCGCTGGGCCATCTGTCGTCATCAACAAACCCCATTCCTATCCCCGTAGCATTGCTTCTCAATCCTGCCCTGAAAATCGCCCCTCGGCTCCTAATTCTGGGGGTGTGTTGCTCCCCCTAAGGTTTGGGGGATAGGGGGCATTTTCATCCGCTGTGATGTGTCCACCTTTAAGTAGCCGCAGGCCCATTTAGATGTCATCTTGAACTGTAGCATGGATGGCGTTTGGCGCCAAGTCGCGGCAGGTTCAGCGAGCGTTGTTGCTGCGGGCGGTTGTCTTTTTGCGTTTCTTGCTGCGGCCGTGTCGCCACCATTGCCCGGCGAAGAGCACGGTCAGCGCGCCGGCGATGGCCGGCAACAAATATAATTGGCCGATAGGTAACCAGTGCTGGTTGGATAGCAAAGCAACGCCCTCTCCCAAAATGGTGCCAATCACTGCCCACCCAATGAACCAAAATAAGTCGTGGGCTTGGCGCGCTTTGAAAATACCGAACAGAAATGCCACCAGCAATGCCACCAGTAACGCTAAAAAGAAATCGCTATAGTTCATTTGGCTGCTCCCTGCTGATTGAACCGCCGCCCAAACAACGTTCCCCGGCGTAAAACACCACGCCTTGCCCCGGCGTAATATCCCGTAGCGGGCGGTCGAACTGCACCAGCCAGCGCCACTTGTCTAACGGCGTCAGCTTCGCCGGAACATCGGGGGCTTTGTAGCGTATTTTGGCCGTGATAGTTGCCTCTGCCGCCGGCGGTTCGCCGGCGATCCAGGCGACCTGCTCTGCAATCAATGTACTCCGGCCCAACTCGTCGGCCGTGCCGACCACTAACGTGTTCTCCGCCGGCCGGATTGCCACCACGTACAAGGGTTCGCCGGCTGCTAAGTGCAGCCCTTTGCGCTGGCCGATAGTGTAAAACGGCAAACCGCTATGCTGGCCGACGACCGTTCCGTCCAGGCGCACGATGGGGCCGGGCTGAACGATTCCTGGTGCCTGGCGTTGCAGAAAATGACGATAATCATCGGCCACGAAGCAAAGGTCCTGGCTTTCTGGTTTTTCTGCCACTGGCAAGCCTAACGCGGCAGCTTTCCGCCGGATGTGCGGCTTCTCGTAAATGCCCACCGGGAAGCGCAAATGGTCTAATTGTGCTTGTGTGGCCATGTGCAGTACGTACGACTGGTCTTTTTTATCGTCTACGCCGCGCAGCAATGTGTACCGGCCTTGCTGGTCCCGACCAATGCGGCAGTAATGTCCGGTGGCCAAATAATTCGCGCCTTGCGCCAACGCATACGGCAACAACGCCCCCAGCCGCACCCTCCGGTTGCACAATAGGCAAGGATTAGGCGTCAAACCGGCGGCATAAGCGGTAATGAATGGCTGTACCACCCATCGTTTGAACGTTTCACCCATGTCGATGAGATGCAACTGGATGCCTAAAAGTTTTGCCACGTGCTGCGCGTCCGACACGGCGGAGGGCGTACAACACGCATTCTTGGCCTGTTTCCCCGGCACAGATTCGGCCCACAACCGCATCATCACGCCCTGAACGTCGTAACCTTGTTCGATGAGCAGCGCTGCAGCTACCGAGCTATCCACGCCGCCGCTCATGGCGACCAGCACTTTCCCTTTCTTCATGGCTGATTGCGCTCCAGACGTGCTCGGGGATGACAGCGGTTATAAACTGAGCGCAAATGTTGCGGGCTGACGTGGGTGTAGATTTGTGTCGTGCCCAAATTCTCGTGACCCAAAAGTTCTTGAATAACCCGTAAATCGGCGCCTCCTTCCAGCAAATGGGTGGCAAACGAGTGACGTAGCATGTGCGGCGTGACGCGCATGGTTAACCCGGCTAATTTCGCCGTCTGGCGCACGATACTGGTCAAACTGACTACGGAAAGCCGGCCGCCGCTCTTATTGAGAAAGAGCGCTTGAGCGTTTTGACCCATTGCGACTAAGACGGGACGGCCTTGTTCCAGATAAACGCGCAACGCGCCCGCCGCCGGTTTCCCGAACACAGCGATGCGTTCTTTGCGTCCTTTGCCGTGCACCAGAACATCCCGTTGCGAGAGGTGTAAATCGTCTACATCGAGCTGGTGCACTTCGCCGACGCGCAGCCCGGCCCCGTATGTCAATTCCAGAATGGCCCGGTTGCGCAGTCCGCCGGGGGAACTGTCGTCAGCTGCTTCCAATAGTTGCGTGACCTGCTGCACGGTCAAATAGCGGGGCAAATGCCGCGGCGCTTTGGGCGCCAAAACACGATCGGCCGGGCTGTCGTCGATGACGCCTTCCCGCACTAAGTAGCGGAAGAAAGTATGACACTCGGCCAAACGGCGGACGATGCTGGCCGGCGCGATTTCCGCTTCCGTGAGCGCCGCCAACCAGCGGCGTATTTGTTCCGCCGTGACCTCTGACCAGGCCGTAACGTGTTCCTCCTGTAAGTAAGCGCGGCATTCGCCTATTTCCCGGATGTAATTGCGTACTGTGTAAGGTGATGCGTCGCGCTCTAATTCAAGGTGGGTGCGGAAACGGTCCAACCACTGTCCTGGCCAAGACTTTTCGGCCTCGGTACGCTCTTTTTCAGCCGCCGACGAGAGCAACATCCTTGGCTTCCTTTGCTACGGTCGGCGCTTCCTCGCCGCTCTCTGCAATGGGGGGCAAGTCGGCGATTTTGAACCAGTGGCCGCATTGCGTGCATAACGCTTTATCTTTGCCCTTGGTAACTAACAGGCCGCCACAATCCGGGCAGGGCTGCGGCAAAGGCCGGTCCCAGGAAGTGAAATCGCACTCCGGATAGCCGCTACATCCGTAGAAAATGCGCCCTTTGCGGGTATGGCGCACGACGATATCACGGCCGCATTTGGGACATTTGACGCCGATCTTTTCCAAGTAAGGCTTTGTGTTTCGGCAAGCCGGGAAATTGCTACACGCTAAGAATTTACCATAACGCCCGTATTTGATGACCATGGGACTGCCGCATTTCTCGCAGATCTCGTCAGTGACTTCGTCTTCAATGGGTGCTGGTTCCATGTTTTCTTCGGCTTGTTGTAATGCTTGGGCAAATGGCCCGTAAAACGTTTTCAGCATGGCTACCCAATCTTCTTGACCGATGGCCACTTTGTCTAACATTGCCTCCATTTGGGCGGTAAATTCGACGTTGAACAGGTCGGGAAAGTGCTTCACCAGTTTGTCAACGATGGTGATGCCTAATTCGGTTGGCTGCAAGCGCCGGCCGTCGATGCGTTCCACGTAATGCCGCTCTTGCAGCGTAGCCAAGATGGTTGCATAGGTGCTGGGCCGGCCGATGCCGTATTCTTCCAATGCCTTGACTAAGCTCGCTTCGGTGTAGCGGGGTGGGGGCTGTGTGAAATGTTGCTCCGGGAAGAGCCGTAACAGGTCTAACAAATCGCCTTTTTCCAGCGATGGAATATCCAGCGCTTTCCCGTTTTCTTTGCCGTTGTCATCTTTTCCTTCTTGATAGACGATCAGGAAGCCGGGGAAGCGCAATTGCGAACCGGAAGCGCGGAAAAGGTAAGGTTGCGGGCCGTTAGCGGGGCCGGCTAGCACTTCCACCGTGAGCGTATCGTACAAAGCCGCCTTCATTTGGCTGGCCACGAAACGCCGCCAAATTAGGTCGTACAACCGGAACTGATCTTTGGAAAGGAATGTCTTGATTTGCTCTGGGATGCGGTGCACCGATGTGGGTCGGATCGCCTCATGGGCTTCTTGGGCCCCCTTGGCCTTAGTTTTGTAGTGCGGCGGCTTTTCCGGCAAATATTGTGAGCCGTAACGATGGCTGATGACCTCCCGCGCTGCTTGTTGCGCTTCTACGGCGACGTTAGTGGAATCGGTGCGCATATAAGTGATTAAGCCAACGGCGTCACCGCTGTCCAAGCGAATGCCTTCGTAAATTTGTTGGGCGATGCGCATGGTTTTGCGGGCGCCGAAGCCTAACTTGCGGGAGGCTTCTTGTTGCAGCGTGCTGGTGGTAAACGGTGCTGCGGCCTGGCGACGGCGTTGGCCTCGTTTGACTTTGGAAACGTGGTAAACAGCTTTTTCCAGTTCGCTGATTAGCTGCTGTGTTTCTGTTTCGTTGGCGAGGTTGAAATCGGCGCCGTTGATCTTGGCTAGCTTGGCCCGAAAAGTTTTACGCGCCGGCTGGGAGCGTTCAACGGCGCGGGCGAGCTCCGCTTCAATGCTCCAATACTCGCGGGGCACGAAAGCATTAATTTCCCGTTCTCGTTCGACTACCAGACGCAACGCTACCGATTGAACGCGCCCGGCGGAAGTGCGCTTGCGCACGTTTTTCCAGAGGAGCGGGCTAACCTGGTATCCGACCAGCCGATCTAACACGCGTCTTGCTTGTTGGGCGTTGACCAGGTCCATGTCGATATCGCGGCTGTGTTGGAAAGATGCGTTGACAGCGTGTTTGGTGATTTCGTGGAAGACGACCCGTTTCACCTTGGCCGGATCGACTTTTGTGGCCTCGACAATATGCCAGGCGATGGCTTCACCTTCTCGATCCGGGTCGGTGGCCAGAAAAACTTCTTTCGCGATGGCAGTGTCGGCTTTGATCTCTTTGACCACAGCTTTTTTATCCCGAGGCACGGTGTAATGGGGCGTAAAGTCATGCTCTATATCCACTGAAAGCCGCGAACGGAGCAAATCCCGCACATGCCCGATGGAAGCGACCACCCGATATTTCCCGCCCAACATCTTGCTGATGGTGTGCGCTTTGGCCGGCGATTCCACGATGACTAAGTTCTCAATGGGTTTGCGCCGGCCGTTGCGGTTTTTCTTGCTGTGTCGTTTCGCCGTTTTTTGCTTGCCGGCCGGCTTTTTCACGATCTCCGGCTTTGGTAATCCTTCGTGGGCCGGTGTGCGTCCCATGCGGAAAAGTTTACTGCCGCAAACGGTGCAAGTGCCGCGGGTGGCCGGGGCGCCGTTAGCTAAGAACAGCGGCTCCGGATCTTTCATTTCTCGTTTTTCTTTGCATTTCAGGCAATACGCAAATAATTTCTCTTCAGTCATTATGTCGTTTACATTCCTCTGTGATGGTCGATCATTTCCCGTTGTCTGAGTGATAAGTTTCTTCTTCTTCGTTCACCCGTACATATTTCATATTACCGACTTGGCGTACTAAGCCCTTCAATTCCAAAAGAACGAGCATACTGGAAACTTGCGCAACGGGCAAATCGAGCTGACGGCTTATTTCATCGGCGTGCAGCGGATCGAAGCCTAAATTTTGCAGTAATTGTCTTTCCTCTCGGGAAACAGGCATTTCCCGACGGGCTGCTTTTTGCTCCACGACTGTTTTTCCGGAAAGGTTGAGTTCTTCCAGGATATCGCGCACGTTTAGAACGGCTTTGGCACCTTCTTGAATGAGATGGTTGCTTCCTTTGGATGTTTTTTTCAGGATGTTGCCAGGGACGGCGAAAACTTCCCGGCCTTGCTCGGCGGCCATATGGGCGGTGATTAGGGCGCCGCTCTGTTTGCCCGCTTCCACCACCACAGTGCCCAGCGACAAGCCGCTGATAATACGGTTGCGAGCGGGGAAATTGCCCGCTTCTGGCGGCACGTCCAACCCATATTCGGTGAGCAGCGCGCCTTGTTGGGCGATTTGGGTAGCCAAATGGCGATGTTCTGGTGGGTAAAGGTGTTTGAATCCGCCTCCCAGCACGGCGATGGTGCGTCCTCCGGCGGCCAAAGCAGCTTTATGCGCTTCGCCATCTACGCCCCGGGCCAGTCCGCTAACGACCGTTAAGCCGTTACGCACCAAGTCCGTGGCAAGCCTTTGTGCCACTTGCCGGCCGTAAGTGCTGACCCCGCGCGTGCCTACTACGGCGATGCTCCAATCGTCCTCTGGCAGCAATGAGCCCTTCATGTAGAGTAGCGGCGGCGGGTTATAGATCTCGCGCAGCAAACGCGGGTACGTGGGATCGTTCCAGGTTAGCAGCGTGATGCCGGCGCGCTTGATTTCACGCATTTCCGCATCCAAGTCCAACTGTTTGTGCGCGGCGAGTAGACTTTGCAGGGAGCGTCGGTCTAGGCCTGCTTCGCTCAACGCACTGCTCGATGCGTTCCAGGCCGTCTCGAGGTCGTCGAAATAGTCGATTAAGGCGCGAAATCGGGCTGGGCCAATGCCCCGCACGAGGTTGAAGCCTACCCAGTACCGAAGATTATCCAATATTCCCCTCCCCT
>WFQU01000089.1 GCA_015486845.1 Anaerolineae bacterium | reverse complement strand
GGTGAAAGAGCCAACAGGCCTTGTCGTCCCAAGCGCTCATGTAGTGGTGGCCACGCCAGATCATTTTTCAACATGGGCAATTTTGGGCGAAACAAATTGGACCTTCTTACCGGTATGTGTCTCGCCATAAGCAAACGCCGAGCTACATTGCGCAATGTTTACTTACCCTTGATTACACGATAAGGCTCATCGTCAGCAGTCTATCCCACAGAATCTCGATTATGGCCTACTTTGGAGAAAAACAAAATGAAACGCTTGTTGACCACAACCATTGTCCTGGTACTGATGTTTATTCCGTTCGTGTCATCTCAGGCGAATGTAGGCCCACTGCACACCACCGATGACAACGTCTGGATCACTGACACCTATGATAGTAACAGAATCTCTGCCATGGCGATAGAAAGCAATAATTACCTGTGGACAGCAACACAAGGAGGTGCGGTCAGGTGGAATGTGATCACGGGCAATTATGGGAAGCATTCTACTGCCGATGGTCTCGTGAGCAATTATGTTGGGAGCGAAAATAGCAAATTGAACCAGACAACCTGGCGGACTTACAGTGCTGCCAACGGCCTGGCGAATAATTGGGTCAATGCTATTGCCGTTGACAGCGCGGGAAATAAATGGTTTGGCACGGACTGGGGAGTGAGTAAATTTGACGGTTTATCCTGGACAACCTACACCACCGCTGATGGCCTGGTAAATAACATTGTCACGGCCGTTGCCATTGATCGAAAAGGCAACAAATGGTTCGGTACTGGGGGAGGGGTGAGCAAGTTCAATGGCACAACTTGGGCAACTTACACCGCGAATGACGGACTGGCGGCTAATATTGTCAATGCTATTGCTGTTGACAGAAAAGAGAATAAATGGTTTGGCACAGATTGCTGTGGAGTGAGCAAGTTTGACGGGAAGACCTGGACTACTTACACCACGGCAGATGGCCTGGCCAGCGATACGGTCAAATCTATCGCCAGCGATCGTACAGGAGATATATGGTTTGGTACGGGGGCTGATTGGTTCGGTCGAGAAGGAGGGGTAAGCAAATTTGATGGGACAATCTGGACCACCTACACCACCGCCAACGGCCTGGTAAATAACGAGGTTAATGCCATTGCCATCGACCAGGCAGGGAACAAATGGTTCGGCACAGGTGATTGGTCTGACATGCAAGGTGGCGTGAGTAAGTTCGATGGCACATCCTGGACAAACTACACTGCTGCTGATGGATTAGCAAGCTATGTCGTCAATGCTATTGCTGTCGACGGTGCCGGGGTTATCTGGTTTGGCACATCAGGAGTAAGCAAATATGATGGGGAATCCTGGACGACCTATACCGCGGCAGATGGTTTGGCGAGCAACTATGTCAATACAATCGCCATTGATGGCATAGGGCACAAATGGTTCGGTACGGATAATGGCGTCAGCGAAATGTATGAAACACATCCTCCAACCCTTACCCTGAACTACACCAGCGGCGCCCCAGGCAGTTTCTTCAATGTCACCGGCTCCCATTTCGCCACCAACCAAACATACCAAGTCCTCGTCAACGGCACTCATCTGGGCCAAGTTACTACCTCCGCAGATGGCGCTTTTGGCACCACCCTGGCGACGACTCAGGCTGATGCCGGCAACTACTTCGTCACCGTTTCCCAAAACACGACCGGTCTGTACTCGTCTCAACCAGCTCAAACCGAAGCTGAACCGGTAGCACGCTTCAATCTGGATGCTACTGCTCCGCTCCGCGCGCGTCAGGGAAGCTACACGCAGATCAGTGTCCCGGTGGGTATTGCGTTTACATACACGGGCTACCTTCCTTTAGCGATTGGGGCGCGTTGAGGATTTAACGAACGGCAATACCACATCTCTCTCTTTGCCAATGTATGTGAGACAACTTGTTTCCGGAAATTAGGGGCGTAATGATGGACGTCAAAAAACAGTTCCCCGAATGTTTCGCATTCGCAGTCTGCGCCAATCAGCAAGACAGCGTACAATTTATCTCTTGAAAGTACGCTCAAAGCTGCCGCCGAGATAGTCAGAACGGCATTGTGCACGACAAAAAGCGTCATTTCACACCTCTGGAAGCCCTCAAACGCCATTTCCGGTACCAAGCCTTAGATGTCAGGTGCAAGCTCAACCCTCGTCGTCCCCGTATGGATCGAGAAAAAGGCTGGCAAGGACTACTTTATCGGCCTCTTCGCGCGCCAAGTGGGACGATTTCCCCGCAAACAGGCTCCTTTTTGCCTTGCTGGGGGTTCACATAAGCAGATCGCGAGTTCGATGCTCCAGGTAGATGCAATCTCGCGCTGTAGTGACCGCAGACAGAGTTCCCCGAGACGAGCTATGGCCGGTAAGCGCGGCTTGCTCGTGAAACGCGTAGCTATACCTCATAACGCCCTGTCTTCTATGATTTCTATTGTGAACTATTACACAGCTGCCGATTTTCCGATTCCGTCCGAAGCAAAACATCCCGTTCCACAATTATGCCATTGGCTACAGCGCCACTACACCATCCCTCTTCTCATCTCCGTGCGGAATGAGTTGTTGCAGAGCCGTGGCAATGTTATCGACCAACGGAAATTGATACTTTTCGATCTCGCCGGCGTCGCTCAAGAGGGATAACTGGGGATCCAAGGGCAGCTGACCAAGGAGTGGCACCTTCGCCAGCGATGTCACAGCCTCTATGTGGCTCGGCCCGAAGATCTCCTGCCGGGAACCCGTATCCGGGCAAACAAAATAGCTCATATTTTCAACAATTCCTAGCAAGGCCACGTGCATTTCCTGGCTCATGCGCACTGCTTTGCGAACTATCAAGCCGGCCAGTTCCTGTGGCGTCGTAACCATGATCAATCCTTCCACCGGCAGCTCTGTCATCACCGTCATTTGGGCGTCCGATGTGCCCGGCGGAAAGTCGATAAGCAAATAGTCCAAAGGGCCCCAAACCACGTCCTTCCACAAACTCTGGAGCAACTGTGCGATCATGGATCCCCGGTACACGACCGGATCGTCCGGATTATGTAACATCAAATTCGTCGAAACAATACGGATGCCCCCGCTCGTCTGGTGGGGCAAAATTCCCTCTGGGATTTGCTTCAAATTGCCACTCAACCCAAAAAGCTTCGGTATGCTGGCGCCGGTGATATCCGCGTCCAGAATGCCCACGCGGAAGCCTTGCCGACGCATCGATGCCGCCAACATGGCTGTCACCACTGATTTCCCGACGCCGCCTTTGCCGCTGGTAACACCGATGAGGTGGCTGATGGGGCTGAGCTGTCGCGGTAGTGAAACGACCTCCGCCCCTTTTGCCGGGGAAGAAACGCTAAAAGTTGGTGCTGCGTGTTGCCCATTGCCTCCCTGGCCGTTCCCCGACGTCGCCCGGGCATAAGCTGCTGCAACCTCCTCCGATGACATTTCGACGACCTCCACCGCCACGTGTTGCACGCCGGGCAGAGCTGCCACCGCCGCGTGAACTTGTTCCGACAGCGTGTCCAGTAGAGGACATTCCAATGTTGTCAACGCCAATTTCAAGTGCACACTGTCACCTTCGATTTGCACATCGTGAATCATGTGCAAATCGATCACATTCCGGTGCAATTCGGGATCCACGACACGCCGTAAAGCATTTCGTACCTCATCCACAGTTATCATTGTATATCGATTACCCTTTCATCGGTGGTGCAGACATCGTTGCATGCGTTCAGCCCCGCGCGAGGACGAACAATCCTTTTGCCTGCTTCGCAGGTTCCTAAGGAAAAGAGCCAACGGTGGCAAGAAAAAGGGAGACGATCGTCTCCCTTTTTCATTCTTCACCTTGAACCTGACTTACCATTTACGCTTTGACGATCTTGACGCGGGTGTCCAGGAAAGCCGCTGAACCGCCGATGGGATCGCTAAGCGTGGCATTCTTCAGCGCCGGATCATCGATCATGACCGCATTCGGGCACAAGCCGGTGCCGCGCTGGGCATCGCCTTTGACAAGGCTGTCGTCAATGACGAAGTCCTGGGCGCCGTATGCCCAATGCCCCCAATGCCAACTGACTCCCACTGTGCCAGGGCGGATGCCTTGCACCGGCTTAACTTTGCCGGCCACAGCTCGATCGTTGTTATTCGGCAAGACCCACATCCCGTCGGCATTCGTGAGCGACATGAGCTTCACAACGTCACCTTCTTTGAAGCCCAGCCTATCGCTGTCCAATTTGTTCATATAAACATAGTTCTCTTTGGCGATGTTCAGTTGCGCCCAATAGTCACTCACCGTGCGCGACTGGCCGCCTGTCACTTCTTTGTACGTGAACAACTGGAACGGATATTCTTCAGCGGACTGATGAAGCACTTTTCCGAACGCGTCCTTGACCGGCTCAAAGATAGGCAATCCGGAGAAATGAGCCCCGGTTCCGCTGTGTTTGCCGGCCGCTACATTGTCGACAAAGATACTGAACATGCCGGAATATGGATGCCCCAACTTTTCGTTCTTGTACGCTTTGCTGAAAGACTCAAAACGGCCGCCGCGATTCAGGAAGTAGACAACCCTTTTCCAAATCGCGTCGTCATTACCGACTGATTTCTTCCAGCGCGCTTCGTCAAAAACGGACTTGGGGAAATGCGCACGAGCAGCTCGGAAGACCCGAAGTTCCTCCTCGTCTGCTTCGGGAACAGCTTCAGCTCCACCTGCTTTGTCACCAAAAGCCAGATTAGCCGCCATCTTCAGGAAATAGTCTTGCCGGTTATTGAAATCCATACCCGCGCCAAATCCGTCTTTGCCATAGCCGGGTAGCCCCATTTTCTCGGCAATCGCCAACATGGCCGCTTCCATACTCACAGGCTGCTTTTCGCCAAAGACTGCCACTTTTTCCGGTAGTGGATCGACAATAGGCTGGCGGAATTTACTCACTTTAACCTGAATAGCCGGCGTCGTGTGGGGTGTTCCCCAGCGTTCCCAAATAGCTGTATCCGGGAAAAGATAATCCGCATACATGCTCGTTTCGCCGATGACAATATCATCTGCGATCACCAGCGGAATCACCTTCGGATCGGCGATAGCCTGCAAAGTTGGATTCGGGCCGGGAGGCGAAAACCCCGGCGTTCCTTTGTGCAGCCAGAGCGCCTTGATAGAATAAGGATAGCCGGCAGCTGCACTGGGGATAATTTCCTGGTACACATTACCTGTGTAAGGGAACCAAAGCCGCTTGGCCGGATAGCCATCCCGTTTGAACAATGTGCTTTGTTCATAGCGCCATTTCTCTCTGGTCAGCGTAACGCCAAAAGAGCCCAATTTGCCGGGATGTAGCTTCTTGAGATTGAACGGCCCCGCTTTGGATCCATCTTCGTGCCAGTGGCCGCCGCCACCGCCGTATCCGCCTGTCCAGCCGGCGTTCCCTACTAAGACGTTGAGCATCAAGACGGCCTGGCCGTTGTAATACCCATTTGTGTGTTGAACAGGCCCACGATACATGTCCACACCCACACGTTTGCCGTGGCTGGTGTATTCCCGGGCGACCTCCTCAATCTGACGCACCGGAATACCGCACAGATCGGCCCATTCCGACAAACTGTGTTCCATGGTCACTTCTTTGTAAAGCTGAAGCGCACTCTTGTAAGCAATGCCATTGATCGTCCCCGCCGCAAACAAATCACCTTCCACGGCGTTTTTTGTGTCGTTAGGATCTACGACAAGTAGTTTTCCACCTCGACTGACTACAAATGCATCCGCATCGCCCAATCCCGCTTCCTTAGGGCGCAAAAGTCTTGTCGGTTTGCCGTTCTCGATCTTGACCAGCCAGGTCGCATTGCTCCAACTCGTCTCGTTATCGGCAGTAGCCGCTGCTTTGTTGGCATTGACCAGATAATTCGCGTCGTAACGCTCGTTTTCGACGATCCACCGACCAAGAGCCAAAGCTAAAGCAGCATCTGCGCCGGGCTTAACCGGCAACCACCAGGTGGCCTTGGCGGCAGTCTTACTCAGCCGGGGGTCGACAACTGCCATTTTCATGTTGCGATCAGCCAAAGACCAGGTCACCAGTTCACTCATCGGCGTGGGACCGAAGTTCGCTTCGAAAGCGCCTGTGCCGAAGAAGATGACCATTTCCGCATTGGCAAAATCCGGTTTCAGGTGTTCTTTGCCGCCGGCCCATTTGCCTTTCCCTTTGTACGCGTTTGTCACCTGGATTGTGGCAATATGATGTGATTGTTCACAAATGGTCGTATGCTCGTAGAAGTTAATGGAACCAAAAGCATCTTTTAGCCACCGCTTGCCGAATTCTTTGCGGCCATGCTCAATGCGGCCGGCCTGGAACACAAACTGGTTGTTCTTGGGTCCCAAATCCGGGTGGTCAGGATCGATGAGCAGGTTCAGATGGGCAGCGTGCTTAGCTTTGAAGTCGGCCAAGCTCATGGAGCCGCCAGCCACGGCCATCGCGTCTTTTTTGAGTGCTGCCATCAAATCCGGGTCCTGCACGGCCCGGATTTCCTGTAAACCGGGCGTCTTCGTACCATCGACGAACGTGCTACCGTTAACGATCTCGTTGATCGCCTGGTCGAAAGGAATAGCTTGCCACTTATTCTCACCGCGTTTACCGGCACGCTTGAGCACTTTCGTAATGCGGTACGGATCGTACTCGGTATTCACGCCGGCCTGGCCTTTGGGACACAGTTTGCCGTCGTAATGAGCTGCCTCTTCCAACGGCGTGTCGTAGCTCAAATGCGGCAGCATGTTCATGGGGCTATAAGCATTGCCGTCCACTTTGACCATAACACCATCTAATACTTTGCCTTTGATCGTGCACGCCGTGTGGCACTGGAGACACACGCTGTAGATGACGTTCTCGGCTTTGTTCAGCGGGTACGGCACTACTTTATCGCCATGTGGTGCGCCTTCTATGCTCGCCACACGACGGAAAGCCAGGTCAACTTGCGAAGTAATGGCAGCCGTCCCTCCCACAATTGCCGTCGTTTTGATGAAATCACGACGAGTAATCTTCGTTTGCAAAGGACTTTTCTGTTTCTTACCCATTTCACTCCTCCTTATTCTGACACTCGCGGTTTAACGGGCAACAACTGATAGCCCAAAGCGTAAACAGCAGCACCAAATCCCACAATACCAACCGTCACGAACCATTCCATCATGCTGGGGAGGTACATAGTGGACATGCGCGGTGACGAGGCTGCTTGTGCGATGCCAGCTATTTCCGGGACAGCCAAGGGCGGGATAACGATATTCAAGCGGACAGCGACAAAAGCAATGACAATAGACAATCCTGCCAAGCCGACCCACCACGGCGATCGTCGCATGGATTTTAATCCCAATAAAACTATCGGCACGACCATGCCGAGCAGAAATTCGCCGATCCAGAACACATACCAGAATGGCCCGGCCAAGATTATTTTCAACGGATTGACATCTAATGGAATCGATCCGTACCAAACAATGGAATAATCAGCAAACGTGAACAGCACATACAGCAAGACCAATCCCAAAACGAGTTTGGACAGACTGTCGATGATATCTTTATGCTGCTCCGAGCCCCGGTCAGGCGCGAGCAAAGCGTAAATGGCTAACAGCAAGCCACCGCCAGAAACAAGCGCCGCTAGCAAGAACATCAACGGGTACAAGCCTGTATGCCACATGGGACGAGATTTATCCACAGCGAATAGCGCACCGACACCACCGTGGAAAGCAATGGCCAATAACACACCTATCGTGCCTAAAACTTTGACGACTTTAGCATCCCGCTTCGCTGCGGCATCGGTCGTATCCCTGCTGCCCAGTGCCAACACGCGGTTGAGGAAGCCACTAACGCCGGAACGTTCTCCCCAGCGCACCAGGTCGTGACGGGTATCGAACCACAACTCCGCCAAAAGCAATAAGAAATAAGCCGTATAGAGCCAAACCATCCAGGCCATCATGGATAAAAAGTGTGGGCGGGTGTAAACTTCGTAGAACCTGCCCATATGCCCCAGGTCGACCCAGATTTGCAGCAGAGCCATGAGCAACGCAACCAGCGCTGTGAAAAGAGAGAGCCTGGCGACCGGACGGAATCTTTCGATACCAAACACGTACACCAGCGAAGAAATTAGGAACGCCCCCGCAGAAAGACCGATGAAGTAGATGTACATGGCAACCCACAGGCCCCAAGGAATGATGCTTCCATAATTGGACATCTGATGCCCTGTAGTTAGCCGCCAGTACCAGCCAACGACTCCCACAGCCAACATGACTAACACGACAATCCAATACGCAACAGTCCAACCTTTGTTGTTACTTTTCATTGTTGCCTCCTCAGGTCAGGTAGTAAACCTTGGGCTCGGTTCCGAGCTCTTCTTTCAGTCGGAAACTGCTCCGCTCGGCCAGTATCTCGGATACCAGGCTGTTTGGGTCGTTCAGATCGCCAAACAAACGAGCTCGACCGACGCAAGTGGTCACACAAGCGGGCAATAGTCCTTCGTGCACACGCTCGATGCAGAAATTGCATTTGCGCACATTGCCAATCGGGGAAGCATCATCTTTACGAACCCGTTTTTCGCTGTACTCGAACGTCGGCGCCGTTTCGTAAGGGGCAATTTCCGGCGTGCCCATCGTGTACCATTCTCCGAAATCAAAGGAGCGCGCCCCGTAAGGACAGGCGGTGATACAATAGCGACAGCCGATACACACATCGTAGTCAATGACGACAATGCCTTCTTCGTTCTTGTACGTGGCACTGACCGGGCATACTTCCACGCAGGGCGGATTCTCGCACTGCATACAGGGCCGCGGTAAAAAGATTTCGCGAACATTAGGATATGTGCCCATCTCCGTCTTGATCACTAAATTGTAATTCACGCCCGGTGGCGTCTTATGTTCCGCTTTACACGCTACTGTGCAGGCTTCGCAACCTGTGCATTTAGTCAGATCAATGACCATGCCCCAGCGACGTTCTGATGGAGGCTTCTTCAACGCTCGTTGCAAATCGTCCATCATGCGGGCAGTTACATCTTCTATTTGCTGGATAACAGGAATTTCCGGCATAGTAAACCCTCCCTCCTTAGAAAGAATAAGACCAATCAGCAGCCAAAATCCGGTTCCTCAGGGCCGGGGGTTGGTGTTGGCCCCGGCGTAGGAACAGCATTGTGTTTCATCCACTCTTCATAAGCCGCATACCCTCCTTCCAAGTTGTATACCTTAAGATAGCCCAATTCGTGCAGTACCACTAGTGCATGGGTGGCCCGCTTTTGCGTGTGGCAGTAAAGCAGAATGGGTGCCGTTTTGCTGTTGGGGAGCTTGTCCAGGTGATGCAGAAGCTCGCGAAAAGGGATATTGATGGCACCGTCTATGTGGCCGGCAGCAAATTCACTTTTTTCCCGCACATCAATGATGACCCAAGCTCTGGTGTGATTGACTTGATCCCGCACGAAAACTTTTACCGGCAAGCGGTAACGGCTTTTCGGCAACTGTTGCAGATAATCATCCCCCGCTTGGGCGATGACAGCCTGACGGTAGAGACGCCAGGCCGTATTGTCGTGAGGATTGACAGCAATGGCCTGCCGGGCTGTATTCATTGCAGCCGCGAAGTCGGCAGAAGAAAACAATGTTTGCGCTTTTGTCACCAATGGCCAGTAACTGCCGGTAGATACCGTCGGGGAAGGGGTCGGCACAATGTTTGCCGTCCCACCGGCATGGCTACCGCATCCGGAGATAGTGCCAGCAACGACTATTAATATAATAATTAGAACGCGCTCTGTTTTACGCACAAAGCCCCCTTTCTCCGGACACTACAAAAAACATCTTTACACAATTTGGGAGGGAATACACACATTATAGGAGATGACGGGCATTGTGTATAGCGGGTAAAATCAGACACCTTGTCAGGTAAACAAGGATAGTTTTGTGCGGGAAAACCTTACAGACGAGGAAAAAGGGGCAAAAGGCTTTATTCTTTGTGCAACCAACCTTCTTTCAGTGCATAGCGGACCAAGGACGCACGGTTGCGTAATCCTAATTTGCGCATGGCCCGGCCCCGGTATGTCTCTACCGTTTTGACGCTCAAACTCAGTTTGTCGGCGATTTCTTGATTTGTATATCCCCGGGCCACCTGCTTGATGACGTCCTCCTCCCTCTCGGAAAGATGCAAACCGTCTCGCTGCTGGCCACTATCCGACCGGTGAACCATTCTCTCCAACAGTTTTCTGGTCATGGCCGGGTGGATGTACACTTCGTCGCGCATCACGGCACGAATGGCGTTCAAGAGTTCTTGGTCAGCAGCTTGTTTCAACACGTAGCCGACAGCTCCGGAGTCCAAAGCTTGCTGCAAATAGGCATCGTCTGCGTGCATAGTGAGGATGACAATGCGAGTTGAGGGCGAACAGTGACGGATGTCGCTTAACACGCTCAAGCCGGTTTGCCGGGGCATCGTAATGTCCAATAAAAGCACGTCAGGCCGCAACTGCTCGACCTGGCGTAATGTGGAAAAGCTATCTCCGGCTTCCCCAATACACCGCATATCGACCTGGGAATCAATGAGCAATCTAAGGCCGGCACGGAGCACAGCGTGGTCATCTGCCAACATGATCCGGATTATCTTCATCGTCACTCCTTACCAAAGGTATGCGGACGTAAATCGAGGTGCCTTTGTCTATTTCTGATTCGATCAGCAATGTGCCGCCTAATTGCGCTGTGCGTTCACGCATCCCATACAGGCCCAATTTCCGGTTGCTCAGCGCATGATGCATCGTAGCATCAGCGTTGAAACCAACGCCGTCGTCTTCGACAATCACGGAGAGCTGCCTCCCGTGCTTTTCTAGCAATACGCTGATCTGATCGGAACGGGCGTATTTAGCAGCATTCGTTAGCGCTTCCTGCACAATGCGGTAGACAGCGATTTCGACCAATGGGGGCAAACGATCATCTTCCAACCCGACACTCTGAAAATCTATGCCTACCTGGAAACGCTTCTGGTAGGCGCCAATGTAGCGTTCCAGCGCCGCGACCAGACCCAGGTCGTCCAGGACAGACGGCCGCAGCTCCAAAGCCAGGTCGTGTACCGCCTCTAACGTTTTCGAGGCGACCGCGCGCATGTCTGCCAAACGAGCTAACATTTGCTCCCGTGTGGGGGCTGCCTCCACATTACGCAGCCCGACCATCAAAGAAGCCAAAGATTGCCCCGTCTCGTCGTGCAATTCCCGGGCTATCCGTTTTCGCTCTTCCTCTTGGGCCAAAATAATCCGCCGCAAGTAGTAAGCGCGCATTTTCTCGCGCTTGGCTCTTTCCGCTTCGGCGTGGGCCAGATCGACGGCCATAGTGTTGAACGCTTTGGCCAACTCGCCGATTTCATCATCGGCCCAGGGGTTCACAGCCTGATCAAAATCGCCTTTGCGCATGGCTTCGGTGACATGCACTAAGTCCAAAAGGGGGCGGGTCAGAATCCAGGTCAGGAAGAAACCGGCCACAATGCCAAAAATAGCCACAATACCGGTCGTTAGCAACAATTGAGTCGTCATCGTGTTGATGGAAGCCTGCATCCTCGACTCCGAAAGCCCAATCCGCGCGATGCCGATTTTCCCGTTGAAAATAGGTACGGCTGTGTCCCACATGGGCCCTTCATCAGTGTGTAACAGGACCGTGTGGTGATGTGCGGACGACGCCACCGAATTGGCGGGCAGTAACTCACCGGGAAAGCCATCGCCGAATGTATGAACCAAAACATGACCCTTAGCATCCACGATGAAAGCATAACGTACGTCAGGGTTGTTCTCTTGTGTCTCCCGGAGTAATTTTGCCACGCCATATTGGTCGTTGATCAAGATAAGATCTGTGCTTCGGGCGGCAACATCTCTGGCAATGGAAACACTCTGCTCCCGCAACTGCTCGGTGAAAGCACTGTTCAATCCTTTGCGCACTTGCAGCGTTACGATGATGCCGGGCAATAATACCAGTACCAGTATCATTCCCAATATTTTGGTGCGGACACTCACCGCCCCCGCCCATCTCCAAACCGCCGAGGCAACTTGTTTGACAGCGTTATGTCTGCGGTCGTACGTCCGTGATCCCCGTTTACTCACACCCATCACCAATCATTCTCACGGCACTTCTATCTTCAGTTCCAAAGCACGCACACTGTTGTAATCTGCATCTTCCACAGGAATAAATCGATCCACTCCTAACGCGTTCAAAGCTGCTCGGCCTGATGGATTGTCATTCATACTAAAGAGAATATTCTGCAACAGCGCTTTCGTTTGTGGTCGCACTTGTGGCGCTACCACGACCGGAGGCATGCCGAACGGCTGCGATCTCTCGATGACTCGAGTCCGTTCGCGTAGTGTTGGATCTTTTAACAACGCATTAGCATACACCAAACTATCCACCGCAGCCCCATCAGCCAACTTGTCTGCCACAGAGCGAATAGCGTTGTCGTGACTATAGGTGAAAAATGTCTCGGCAAAGAAAGTCTTGGGCGTCTGTTCCATATCCGCTAACAAGGACAACGGGTACATGTAACCCGTGTTGGAAAGAGGGTCCGTGAAAGCAAAAACTTTGCCGCGCAAATCTTTCATGCTTTGCGCCGTGCTATTGGCTGGTACGATCAAATATGAGTAATATACGGCTTTACCGTTCACTTGCGGGGCCGCTAATAATTGCATTCCAAACGATCTATGACCGACAACGTAAGCGCGCGTACAAACAAATGCCATATCAATGTCTCCGCTTTTGATCAGATCGTTGACTTCCTGGTAAGTTCTCCTTTGCACCAATTGGACTGGCCTCCCGGATCTCTGACTCAAATAATCTCGCAAAGGTGTGTAAGAATCGACAGTGCCCTGGGGCGAAATAATGGCCGCGATAGCCACGCGCAGAGGTTTCACCGTCTTGTCGGCCGGCGTGGGCAAGATCTCCAATTTGTGCAAATGGATAATGGACCCGGAAGCACGGTCTGACCGACTGCCACAGCCTGCAATCAGAGTTAGCACGGACAGAAGCGCCAATGCGAGCAAGACAATCTGGTATGCCCGGTTGCGGTCTATTGGCATTTCCTCATTCATAGCCATCTCCTTCGGTTTTACTGCTTTGTAAGACGTGCAAAGTCTGGTTTAGCCGACATCTGTACGCTACAGAGAAATTTCCACATGGCAAAAGTATACCACAATCGCTATTTTCCGCCACGGCTCTCACCGGAAGCGCACAGGAACCAGCTTCAAGATCGAGCGGGAAAAGAACGCAGCTCCACTAAGAGCAGTACCGCCGATAAGGAAGGTTCGCTGCGCTTACGACGAGTCGAAAGTTTAACCTAACTTTTGTGCGATCAGAAACGGATTCATCAAAAACCCCATACGATTAAGAGACTTTCTGTGTTTTCTGGTGCGCCAGGATAAGCTTGGCTGTTCTTGTAAGTTGAAAGGAGCTTACTATGTGGATTTCTCGTAGCACATGTGGTCGACTGAGCGCAAGATGGAGTAATTCATCTCGGCGAAGCCTTGGAAGACAAAGACGTAAGCCATAACGAAAGTGAACCCGTTTCGGCTTCATTACGCTAATAATGAGAGTGGCCAACCTGCCAGATTGGGCGAAGCCAGCATCGCCGGTGAAGAAACGAGAAAGAGCAATCGGTGGGCTCTCCGGGGTGGGAGAGGATGGCGTGTGTTGAAAGTGTTCTGCTTCAGACGCTCCACATGCCCAGGACCCATAGGCAAGCCAGGATGCTTCCGCTCCAATGCCTGAACCCCTGTCATCTCATCCGTGCTCACTACAACCTCTACACGCTTTCCCAACTCAGGCGCCTGTTTATACAATGCGTTGATGTCACTTACTTTCTCTACAAACCTTTCATCTCTCTTTGTGGTCAGCCAGTAGCGAATCATGTGCGGCTTGAGGCCCCCCTTTTTAGCAACCTCGCTGCATGCCTGGGAGATATCTCTTCTACAATCCCTCGCTTCTTTATCACATCCGCTATCTCACGACCACTCCAATGCGTGATAGGCCGCCCTGACTTGCTCGGTGCCTCGCAGGCAAGCGCCTCAATTTGACAGATCTGATCCGCCGTTAACTTAGGTGGCGCTCCGGGCCTGGGTAAGTCCTCCAACCGCTCCGTAACACTCAATTCCTCCAACGGTATGGCCTCCAAATCAAACCAGCGCTTACGCCATCGCCGCACCATGTCAACATGCACACCCATCTCCCTGGCTATCTCCGTATTGTTTTTTCCTTCGGAGGCCATGAGCACTATCTTGGCCCGCTTGACATGTTGCTGCGGCGTGGAATGCTGCTTGGTAACTTTCTCCAAACTCTGACGCTCTTCTTCTGTTAACTCAATCGATTGTGGCTTCGGCCCTGACATTGATTCTCCCGTCCCCCCTTTCGTCAATGATCCCAAGATGCCTTATTCTACCACAACCTCTGCTCTATTTCAGCCTCTATGTACTAGACGTGTTTCTCGCGTTTTTAGGGTCACAAGTGAAAATAGGGCTTGACAAATCCGAAAAAATCAGTATAATGGTCGTATGGTATAACCAATATATCAAATAAACCTTCGCTGAACTATAAACGTTTTTATCGGGACTGCATGTTTGGGACGGGGGAGCGGTGACCTATGAGCACATTTGATGATCTGTACGAGAAGATTCCCAGAGAAGAGCTTCACCAGAAGGTGGCGAGCTACATTCAAAATCTAGTTTTGACCGAACAGTTACGTTCCGGGGATAAACTTCCCCCGGAACGTGATCTGGCTGAGCGCATGGGCCTGAGTCGCACGGTCGTGCGTGAGGCCATCAAGACGCTTCAAGAGCGAGGCTTGGTGGAAGTGCTCCCCGGAAGTGGTACGTTTGTGTCCAGTAAGCAAACTGTGGCGAAAAGAGTTGGTTATTCCCTTAATCTCGTGTTTCAGTTGGAAAGTAACTCAATAGAGCATTTGCAGGAAGTGCGCGAAGCGCTTGAAGTCAATATAGCCAAACTGGCAGCACAGCGAGCCACGCCAGAGCACATAAAGCGGATGCGGACAGCGATAAAAATCATGGATCAGTCACTCAATTCTCCAGATGATTACGTGAAAGCTGACTTGCTTTTCCATTCGGTGCTTGCCCAGGCCACAGGTAATCCGTTGTTTCCCGCGTTGGTAGATTCCGTAGTGGATCTATTGCGTGAGGCTCGTCTCTTTATCTTTAAATCACCTGGTGCTCCCAGTAGAGGACAGGAATGGCATCGGGAGATTTTACGGTGTATAGAGGCCAAGGATAGCGATTGTGCCATGACATCCATGGCTCGACATCTATCACAGGCATTCGAGGATCTCAAGGCTGGAATGATCATTGCTGGCAAGGCTGTAGATCAAGAAGGAGGACGTGAACGTGAGTGAACCCAAAATGGAACCCGCGGGTAGGAATGAGAAATCTTTTGAAGTGAGTCTTAAACGTGCGTTGAGGATGTATCGCCAGATGGTACGGATACGGCACTTTGAGGAGAGAGTTGATAATCTTTACAAAACTGCCCAGATGCCAGGCTTGGCCCATCTTTATATCGGAGAAGAAGCCATAGCGGTGGGCGTGTGCGAGGCGTTAGGTAAAGCGGACTATATTTCCAGCACGCATCGCGGCCATGGCCATTGCTTAGCAAAAGGAGCATTGGTTGGGCGGATGTTTGCCGAATTGCTCGGGAAGAAACCTGGATATTGTGGAGGTAAGGGCGGTTCGATGCACATCGCCGATCCCGATTCCGGGAATCTTGGGGCTGATGCGATCGTTGGTGCGAGTGCGGGCGTTGCGACCGGTGCGGCGTTCACGAGCAAGAAACTGGGGCTTGGGAAGGTCGCAGTGGCTTTCTTTGGCGAAGGGGCTCTCGGTCAAGGATTGCTCTACGAATTGATGAACATGGCCGCCCTTTGGAAACTGCCCGTGCTGTATGTGTGTGAGAACAACATGTACAACGAATACACGCGTTACACGGAGACAACGGCAGGACAATTAGAGGATCGTCCCCTCGCTTTCGGCATTCAGACGAAGCGTATTGGCGGGCAAGATGTCCGGGAGGTATACCGTACTGCCGAGGAATTGGTGAAGGACGTAAGGGCCGGTCAGGGGCCTGCTTTCCTAATATGTGATACATATCGTTATTATGGCCATCACGTAGGAGATATTAACAGAAGCTATTATCGATCAAAAGAAGAAGAAGGAATGTGGAAAAAGGAGCGCGATCCAATAAGAATCCTTGGTGCGTGGCTTACTGATACAAAAAATGTCTCACCGGAGACATTGTCAAAGATCGACAAAGAAGTTCGCGAGGAGATAGAATCGGGCTTAGAATTTGCAAAGAATGCCCCCTACCCAGACCCTACTGAGGTGAATGCCAATGTTTATGCAGAATAACCAGGTTAATGATGAGAACATGAGGGAAATAAGTTTTGCCGAGGCCATTCGAGAAGCGCTAGCGGAAGAAATGCGCCGGGATCCAACGGTTTACATCATGGGCGAAGATGTGGCCGAAGCAGGAACGCCCTTTAAGGTATTGCTGGGACTGGTGGATGAATTTGGGACGGAGCGGGTTGTAGACACGCCGATTTCCGAAGCCGGTTTCTCTGCCATTGGGGTCGGGTCTGCTATGACAGGGATGAGGCCTGTAATAGATATCATGTTCGGCGATTTCTTGCCGCTGGCGATGGAGCAGATTGTCAATCGAGCTGCCAAGATTCATTACATGTCCGGCGGGAAGTTGCGCGTTCCGATCGTTTTCCGTACCACGCTTGGAGCAGGACGACGTTCTGCTGCCCAGCATAGTCAAAGCCTTCACGCTTGGTTCAGCCACATACCGGGATTGAAAGTGGCAATACCATCAACGCCTTATGACGCTAAAGGGCTGTGGAAAACCGCCATACGCGACGACAGTCCGGTTATATTTTTCGAGGACAAAATGATGTATTCCCTTAAAGGCTTGGTGCCGGATGAGGAATACACCATACCTTTCGGCCTGGCTGACATTAAACGCTCTGGCAAGGATATCACACTCGTCGCGACCAGTAGCATGGTGCAGGTGGCTCTGGACGCTGCTAAGAAACTGGAGGAAATCGGTCTCAGTGCAGAGGTGGTAGATCCACGTACGACTTGGCCTTTGGATAAGAAGACATTGATAGCGTCGGCGAAGAAGACAGGCCGAGTTATTGTCATAGATGAAGGCTACGAACAGTATGGCGTCACAGCGGAACTTGCTGCTGTCATTGCTGAAGGTGCTTTCTATTACCTGGATGCTCCAGTGCGGCGCTTTGGCGCGATGGATGTCCCGGTTCCTTTTTCGCCGGTGTTGGAAGATCAAACGATTCCCTCAGCGGAACAGATTGTGGAAGCCGCAAAAGATCTCTGTGCGGTTTGATAGGGGGAACTTATGGCTGTTGAAGTGATCATGCCGGCGCTTGGAATGGTGCAGGATATGGGCGTTGTCATCTCCTGGCTGAAATCCGAGGGGGATAAAGTAGAACAGGGCGAGCCGTTGATGGAAGTGGAGACGGATAAAGCTACCGTGGAGATCGAGGCACCTGCAACGGGTACGGTAGCCAAGATTCTGGCTAAGGAAGATGAGGCCGTACCGGTTGGGCATGTGGTAGCTCTGATTGCGGAGCCGGGTGAAGACATTGTCGATGCGCCCATTGCACCTGACGTGTCCGATGAATCTGGACTGACAGAGGGTTCCGAACCGTCTGTCCAAGAGGCCCTTAATGTTTCCCCTGTGGCGAAACGCCTGGCCGAAAAGCACGGAATCGATATTAGTAAAATACCGGCGCATGGAAACCGAATTACCAAGGAAGATGTGACACTGTTTATCGAATCTCAGCAGAAAGAAAACCGGACAGTCTCTAAACGTATTCCGGTTTCACCCAAAGCTCGCAGGCTAATGAAAGAGCTCGGGATCTCCATCGAAGAGATCCAGGGGACAGGCGTAAATGGCGCCGTGCTGGCTGCGGATGTGCTGGCTGTTGCAGAGAGGGAAAAGACTGCTCAAGTCGGAGAAGGGCGTGTAGAGCCTGAGATTACAGAGACCCCCGAGGCAGCATCTGTAGCGAGGGAGCTGCCGATGAGTACAATTTGGCAGGTCATGGCGGAGCATACGGCGAAGAGTTGGACAAGCATTCCGCATTTTTACCTGATGCGGGAGTTGGATGTCTCTCGGTTCGTTGAGTGGCGAGACAGTGTTCTTGACAGAGCTAAGGTGAAAGTTACATTTAGTGATTTGCTTGTGAAAGTAGTGGCCCTGGCACTCCGGCGGCTCCCCAGAGTGAATGTTGTTTGGGAAAATGGCAGATTGCTACAAAACGATGAAGTGAACGTGGGCTTGGCCGTAACAACGGAAGAAGGTTTGGTGGTGCCGGTGGTGCGCAATGCGGACCAGATGAGCGTGGGCCAGATTGCTGCTGTGAGGCTGGAGCTTGTGGAGCGAGCGAGAAAGCGACGTTTGCGGCCGGAAGATATCGGCAACGGGTCGTTGACGATCAGCAACCTGGGCATGTACGGCATAGACAGTTTTAGCGCTCTCATTAACGCCCCGGAGCCCGCCATACTGGCTGTGGGGAAGATAAAGGATAGCGTGGTAGCCGTGAATGGGGAGGTCGCCATCAGACCGATTATGACGGTGACCCTTTCTTGCGATCATCGGGTAATTGACGGTGTCCTGGGTGCTCTTTTCCTGAAGATCATTGCTGAAATGATAGAGGACCCCTTGAGCATTTTGGATTGACGCGTTAAGTCGCAAAACAAGTAATAGCATTGTAGTGAGCCGTTAAATTTCTTGTCTTACAGAGCGCAAGGAGGATGGAAAAATGGGGGGATTGACGCTTTCTAAGCTGTGCAAGGGTTTCGACAAAGTGGCGGTAGTAACCGGGGGCACTATGGGCATCGGAGAGTCCGTTGCCCGCGTGTTCGTCAGGGCAGGGGCAAAAGTTGTTATCTGTGGCCGGAATGCTGAGAGGGGGAAAGCGGCCTCCCGGCGAATTTCTGAGGAAGAGAACGGCATTTGCCGTTACATCCAGTGCGATGTAACCAAGGCCGATGAACTCAAGAATTTGATTGAGAAGACTGTAGAAATGTTCGGGCGCCTGGACTGCCTAGTTAACAACGCAGGGTGGCATCCTGATCATCGCCCGATAGATGATTTCTCTATTGAGGATTTCGAGTACCTTTTGAAGCTTAATCTTGTTAGCTACTTTGCCGCCAGCAAATTTGCTCTTCCGTACCTGCGCAAGAGCAATGGGTGCATTATCAATATGAGCAGTCTTGTGGGCTCCATGGGGCAGGAGTGGGCAACCACCTATGTTTCCACTAAAGGAGGAATTACGGCGTTCACAAAAGCGTTGGCGGCGGATGAGGCTCGACATGGTGTGCGGGTTAACGCCGTCCTGCCCGGAGTGATTGAGACTCCTTTGCTCCGTTCTTTTATTGATTCTAAGGAGAATCCACAGGAAGTGGAAGATCTGTTAAATAGCTATCAATGGACCGGCCGGTATGGTACCGGAGAAGAAGTCGGCGAGGCATGTCTGTTCCTTGCCAGCGATGGGGCCAGCTTTATCACCGGTGTAGCGTTGATCATCAGCGGTGGTGCTGAGTTGGCGTATGGCCGAAAGTTTGAGAAAAGCCATGAAGGCTCCGATCTGTAATTGGAGTGTTCAAGCGTCTGGATTGAAAGGGGGTGGTGCATTGGTGCGCATGAGCATAAGTAAGTCGTAGTCTGATACGTGATTAGAATTTCTATATGTTGCGATCTCTCGCAATGACTCAAAGTGATGTAAAGAGGGAGGAAAGTGATGAAATCCGGAAAGTCGACTTTTATTTTGCTTACCCTGATAACGGTTATGGCTGTGCTGCTGAGTGCCTGTGGCGGTGCTGCCACGCAGCCAGCTCCCACTGCGACCTCAGCCCCAACAACACAGCTAAAGCCTACAGCGACCGCTCAAACCGGGAAGCCAAATTTCTCGAAGATCCGCGTGGCCATTGTACCTGGTGGCCCGCATCCATACTTTTTACCCATGAAACCTGGCTTGGCCGATGCTGTTAAGGATTTTGGATTGGGCGAGAGCGTATTCAAGAGTCCCGCCGAGTGGAAACTTGATGCCCAAAATCAGCTAATCCATAGTTTGATGGCTCAAGGATACAACGCATTTGGAATTTTCCCAGGCGACGCTAATGCTTCTAACGCTATTGTCAATGAAATGGTAGGGCAAGGGATTCCCGTGGTTGCTTTGGGAGGTTGTCTGAACCAACCCACAAAGACATCCTTCTGCCTGGCGACCGATGTGGCGCAGTCTGCCTACTTAGGTACCAAAGCTCTGATTAAGGCTCTGGGTGGCAAAGGCAAGATTGTCCATTTTACTGGATTCTTGGTAGACCCGAACACACAGAAACGCATCAATGCTGTGAAGAAAGCCGTTGCTGAGACAAATGGGGCGGTGCAGTTGGTCGAAACAATAGCGGATGTGGACAGTCAGGAGGCCGCAGATCAGAAGATTAATGCTTATTTGGCTGCCCATGGCAAGGAAACAGACGGAATCATCACCACTGCTTACGTGCCTTCGACCGTGGCCGCCACAGCCCTGAGGAATCTGGGTGATAAGAGAATTAAGATGGTCGGGATAGACGACGATCCCATAGTTCTCAATGCTATTCGTGATGGATACCTGGTTGGAACCATGGTGCAGAATCCTTATGGACAGGCTTACGTAGGCGCTCAGGTTCTTGCCTACCTGAAGACTGGGTGCCAGCCTAAAGCAGATGCTCCCCACTACATTGATTCTGGGACTTTGCTTGTCACGAAAGACAATGTGAGCACTTACAAGGAAGAGGTCAAGACCCTAACCAAGAGGATCAGCAAGACCTTTGTCGATAAGTACTTGAGCTGTTCGAAGTAAAAGGAAATCGTGAGGGAGCGCGCGTGCGAGCACGTGCTCCCTCAATGTTACACGCTCGCTGTCTTAGATGCTGAAGCTGAACCTGAAAGCGTGAGGGGAAACGGTGGGGATTATTTCACGGGCGTTTAAGAATATTGGGAAAAACTGGTACAGGTTCGGGTTGTTCTTTGTGACAACTGCATTTTGGCTATTCTTTGCGTGGCGAGCTACAGGATTTCTCAATAGCTTTAATATTTTCACCCTGCTCCGCTTCGCGTCGGTGCAGGTCATGGTAGGATTTGCCCAAATGATAGCTCTTTCTGCCGCGGAGATGGATCTTTCTGTAGGTGCCATCGGTGCAGGAGTGGCCATGTTCGTCGGTGCTTTGATGCAATTGCTCGGCGTACCTTATCCTTTGGCTATTTTGTTGGGGATGTTGCTGGGGGCTACAGCGGGATTTGTTAATGGGATACTGGTTGTCAAAACGAAGATCAACAGTTTTGTAATTACTCTGGCCACATCCAGCATGTTCAGCGGAATTATGTTTATTACGACTAAGGCGAAAGCCTTTACTGTGTTGCCTCAAGGTTTCGTTGATTTGAGCCGGGTGTGGACATTTGGTCTTCCTATATCACCGTTGGTGTGGATCATGCTGGTCGTTGCAATAGTCTTGTATTTTGTGTATTCAGCCACGTCCCTGGGACGAAAGATTCTGGCCGTGGGAGCTAATCGTAGGGCAGCAGAAATGTCGGGTTTGCGGTCGTCAAAGATAAGAATAACCGTCTTCGTACTTGTGGGCATCGTGGCTGGCATGGCAGGCATTATGGATGCGGCGAGGATGGAGTCAGCAGGGCCTATTATTGGTACAGAATGGTTGCTTACTTCTTTCGCCGTACCTGCGATAGGCGGTACCTCTATTTCAGGTGGAAATGTGGTTGTGTTCGGGACGGTGTTGGGGGGAATACTGACCGGTACGATTACAAATGGCGTCCTTCTTATGAACGTTAGTAATTTCTTCGTTAATTTTTTCTTGGGATTGATCTTGCTCCTTGCCGTCGGGTTTGACCGCTTACAGAAAGCTTACCGTGAAAGGACGTCGGTCAAATGACGAAGAGAAAAAGTGATTTGACAAAAGGTCGCGGTCGTTCTGCTTTCCAAAAATTTGTTTCATCAGATTGGGGTAGGTTGTTAGTTATTGATGTCGTCGCTGTTGCGATCATGTCCATGGTCTCGAAGGAATATCTTTCCACGTTTAACCTGTTTGTGATCACCAGAGATGTTTCCACGATGATACTCATAGGGTTCAGTCAGGCAATAGTGCTTGCCATCGGGCAAATGAACTTGTCCTTGGGGGCTATTGGAGGGTTGGTAGCCGTTACGAGCGGTGGATTGATGGCGATGTGGGGCTGGCCAATCTGGTTGGCGGTGCTGGTAGGGCTTCTAATTGGTGTTCTTGCTGGATATCTCAACGGCATGCTGATTGTGTGGACCGGCATCAACAGTTTTATTATCACGGTTGCCACTAACAGTATATTCCTTGGGCTAAACCTTGGTATGACCCATGCTAAGCCTTTCTACAATATTTCAGCTACTGTGAAGGCTTTTGGCCAAGCGCGCTTTGGATTTTTCCCATATATGGGAGTGGTAACGATAATCTTAATTGTTCTGATGGTGATTCTGCTAAAGTATGTAGTGTTCGGTCGCCAAATACTGGCTACGGGTGGAAACTGGAACGCTGCCGAGATATCTGGTGTGCCCGTCAAGCGATCTGTCGTGCTTGCGCACATTATTTCTGGCTTTATGGCGGCTGTTGCGGGGATGCTTTGGATGTCTCAGTTAGGTTCCGCTCAACCCATGATAGGTGTATCTTGGCTATTACCATCTTTTGCTATCCCAATAATTGGAGGTGTGGCCCTAACGGGAGGTGGTGCCTCTATCGGTGGCATCGTTCTAGCGGCGTTTCTCCTTTCGATTATCCAGAGTGCTCTGGTGCATTTGCAGGTGGATCCTTACTACGTGCAGTTCCTGTTAGGATTGTTGATCCTGAGCGCTGTGGTTCTAAATGAGTTGGGCGGCAGGCGCCGCCGTGCATAGCACGGAGGAGGGATTTCCACAAATGAAACAGCGTGAAGCAGTCCTTAAAGCTTTGCATATAAATAAGGCTTTCCCCGGCGTTCAGGCTCTGGATGATGTGTCGTTGACGCTGCAGCAAGGAGAGATACATGCCCTTATCGGTGAGAATGGTGCCGGCAAGAGTACGTTGATAAAGATTATTTCAGGTTTATACCAGCCCGATGAGGGTGATATTCTGATTGAAGGGAACAAAGTAAGGTTCTCCTCGCCTCGGGATTCCGTTGGGGCGGGAGTGGGTTTCATTCCACAGGAACGCAACTTGATACCGGACTTCACTATTGGCGAGAATGTGCTTCTCGAGAGACTGAATCAATCCGGAGCGTTTGTACATTACGGCAAGATCAACGCTGAGGCAAAACAATGGCTGAGTGCTGTGGGGTTGGAGGTGTCGCCGAAGGTTGTGGTTTCTGAGTTGAGTCCTGCCCAGATGCAACTTGTGGAAACGGCTAAGGCACTGGCGTTGCAGAGCAAGATATTGTTATTGGATGAGCCGACAGCTTCGTTGACGCCACACGAAGTCGAGTTCCTTTTTAGTGTGCTGAGGAAGCTTAGGGATAGCGGTGTAGCGTTGTTGTTCGTGACCCACAAGTTGGAGGAAGTATTTGCTCTTTGTGACACAGTAACGGTGCTCAGGGATGGGCATGTCGTTTCGCAAAGCGAACCGATAGAAGCCATGGATAGGGATCGGTTGATCTCGCTGATGATCGGTCGCAAATATGTGGTCACTCAGTTGCCGTCGAAGCCACCGAGAGCTAAAACTCCTATCCTGGAAGCCGTAGATATTTATTCCGATATTGGCAGCGAGGGGGTTAGCCTTGAACTTTATTCAGGCGAAGTGGTTGGGTTGTATGGTTTGGTAGGAGCCGGACGTACAGAGTTTGCCAGGGCTTTGATTGGCGATGCTCGAATTAAGCAAGGAGAGGTACTTGTAGAGGGGAAGGTTGCTCACATCAAAAGTGTAGCGGATGCGTTGCACAGATACAGCATAGGTTACGTCAGCGAGAACCGGAAAATGGAAGGTCTGATTCTGGCCCATAGTGTCGTGTCCAATATCACCATTACCGTCTGGGACAAGATTGCAAAAATGCTTGGTGTGATCAGGCGCACAGAGGAGAAAGTCATAGCAGGAAAATTTGTAAAGCGGCTGGATATCAAGACGCCGTCTTTGGAACAGATGGTTATGTACTTGAGCGGGGGTAACCAGCAGAAAGTCGCCCTGGCAAAGTGGCTGGGGGCGAATGTCAAGATATTGATCATCGACGAACCCACAATAGGGATTGATATTAAAACCAAGTATGCACTGCATGATTTGATCTGGGACTTGTCGGCTAATGGCGTGGCGGTGCTTTTGATTTCCAGCGACATGCCGGAAGTGATACGGCTTTCGGATAGGTTGCTCGTAATGAAAGAGCAGCGCATTGTCGGCAAATTAGAAAACTCGCACATGTACGAGGAAATGAGTCAGAAGATAGGGACATTGTTGGCGTAGAAAACGGTAGACGCACGAGGCCGTACAAGGAGATACTATGAAGCGCTATGCAATGACGGTTTTGTTGAGGGATGACCCTGAAATTATCCGCAGGTATGAAGCATATCACGCCAATCCCTGGCCAGAGGTGAACGAGGCCCTTTTGAATTGTGGCATCCAGAAAATGTTCATCTACCGGTTTGAACGCACTTTGTTCATGTTCATGGAAACTGTGGATGATTTCGACGTAGAGAGGGATTTTGCCAGGTATGCCGAGGATCCCGTGGTGAAACGTTGGGATGAGATGATGGCATCTTTTCAGGAGCCGGTCGCCGGGGCTCCGGAGACGGCTAAATGGGTGGAAATGAAAGAGATCTATGCCTTGGAGCAGTAAGGGACAGACTTTTCAGGGCAGGGAGAAAGACTTTATGAAAGCGTATACGATTTCTAACGTGGCGACCCGTGATGTGCGGTTTGCCTTGGAACACGGAGCGGGCGCTGATTCCGTTCACTCAAACCCCAAGTATTCTTATGCCGTTACTTTGCTGCATACCGACAAAGGGTTGACAGGCGTAGGGCTCACGTTCACTTTGGGGGATGGCAATGATTTGGTCTGTGAGGCTATAGAAGCATTGGCCGCACCGCTTGTGGGCAAGAATATTGAGGATTTGATGTCCGATTTTGGGCGCGTGTGGAAAAGCATCGCGGATCACCCCCGGTACCGCTGGCTTGGCCCTCACAAAGGAGTGGTTCATTTGGCATTGGCCTCAATCACGAATGCTTGCTTCGATCTATGGGCGAAAGCTCGTGGTGTGCCGTTGTGGAAGCTACTTCTGGATCTCTCCCCCGATGAAGTCGCTAATTTCCTGGACTTGAGTTATCTGGAAGATGTCCTTTCGCGTGAAGATGTCATTGCTATCCTTGAGCAGAACGTGCCCGCACGGCCGGAACGGGAACGTATTCTGGGGACAGGGTATCCTGGTTACGATACCTCCGTAGGGTGGTTCCAGTACTCAGATGATCAGATCAGGGAAAACGTTAAGCGCTCTGTGGGCGCCGGGTTCAACGCGATGAAGCTAAAAATCGGATCGGATGATAGTGAGCGGGACATCCGACGCGCCAAGATTGTGCGGGAGATAGCCGGGGACAACGCTTTGATTATGCTTGACTGCAATCAGAAATGGACCCTCCCACAAGCTGTTAGGAACTCGTTGGCGCTCGCGTCGATGAATCCTTATTGGATTGAGGAGCCTACTCATCCAGACGATGTTATTGCTCATCAAACACTGCGCAGGGCCATTGCCCCAATCAAGATAGCTTTAGGAGAGCATGTCCCGAATCGGGTTATTTTCAAGAATTATTTCCAGGCGCGGGCCGTGGATATTTGCCAGCCGGACGCACTGCGCTTGGGCGGCATTAATGAATTCATCGCGGTCAGTATTATGGCACGCAAATTTGGCATAACAGTGGTGCCCCATGTCGGGGATATGGGACAAATACATCAACATTTGGCGCTGTTCAACCACATTGCTCTGGGGCATCAGGCTTTGTTCTTGGAGTATATCCCCCATTTGCGGGAGCATTTTGTGTACCCAGTCGTGGTTGAGAATGGGACCTACCGCACGCCACAGGCGCCGGGGAGCAGCTCTGACATAAAAGAAGAATGATTCGTGGTAATCTGGGAGTTGGCATGAGCCTATGGTGCGCCACAGCGGCTGAAAATAAGATCAGCATGCATCGCGTTCTATTTTTGGAAGGAGGTCAAAGATGTACATTCTGGATGCTCATCAACATTTCTGGAAGAAGCAGACAATTATCAATCTGCTTGAAGGACTTGGGGCCCCATTAGATGATTTTCAGGCTATTATTAAGGATTTCAGCCCTCAGGACCTCAAACCGATTCTCGACAAGTTGGAGGTAAGCGAAACCATCGTCGTGCAAGTGAACTCGACTTTGGAAAACACCCGGCATTTTCTCGATCTCGCTGACGAGAATGATTGGATAGCTGGTGTGGTCGGTTGGGTGGATCTGGCTGACCCGGAGGTGGAAACAACATTGGATTCTATCCAGCACCCTAAGCTTGTTGGGATTCGCCACCAATGGCACGATGAACCGGACCCAGCCTGGATTATGCAGCCAACGGTGTTGCGTGGCCTCCGCGAGGTTGCAAAGCACGGACTGGTGTATGAACTCCTGGTGAAACCCCGGGAATGGTCGTTCGTCCCTAAAGTCGTGGAGGCAGTTCCCGAGCTAAGCTATGTGATAGATCACATGGGCAAGCCAAATATCGCTGAAGGCCAGTTGAACGACTGGGTTGATGCTATGAAAATCGCAGCATCATTCCCAAATGTTTACTGCAAGGTGTCGGGCATGATTACTGAAGCAAAATGGCATGCGTGGACGATAGATGACTTGCGTCCTTATGTGGAGAAAGTTGTCGAGCTCTTTGGTCCAGACCGGGTCATGTTCGGGAGTGATTGGCCGGTGTGTTTGTTGGCCGGCAGTTATGAACAGTGGTTTATAACCCTGCAAAGTATTCTCAAAGACTTCTCCGACCACGAGAAAGAACTGATATTCGGCAAGAATGCCAAAATATTCTACAGGATCCCGGATTAGTCATCCCAATCGGTTACTGAATAGTCAAGGAGGTTAGCTAATGTCCAATCTTGAGTTTCTCAATAGGGCCGTGTTGTCCCCCACAGAACTGGAAGAATTCTGTGTCAACGCCATGCTGAAAGCCGGACTGAGCAGAGAGCATGCTCGCGTCACGGCAAAGGTATTGGTGACTACAGACACGTGGGGCGTGCATACCCACGGTACTAAACAATTGCGGGGTCTACTGAAAAATGTGCGTGATGGACGGCTAAATCCGAAGGCTGAGCCGGAAGTAGTTAGGGAAGCAGCGTCTGCCGCGCTTGTGGATGGACACTACGCGATGCCTATGGTTTCTTCTACCATGGCTATGAATCTGGCGATTGGCAAAGCGAAGAAAACCGGTGTTGCGTTCATAGGAGTGACCCACAGCGGGCATTTTGGAGCGGCGGGCTATTATGCGAACATGGCAGCTGAACAGAATATGATCGGGCTATCCATGTGCAATGTCGAGCCGTTTATGACCGTGCCGGGTGCTAAAGGGCGTGTGCTGGGCACGAATCCGATTGCATATGCTGTGCCCGCGGGCGGTGAACCTACGATCTTTCTGGATATAGCGACGAGTGCTGTGGCCGTTAGTAAAGTGTTCGCTGCCAGGGCAAGGGGAGAGCAAGTACCTCCTACCTGGTTTGTGGACTCCACCGGCCACCCATCCACCGATCCCTTCAAGATCGACGATGGTGCTATGCTGCCAATGGCCGGACACAAAGGCTACGGCATCGCGGTGCTGATCGAAGTCCTGTCGGCAGTGTTGACCGGCTCCGCCGTGATGGGCGAAGTCCAAAGTTGGGTATTGGATCTTGCAGAGCCGCCCAACCAGGGACATGCGTTTATGGTGATAAATCCCGATGTGTTCATGCCGGTTGAGACGTTTAAAGCCAGGGTTGATGCGATGATCCAAGAGATCAAATCGGCACCGAAAGCCCCAGGAGCCAGCCGGATATACATGCCGGGTGAGATGGAATGGGAGAGACGGGAGAAAGCCCTAAGAGAAGGCATTAAACTGCCTCCGGATGTGGTCGCGAATTTGCAAGAAATGGCTGAGGATTGGGGACTATGAGTCAGTACTTCTAAAGTTGTTCTGGGCGTCGACGTGGGCCTATGGGCTTGCCTGTGCGGGCACGCAGACAGGCATGCCACAGCGGCTGAAAATGCCCCCCCGGCCCTCAATTCTGGGGGTGTGTTGCTCTCCCCCCAAGGTTGGGGGATAGGGGGCATTTTCAGGGCAAGCTTAAGAAGCAATGCTACGGCGATAGGAATTGGGTTGGTTGATGGTGGCTGACAATCTATTTTATTTTCTCTCTTGGGGGCCAGCCTCCAAACCCCTATTGGGGGCGTTTCACCCTCCAGACTCCCTGAAAAAGGTCCTCGGCTGCACCG
>WFQU01000088.1 GCA_015486845.1 Anaerolineae bacterium | reverse complement strand
TCGAAACGGGCATGTGCGTGGCCCACCCGTTTGTCCGGCCCCAGGCCGATGGCCCACATGCCGGCCGCCAGTGCGGCGTCGATCCCGACCGCAGCGTCCTCGACCACCGCACAGACGCCTGGTAGTACCCCTAACATCTCTGCCGCTTTCAAGAAGAGGTCCGGTGCCGGCTTGGGACGCCCGGCGCTGTACCCATCGGCTACGGCATCCAGCAGCCCTCCGATGCCGAGGGCAGACAGCACACTCTTGGCGTTCTTGCTGGCCGAGCCAATGGCGATCTTGATTCCGGCTGCGTGGAGTTCTTGGAGTAGTGACAACACACCTGGCAGCAAATCCGCTGGCGTCACCTGCTTCAACATGGCAACGTAGTAGCCGTTTTTGCGCGCCATCATCTCGGCTATTTGCTTTTCAGTTACCTGCTGGCCGTCCAATATGATCTCCAGCGAGGCGCGACGGGATACACCGCGTAGTCTTTCGTTGATTCCCCGATCGAAAGGCAGACCTTCCTCATCGGCCAATCGCTTCCAGGCCCGGTAGTGGTATTCAGCAGTGTCGGTAATGACACCGTCCAAATCAAAAATAACTGCCTGCAGATTCACGAATTACTCACTTTCCGGTAATAAGTATTTCGTAGTCCCACCCTCTTGTCATTTCCAACTTTACTCCTCATACGACACTACGCTGGAGGCGCGGACGACTAATTCAGGTTGCAACAATACATGGGGCTCAGAGAGGGGCTTTCCCTGAACAATATCCACTAAAATAGTAATCAACCGCTCCCCCACTTCAGCGATAGGCTGACGCAAGCTGGTCAGCGGCGGGCGCAGGAAGCGGGCGATCGGCGCATCGTCAAAGCCAGTCACAGCCAGGTCGCGGCCGGGCTTCAGCCCTGCGTCCCAAGCGGCATTAATCGCCCCCAGCGCCATAAGATCGGTTAGAGCGACAATCGCGCTGGGCCGGCGATCTGCCGGCTGGTTTAGCAGTCGCCAAGAAGCAGCGTAAGCATCATTGTGGATATTCTCGGTCCGCTCGATCCAAGCGGGATCCACCGGCAAATTAGCTGCCTCCATAGCTTCCAAGTAACCGCTCAGCCGGTACTGACCGCTTAAAGATGTTTCAGGCCAGGCTAAGCAAGCAATACGCCGATGGCCTTGCGCAATCAGGTGTTGTGTGGCCATGCGCACACCGGTTCTTCCATCTACATCCACCCAGGGAAAATCCCAGTCCGCGTTAGAACGGCCAAAAGCCACAAACGGGAAGCCGTTGTCCGACAGACAACGCACACGCTGATCGTTTAAGTTGGTATTAGAAAGCACAAAACCGTCTACCTGGCCAGTCAGCATCATCTCCGCATACGTAGCCAATTCGTCCTCGATAGTCGGGAAAGGAAAAGTCAGTACGTGATAGCCATGAAACGCGGCAGCTTCGGCCATGGCCTGCAAAAAACGGTCCAAGATAGGATTAAAGCGGTCGGGTGGACTGGGACGCCAAGAATAGCCGAAGAGCCTGGTTTCGCTGGCCTGTAGATTGCGGGCAATGATATTAGCCCGATAGCCCAGACGTTTCGCGGTCTCAAGCACGCGCCGGCGTGTATCCTCCGACACATTCCGAGAGTTGTTCAGCACATAAGAGACTGTGGCAATGGAGACGCCAGCTTCTTTTGCGACATCGCGGATTGTAACACCAGCCATGTTAAACCTTTAACCTCCTATAAAGTGGGACGAATACGACTTTACCGGCTATATCAACGCATCTAAACGTTTAACTTCTCCCAGTATAGCATACAACCAGTAATTTGTCAAGGGTAAAGTTAAACGTTTCAATCCATTTCTTACGCCTTTAAGCGTAAATCAAAAAGCGTGTTCTACTTCAGATGAAATCAGAAAAACGATAAGGGTTGGCGATCGCAGGCTTAAGGAAGAATGCTACGGGGAAAGGCATGGCGTAGCAGACCGGCGTTACCGGCTGGCCTAAGTGGCTGTCTAAAAATAACTTCCCGCTTGTGTCATTGCGAGGCTGATAGGCCGAAGCAATCCCCAAGTTTGCAAGTCGGAGATTGCTTCGGAGCTGCGCCCGCTCGCAATGACAGTTGGGGGAATTTATTCTTGGACGATTACTAAGCAGCGACCAATGACCTATTTAATTCGTTTGACCAGCGTAGCCGGGGGAACGTATTTCGGAAGGGTTGGGAGAGAGCCGTAGGGGTTCCCCTGCCGGGAGGTCGAAGGCAGTGCCCTCAAAAGGGAAAAAGGCGGCGAGATCATCTTTTGGCCAGACATCACCTTAGGCAGTGTCATGCTACGAATATCCTGTCATACAAATCCTCGCCATAACTTGTTTGCAAGGGCTCACCTTCAATGATTTTGAATGTCCTTGTTCCATCTGCCTGCCGCTCAGCCCGCAGGAAAATAGCGTTTGCCATTTTCCTGTCATAAAAACCGTGCGCAAATTTGTACAAATGCGTCACGAAGAAAATCTTGATGCGTTTTTCCAACAGGACACTAACAATCTGCCGGGCAATCTCCGAGCCTTCTCTTTCGTTTGTAGCTGCAAACGATTCATTGAACAACACCATGGAATCAGGTGCAATATGGTCTACAATATCGCTCATCCGGCTGAGTTCTTCATCAAGCTTGCCGCTGTTCATGGTGACATCTTCCTCCCGTTTGTAATGCGTGAAAAGGCCATTACAAACATTGGCGCGAAAAGACAGTGCCGGAACGAACATGCCGCATTGCATCATCAGCTGCGCCAATCCGACACTCCGCAAAAAAGTGGACTTGCCCCCCTGATTAGCGCCCGTGATGACGACCAGGTCTTTATCGTCAGCATGCACATCATTACCTACGACTTTATGTTTCATGGTCAAAGCCAGACACACGTCGTACAAGCCCACCAAAGAATGCTGCCGCTCGCCACGAACCACCGGCAGCGGGAAAGACACAGGTTCTCCCATTTGGGTAAGCTGTTCATACAGGTTCAGGCTGCCGATGTAAAAAGCCAGCTCGATCCGAAGCATGTTGAGGAAGTCATTAATGTGGTCGGCGGACTGGGCCAGGGCATTAGCAACTAGATTAATGCCCTGATCCTTTAACGCTGCCAGCGCGCTGGCACCATGATTATCACGCGGGGGAATGGTAAAACTACAAGCCGGGGAATTATTCGTGAAGACCCGCTTAATCCAATGTGGCTCTCTCTCTTTAGGTTTACGAAGTATGTAGTCGGCCCCTTCATTACCCTGCCCTAACCCAGCGCTAAGCAGAACACCCTCACGGAATTTCAGTTCGCGGAGATGATCTTCCACAGTGACGAAATAGGCGTCGTCCAGTTCCTGCTTAATCATCGCAAAAAACCTCGTAAAACCCTCCGATTCGAATCCATCGGCATGCTCGCCGGCGATCTTCCTCAAATTCTTCAGCAAGCCAACAAACATAGCTAGCATTTCCACCGCGCTACTCAATATACCACCAGGATACCGGCTAAAAATGCCCAGCCAGTGCTCCCGTTTGTTTTCAATGGAGTCTATCGGAATACGGTAGATTTCCCTGACGACAGCGGGATTCTTGATGCAGTCCTTGAGAATCTCCTGACGATATCTAATCGTATCAGGATCATCTAAACTGGATAAAACAGCTTTCTTTGCCAACTCAGCTAAAAATTCGTCCCCACGTGCCATGGCCTCAAATAAAGTGTTCAATTCCAAGTCTTGCGTCAACGTCTGTTCATTCGCCGGGAGTTCTTGTTCCGGATCGAAATCCCGGTCGGGATACATGAGAAAAGCCTTCATGTTTTTATGCGCTCCTTAATTTGTTCGTAAGTCAGACCATGTTTTTCGGCGATAGAAGTGGCATAAGCCAGTCCATCAGCAGGTTTCCTGACAATCTTAAAAGTGCGCACTGCTGGATTCTCGGGCACAACTGTGCTAACCAGACTGACAGTTTTCTCGCTGAAAGAAGCCAACTCATCCACAAACGTGACGAAGACACACAGTGCGTCCAGTTGTATTGTTTTAGCCATGACCTTTTTGCCCAAGAAAACGGCATCTCTCAGTGTCGTGGAAGAAAAAACCTCATTCATGATGATGATACTATTTGATGTAGCCCGGTCAAGTATCTCGTGAATTCTGACCAAGTCATCCTCCAGTTTGCCGCGAAGGTTCTTGATATCCTCTTCTTTCTCGAAATGTGTGAAGAGCCGATCATACAGAAAGAGCCGGGCTTCTCTGCCCGGGACAGGACAGCCAAGGCTGGCTAAATAATGCAATTGGCCAAAAGTACGGGCAAAGGTCGTCTTCCCACCCTGATTGGGACCGGTTATCACCAATATGCGCTCCTGACCTCGCAAGTAAAAATCATTGCACACGATGGGGTCATCTTCAGGAACAAGTTTGTTAGCAAGGGCCAGGTCAAAGCCCGCCAGATCATAAATTTCTTTGTCCTCATCAGAAATCAGTGGATAGCAAAATTGCAACCCTGCCTGTTTGAATTTAGCGATGTACTCCAAGTAGGCAACAAAAAATTGTACCTCCCGGTCAAAAACAGCGATAGTCTCATCCAGAAAACTGGCGTGTCGGGCACAATACCGGTCAAGCCTGGAAAATATGTTAGGGTAAAGCCTAGCCACACAATCCAGTATCTGTGCTTCGACATGGTTCATGCCAGAGCTTTCATAAAGATGAACCCTATAATCTCTCGCCGCGCCCTGTTTAAATTTCTCGAAAGTCCGTTCTACCTCCGCGCTATAATCGGCCTCATTTTCATATTTACGAACCTTGACCGTGCTGTTTTTTATGCGCACGCAATATTTCACTGTCGACAAGTCGGCCTTCAGCGCCTTCGTCTCTTCCCGCAGCGTTGTAAAAGCACCAGAACTGGCGTAGTTCGTCATGTACTCTCGAAAAGCTAACAAGTCGCCGGATTCTAAATCCACCTGGAATAAATCAGTGGCCAAGCAACTAACGGCATCGCAATAGAGCGCCGCTGCTTCCAGAATCCACCCTTCTTTATGATATTTGTAGTACAGTTTATCCACTAAACCAAGATACCGGCGCGTGATGCTCATTTTCTGAGCAAATGACTCAATACTCGCCATCAATGTTTTGTTTTCAAGGTCTCGCATGATAGCCTGACGGCTCTTTATCGCGTTGGCGTCATGCAGCGCCGCGTAATAAAACGGTTTTAAGTCATATTCCTCTTTGCCCTCCGTGATGGCATCTATAATTTGATCGAGATTCAAATCAACAAAAAAAACGGGCGCTTCTGGTGTTTCCTTTGTTAGATCGTTCTCAGCGTCGTTAAATAAAATGCTGTAAAAGGTCATGAATGTAATACGTCTCCTCTGAAAATAGAACGCAGATTAACGCTGATGCACGCTGATCTTAATTTTCATCCGCTGTGGTGTGCCGAAGGCTCATGATGACTCCCCTGAAAATAAAAATGGGACGCAGATCAACGCAGGCTGCGCACGCAGATAAAAAACAATCCCCTTTTAGAAGTTCAACTTCTTCAAGAAGTTGAACTTCTAATCGACAGCGTTCTCCGCCCGAGCGCACGGGGGTCAAATCCCCGTGCTACG
>WFQU01000087.1 GCA_015486845.1 Anaerolineae bacterium | reverse complement strand
TGGCCCTACTGCCATATAGGCGTAATCGCCTTGCACGACCGTATCGGCAAGAGCGCCGCCAATTTGTCCCACCATGTCAATGCCGCCGGTCTGCTCATAAAAAGCTTCAGCTTCTCTCGGCCCGATAGGGCTTTGACTTTGAGCAAACGCCACAGAATTGTTCAATAGGGCAAGTACGCCCACAAACAGAACAAATACACCGCGATAGAAAGTTTTCACTGGTGTTCTCCTTCAAAAATAAAATGGGACGCAGATAAAAAATCAGACTAAAAAAACTTGTTTCGTTACGGCGTCACGACCGCAGTAATCTTTTCCGTCTTCCCTGGAAAATAGAACGCTGATCAATGCTGATGTGCGCTGATCAATGCTGATCTCAAATAAATTAGGCCAGCAATACGAAAATTCCTATTACTAAACCCGGTTCGTACTATTGGCTACGATCAAGCTCATACCAACTCACGGCGACAACACTAAGTAAGCGTTTGTTGCCAACAGGATGACGGCGGGCAGCAGCGCGGCGGCAGGAAGTGATGGCCCAAAGTAAACCGGCCACGACGCAGCCAAGAGCCTTTTTCAGGAGGTATGTGCAGTTTTGTTGTAAACGTATTTCAGGACTTGACAGAAAAACTAAAAAGATTCCTATTTCAGAAGTTCGACTTCTTCAAGAAGTCGAACTTCTAATCGACGGCGTTCTCCGTTGGAGCGCACGGGGGTAAAATACCCGTGCTACGTGGCAGGAAGCCCCCTGAAAGGGGGCTGGTGTTGCGAGACCCGTTGCAGATTATTTCTCTCTGCGTCCCCGCGGCTCTGCGTCAAAGTTGCTCCTCCGCCCCCCCCCGGGCTCTCAATTCTGGGGGTGTGTTGCTCCCCCCAAGGTTGGGGGATAGGGGGCATTTTCAGCCGCTGTGGTGTGCCTGTCTGCGTGCCCGCACAGGCAGGCCGAAGGCTCATGATGACTCCTCGTAATGCATACGGTATTGCATTGCATCGGTAGTGTGCACCCACCATGAGAACATTGCGACATTGACCGACCTTATATTTGCTCAAAAAACATTCTTCGCTCTGTCCGCCCGATTCTCTTTACAAAATCTTTAAGAATCCTTTACCCGCAGATCATCCTCGCATTCTATACTTGAGGCAGTGAGACAAGGAGAATGGCCTGGGGCGCATGCCACTGGCCGCCGGGGTGCTGGCGCCGGTGGGGATCCCCTTCTCACCCGCCGTTGGGTCACTGCTAATGTCGCCGAGCACCATCATCGTCGCCATCAACGCTCAGTTGCTTCAACGGCAGGGGATGTAAGAGTGCGAGGATGCTACCATTCTTGACTCTTGACATGATCCGTGGCTGATCGCTGCTTTGAGAGGAAGGACGGAGAAATTGGTGAGGCCGATGCTTTCCGAATAGAATAGCGGTGCGGTGTCGCAAGATACGGGTAGCGGCAATTCATCACGCAGCTCTCATTACCAACCCGACAATTCATTTGCCGGCGCCTCTTGCGCCTCTGCACCAACACTATTTTGGGAGAAGATGGAGACAATGAAGAAATTGTTACTGCATATGAAGAAACGTCTGTATCTTTATGTCGCTGTTGATTTCGTGGTGGCGTTGCTGTTTGGGTTGTACTTCAATGTCCAGCAGATGAACATCAAACCGATCAGCATTGCGGCCGTATTTATCATGCTTTACCCGATGCTCACGGGGATGATCATTGAGAAAGTGAAAAAAGCCGGCCGGAATTTCAAGTTGATCTTAGCAACTTTTACTTTTGCCTATTTCATTGCCTCTATAACGGCTTTCATCGTCTCGAGGACCCTGCTCCAGGGTTACCCGGATATTGCTTTTGCCATGGTCATGGTAGGAGCCATTCCTTGTTCAAATATGTTAATCGGCTGGTCGGGTATTGCCGATGCCAGTGTCGAGGATGCTTTGGTGATAGCCGTGCTGGGCCTTTTGCTGATTCCCGTCTTCTCGCCCGTTATACTTAAGCTCAGCGGAGGGGTCTTTGTCTCTTTTAGTATAGAAACTTTAATTCTAGTACTTCTGGCCTACATTCTCATTCCATTATTCTTTGGCTTATGGACAAGGCACATGATCATCAAGAAAAAAGGGATGCCATATTTCATGGAGATCAAGAAATACTTCCCCGGAGTCTCGGCCATCGGTATTCTGTTGATTGTGTTTTTCTCCGTGGCCAAAGTTGCCAGGATCGTGATGACACAACCGATTGTGTTTGTTCTCGTTCTGGTTGGGCTTTTTACCTATTACCTGATCCAGACCTTCCTTTCTTTAATGGCCGCAAAGTTGCTCAAATTGAAATATGAGCAGGGGATGATACTGCTACTCGGGGCCACTGCCAGTTCGCAGGCTATCTCATTGAGTATAGCTGCAACTATGTTCAGTGCCCTTACGGTATTCGCCCTTTCCTTCAAGCCTATCTTGCAAGTGCTTTACATCATGTTTTTGATCTATGGTGCCGGGCCGTGGCTGAAAAAGTTCTTAGGCACAAAAGAAGCAAGGCGCGGAAAACCTTCGTGACAGTCATGAGGAGGGGCATATTCTGGAGCACGAAAGTGTTGTGATCAAAAAAACAGTCTTCGTGGACGATAGGGATCAGTCATCGGTGGTACAGTAGCCTCATTAACGAGATTGCGAAGAGGTGGTCGTTACCTAATCACGGCGTCCCGGTTGCCCGGATTGTACCCACCCGGAGCAGTGAGATCGCGGAGAAAGTTTTGGAATCAGTATGGATGGATATGAACAGACTATCCGAGGAAATCGGCAGGCAGTGGGCTGAGGGCGTATCGGCGCCGGAAGCGGTGCGCGAGCAGAGAAGCGATCTATGATCGTGGCCGATGCCAGCGTCTGGGTGAGCCGGTTCCTCCCCCAGGGCATTAACCACGAAATCTGCAAGGCATGGCTTGCGGACCGCTTGGCCGGAGGTGGCCGCACTAAGACCAAGAAGCATGCAATGATGCAAGAGTTTGTTGATGATGGCAGATGGGCCCAGCGACTAAAAGTCACGGCAATGTCTGCAAAATCGCCCTACAGCGATTAGCATGCAACCTGCGCAGGCAGGTTTTGCAGTTGTAGCAGCAATTTCTAATCGTCGGGCGAGGTAGGCTGCGTTTATCAGCGCACATCAGCGCTGATCAGCGTTCTGTTTTAAGAGGAGACCTCTCCCCTAAGCTGTGCTACGTTTAGCTTTTCCCCATCCCCGTGTCGGGGAGGGCTAGCCGACCATTTGGTCGGCCAGCCGGGGGAGAGGTCCTATTTTCAGATGAGTGTGCCCTATGAGCCTATGCCCGGTTCGGTGGGCGGTAGCCCGCTTAGAGAGCCGAATTTCATTTGGTGATCATGTGCCACTGTCGCACTACTCCCAACTCGGTTAGGACACACCCAATTCAAATAAGTTCATCCGGTATTTATTTGTTAGGTAGGGTAGATATCTGTGGAGTCCAATTAACTCATTCTCTCTCCCGTATTTGACATTGCCTTCTGAATGGCTTATATTGTATTGGCTCGTGTACACAGACGCAAGCGATTAACTTTAACAAAAGAACGAAGTATTTATGGCAGTAGAGGCGCCCTTTGCCCCGGATGGCAGGGCTGAAAGGCGAAGCCGGTGAAAGTCCGGCGCTGTCCCGCAACGGTAACCAGGAGCAGAATTGCATCTTGGGAGCCCGGTCGCCCACCTCTACTGGCTCGTTACCTTCTCGCGGAAGAGGGTAGGGTGCGATACAATTTTCGTATCGCCCTTTGTCAATCTGGCAAAGGCAACGACTCTACCCGGCACGCATAAGCGGCCGGGTTCTTTGTTATTCAAAGGCATTTGCCAAGTGATGAAGGTTTACTCTACCCGGCCTCGCGAAGGCCGGTTTTTTTGTTTGTGTTTGTTTCGTGTGTTCTTGGTTGTGGCACACGACCAATTCCATATCTTGGAGGTGAAAAATGTCTTCGCGTAAGTTTTCAGTTCTGTTCGTTCTGTCGATTCTGGTGCTCGTTCTGGCTGCCTGTGGCCCGATGGCTACAACCCCACAAGCTCCGCCTACGTCGGCCCCACTGAATCCGACAACTGCTGTAGCTTCCCCTACTCCGACGAAAACAGCATCTTTGTTCCCATTGAGCGTGACAGACGGCCTGGGTCGAAAGGTGGAGATAGATCACGCACCTATGCGCATCGTCTCCCTGGCGCCATCTAACTCCGAAACACTCTTTGCCGTTGGTGCTGGAAATCAGGTAGTAGGCGTGACCAAGTACTGCAACTACCCTCCCAAAGCCTGCTCCGGTAAAGAAGTAGTTGGTGGATTCTCTGCCAAATCGATCAGTGTGGAGAAAATCCTGGCGCTAAAGCCGGACCTTGTCCTGGCTGCCGGCAAGATTCATCAGCCTATCATCGATGCACTGACACAGCAGCATATCCCCGTCATCGCCCTCACCGCCCGCACCTTCCATGACGTGTATGCCAACATAGAATTGGTGGGCCGCCTGACCGGACACAAAACCAAAGCCAACAAAATTGTGGCAGGCATGCGGTCCAAGATCAAAACTATCACCGATAAAACTGCTACTATCCCCAAGAACAAGCGCCTGAGAGTATTCTGGGAAGTTTGGGATAAGCCTTTGATGACGGCTGGCCCTGGGACTTTCATCGGTCAGATGATCGAGATGGCAGGTGGAATAAACATCTTCAACGACTTAAAACTTGATTATCCGAAAGTCAACTCTGAAGAAGTTATACATCGGAATCCGGACGTAATCTTAGGCCCGGATAAGCACGGTAAAAAACTATCTATTGAACAGTTGTCGCAAAGGCCTGGATGGAAGCAAATCAACGCCATCAAAAACGGACGAGTCCACCTTGTCGACGGTGATGTGGTATCCCGATCCGGGCCCCGCCTGGTGCAAGGATTGGAAGCAATCGCCAAGGCGATCTACCCTAATCTTTACAAGTAAACTCTCGAGGGGGCTGTGGCAACAGTTCCCTCTATCTTCTTTGGTGGAGGAGATCTCGCTATGAAAACGCGTGTCTATCACATCACATACGGGCCTGATGTAGCCACCGTGCACATGTATTTTTGGGGCTGCAATATGCATTGCCGCGGCTGCATTCGCCTGTTGCACAGATGGGATAGCCACCTTACCGATCGCGGCGGTGCCAAGCAATCCATACAGCCTCACATGCTGACTCTAGAGGAAGTAGTGGAGATATTGGCGCCACATCCTGTCCGCCGCATCTTTTTCCTTGGCGATGATGCCTCCACCGATCCTGCACTGGAACCAATAGCCTCGGCCTTGAAGGATCGTCTTCACGCCGAGCATATCCTGTTGACCAACGGCTTGCTGTTGCCACCCTACTACCTCTTCGACGAGATCCAACTGAGCATCAAAGCCGTTACGCCCGCTTTGCACCGAGACTTCACCGGCACAGATGTAGCTCCGGTATTATCCCACTTTCGATACTTGTACGAGGCTGGCGTGAATCTCAGATCGGAGAGCATTCTCATTCCCGATTATATCGATATTCCGGAAACCGAGCGCATCGCCGCGTTCATCGCTTCGGTGGATCCAGATATCCCCTACCGCCTGGATGCCTACATCCCTGTGCCTGGCACGCCCTGGCACGCTCCTACGCCCGAAAAAATGGAGGAGGCAGCTGCAGCCGCGCGGCGGTATCTTCACAACGTAAGTACCCTGCATAGTGGTATCGGCAAGCGATATGACGTGGTAAGACTGATATGAGTCGCACTCGCGTTTCGCTCGTCTTCATCACTTTCATAACACTACTACTCATCTCCCTGGTGCTAAGCCTGGGCATGGGGGCAGTAGCGATTCCGCCTGCCCAGGTGCTGGCTGTGCTCTTTCATCACACTGATCCCAGCTTGAGCGGCGCTACCGTGGCAATCGTTTGGGATTTGCGCCTGGCCCGCACCCTGCTGGCGCTGGTTATCGGTGCCGGGCTGGCTGCTTCCGGCTCTGCCTACCAAGCCATTTTCCGCAATCCCCTGGCCGATCCCTACATTATCGGCGCCTCAGGCGGCGCGGCACTGGGCGCGACGCTAGCCATCATCCTGAATATCAATGCCGTAATGCCCGCGGCCTTTGCCGGCGCGTTGCTGGCAGTGGCAATAGTTTATCTCATCGCCCAAGCCGGAGGCCAGGTGTCCGCCTTCAATTTAGTGTTGGCCGGCGCTGCACTCAGCACTCTGCTCTCCGCCGCAGTCTCGCTGCTCATGTTCCTGGGCGATCGCGATCTGCACGAAATGTTCGCCTGGTTGTTGGGCGGGCTTAGCGGACGCAGTTGGCCTCAAATGGACATTACCGCCCCTTTGGTAATACTGGGCATAGCACTGCTATGGGGAATGTCCCGCCCCCTCGATGCACTGACCTTTGGCGAGGAAACCGCACAATCCCTGGGCCTCAATCTCTTTTGGGCCCGCACACTGTTGGTAACTGCCGCCACTCTGACCACGGCAGCGGCCGTAGCCAGCGCCGGTATTATCGGCTTCGTGGGCTTGCTGGCCCCCCACATAGCCCGGCACTTGGTCGGTGGTGCTCATGCCCGACAAACCCCCATGAGCGCCCTGGTTGGCGGCTTGCTGTTAGTGTTGGCGGACGATCTAGCCCGAACCATGATGGCTCCCCTGGAACTTCCGGTGGGCGTGCTCACTGCCCTCCTGGGAGCGCCTTTCTTTCTCTGGTTGCTGAAACGAGGTGAGCCATGGCCACGATAAGCACCGAAACGCTGACTTTGGCTTATAATGGCCACGATGTCTTACGGGAAGTCGATTTGCGGGCGCGACAGGGGGAGATACTGGCTCTGGTCGGGCCCAATGGGGTGGGCAAGACGACCCTCCTGCGCGCCCTTGCCCGACAGATGCGTCCTCGGCATGGTGCGGTTATGGTGGATGGTCAGGATGCGTGGCAATTGTCCGTCCGCGAGGCTGCGCGACAGGTGGGCCTTGTTCCTCAGCAAGCGGACGGCGATTGGCCTCTCTCCGTGGAAGAAGTCGTGGCTTTGGGCCGGATGGCTCATCGCGGTTGGTTCTTACCCCTCTCCCGCCAAGACAAACACGTTATCCGGAAGACATTATCCCAAACCGAACTGTACGACCTGCGAAATCGCCCTGTGACCACACTCTCAGGTGGAGAGCGGCAACGCATGCTCATAGCTCGCGCCCTCGTTCAGGAACCTAGAATTCTACTCTTGGACGAACCCACTGCCAATCTTGACCTGCGCTACCAGGGTATGGTACTCACCCTGGTGCAGAAACTGACCCACGAGCAACTCCTGTCCGTGATCATGAGCATCCACGACCTGAACCTGGCCGCACTCTACGCCGACCGCATGATGTTACTGGCCGAAGGTCGCATTCTGGCAGAAGGCTCCGTGGATGAAGTCCTCACGGAAGGTAACCTGCTGCAGGCTTACGGAGTCCCTGTAGTCGTCGCCCGGCATCCGGTGTATAATGTTCCCCTGGTAGCTCCTGCGCTACCGGTGGTAGAAAAGGAGAGACAAGAATGATGAAGAAAAAGCCCAAAAAGGGCCTGTTAATCGTCAATACTGGCGATGGCAAAGGCAAAACCACAGCTGCTCTGGGCGTACTGTTCCGTGCCTGGGGCCGCGACATGCGCGTCTGCATGTTCCAGTTCCTCAAACACGAGAATGCATCTTTTGGCGAGAACAAAGCCGCCCGCAAACTGGGCATCGAGATCACGCCCATTGGCGACGGCTTCACCTGGATCAGCCGCGACATAAACAAGAGTGTGGCCCGAGCCCAACATGGTTGGGAGCTGGCCAAACAGAGAATCAGTAGTGGCGATTACGATATCATCATTTTGGATGAGTTCACCTATCTGCTTCATTACGGTTGGCTGAATACCAATGATGTCATCGTCTGGTTGCGCGAGAATAAGCCCCCCATGCTGCACCTGATCATCACCGGCCGCTATGCGCCAGACACACTTATCGAATTCGCTGACCTGGTAACCGAGATGCGCGTGGTCAAACATCCGTTCAAGGAGCAAGGCATCCGTGCTCAGGCTGGCATCGAATACTGAACGTAGCACCGACCCGTGGTCATATCTCACGAGATCTCGCAACGCCACAGCCCCTCGGGGGTTTCTGTCTTTGTGCATGACGGCGGATCACAGTCTGCTCTATGCCGCTCGCATGCAATACATCTACACCATTTCTGGAGGTATCCTATGCAACAGACAATTGCACAAACACTCGGCCCGACCTTGTGGCCACGATCCATCTGGCGGCAAAAAATCGTGCCCATTCTTGCTGGAAGCCTATTGATCGCGTTGTTCGCCCGAATCAGCGTTCCGCTACCTTTCAGCCCTGTGCCCATCACAGGTCAGACGTTTGCTGTCTTGCTCGTAGGTGCGTTGTTGGGCAGCCGCGCTGGTGCAGTCAGCGTGCTGGCTTACCTGGCCGAAGGAATAGCTGGGCTGCCCGTCTTTGCTAACGGTGCCGGCGGCCCGGCCGTGTTGTTTGGTCCGACAGCCGGATATCTGTACGGCTTTATTGCTGCCGCCTTTATCGTCGGCTGGCTGTGTGAACGTGGGTGGGATCGCCGTCTTGGCACGGCTGCTGCAGCTATGGTCATCGGCAACTTGGTGATCTACCTCTGCGGCCTGCCCTGGCTGGCCGGGTTCGTCGGCGTGGATAACGTGCTGGCTCTGGGCCTGCTACCCTTCATCCCCGGCGACCTGCTAAAGATCGGGTTGGCTGCGCTGGCATTGCCTGCTGGCTGGACGTTGATCGGACGGGCTCGCAGGTGAACATTCCCCGCCTGATCATCGCCGGTACCCATAGCGGCGTGGGCAAGACTACCATCACTGCCGGAATCATTGCCGCCTTCCAGGGCCGCGACCTGCGTGTGCAACCTTTCAAGGTGGGACCGGACTATATCGACCCCACCTATCACACCCTGGCCGCGGGGCGGACCGCCCGCACGCTTGATACCTGGATGATCCCCCGCGAGCGGGTTCCGGGCCTCTTCGCCCACGCGACGCGCGGGGCCGACATTGCTGTGATCGAAGGCGTAATGGGCCTCTACGACGGCTTCAGTTACGACGAGGAGACGGGAAGCACCGCTGAGGTGGCGAAACTGCTCGGTA
>WFQU01000086.1 GCA_015486845.1 Anaerolineae bacterium | reverse complement strand
CACCAGCCCCTTTCTAAGGGGCTTATTATTTACGTAGCACGGGGATTTAACCTAACCCCCGTGCGCTCGGGCGGAGAACGCCGTCAATTAGGAGTTCAACTTCTCGATAGAAGTTGAACTCCTAAAAGGACAACGGTGTTATAGTATCACGCTTTGCCTAACACAGCCGCCAACAATGCCATACGGATGTACATGCCATTTTTCATTTGGCGGAAATAGGCAGCCCGAGGATCTTCATCCACCGCATACGAGATTTCTCCCACACGGGGTAGGGGATGCATTATTGCCATTTTTCCCTTCGCTTGGCTCATTAGCGCCGGGTCGACAATGTAGTAATTCTTGACTTTCTCGTAAGCAACTAAATCACTAAACCGTTCTTTTTGCACCCGGGTAACATATAAAATATCAACATCCTTAATGACATCATGGATATTTTCCAGCTCGCGATAAGGAATGCCGACATGCTTTAGCTCTAAACAAATATTATTGGGTATACGGAGCATGGGAGGCGAAACGAATTCTAACGTAACATTGTATAATTTAAGCAGTTTGGTCAGCGAATGCACGGTTCGCCCGTATTTGAGATCGCCCACCATGGCTACGCGCAAGCCGTCAATGGTCCCTAATTCTTCTTTGATGGTGAATAAGTCCAGCAGCGCCTGGGTGGGGTGTTCGCCGATGCCGTCGCCGGCGTTGATCACCGGTTTCTTGGCATAATGCGCCGCCAGCGCCGCAGACCCGACGTCCGGATGACGCAAAACAATTACATCTGCATATGTTTCCAGCGTGCGTACTGTATCCGGTAGTGATTCCCCTTTGCTCACGGAGGAATATTGCACGCCGTGGATGGGAATGACTTTGCCTCCTAATCTTTCCATGGCCGCGATGAAAGAGGAGCTGGTGCGGGTGCTCGGCTCGTAAAATAGATTAGCTAAGATTTTGCCTTGTAGCAGGTCTGCTGAGCCGAAACGCTCCACCATGCTGCGCATTTCTTCGGCAACATGGAAAATATAAGCTAATCCTTGCCGATCGAACTGATCGACCGACAGAATATCCTGTCCAAAAAACCCGTTCTGTGTCTGATCCGCCGGCAAAGCGGTATTTTGAATCTTCTGCATTTTTCGCTCCTTTTAGCGCAATAAAAAAAGGACGATGGGAATATCGTCCTCCTCAATCAGCATTTTGTCGTGGGGAAAGTATGCTTCCAGCCCCGGGGTTGGCTTTGACTTGCCCCGTTTCGTAGGCGATTTCACCTCGCAGGAAAGTGCGCCACACGCGTGCTTTGACTATCCGGCCGGCAAACGGCGACCATTGGGCACGTGTAAAAAAGGGGTAGTCGCCTATCTGCCAGGAGCCGCCTGTTTCGATCTCGGTATAGCTATCGGCCATGGCCGGCAGTCGAAAGATGCGCTGCGGGTTGGTGTGAATTCGCTCAATGAGTGCATCCATGCTAAGCCGTCCCTCCTGTACAGCTGTAAGCCATAGCGGTAATGCTGTTTCCAGGCCGGGGAAGCCGGGTGGCGGATTCTCCCCATCTTTTTCGGCCAATGTGTGCGGCGCATGGTCGGTGGCAAAGCAGTCAATCCAAGGCAGATGCGCCCATAAGGTCTGTTGATCTTCTTTACTGGCCAAGCGGGGGCGCACTTCACCCCGCTGTCCCAGACGGGGCAAATCATCCTGGCTCAGAAAGAGGTGGTGTGGTGTCACTTCGCAGGTTACCGGTGTCCCTTGCTGTTTGGCTGTCTTGATCAACCTGATTTCGCTGCCCCGGCTGACGTGGGCAATGTGCACCGGCTGTTGGTGGTAATGGCTCAACGCCAATACCGCTGCCAACATCAGTCCCTCGGCATGGGTAACGATAGGGCCGGGGCCGGGCCATTGCTCGATGTACCCGTTCAGTAATCCTAAATCTTCGATGCGTAACGAACCAAATGTATCGTTGACATATATCTTCAGGCCGGCAGCCCCAGCCGCTGCTGCGCAGACCTGTTCTGGACGCTGGTCATTGGTAGCGCCCAAATAGAAACCAATCGCGCAGCGCGCCGAGCGTTTGGCTCGTTCAATTTTATTCCACAACCGGGCAGCGGAATTAGTAGGTGGGTTGGTGTTCGGCATATCGAGAACAGCAACGAAACCGCCGGCTAAAGCAGCCGCAGTACCGCTATCGATATTCTCTTTGTGGGGATAACCTGGCTCGCGCAAATGTACGTGGGGATCAATGGGAGCTGGCAATCGTAATAAAGTCATTAAACTTGTTCCTTTGCGCAACAACTGTTTCACCATCTGTTTTGGCATTCGCTGGTAGTATAATCGTCACCCCGCAGCTTGGCAAAACTGGCTAGCACTTCCTGCGCTAACACAATCAAAAACGGGAAGCAAGAAACTTGACACAAGCGAGTCGCTCCCCGGCGGCTGGGTTTCAACCTGCGCAAGCAGATCTCGTAATTTGGTCCGCTATGGCAAGCGTGGTGGCTGCGATCAATTCACCTTGACGGCCTATGACGGCGGTTGTGAGTTGCGGGACAACTTGCGTCGGGAAAATTGCTGTGTTATAATCGTTGTCGGGCTGACTGTAGTGCTCGTGATGCTTTTGTGGTGTTTTGAGCCAACACCAAACCATTGGGGACGGACGTCATGGTGGAAATGTGCTAGCCGTAAGGCAAGACAGGAACACCAGCCATGTTCCCACCTGCGAGAGCAGGTTCAAAAACCCTTTGGCACACGGCTCCGCGGCAGCCCAGAGAGAAAAACCTCCGTGCGAAAACCCGGAGGTTTTCTTTCGTGGACTTTCCTGCCGGATGACCCAACGAGGATAACATGCATAAAGAACGTGTAACTGACGATATTTTTGTTTTTACTTGTGAACGCTACATTGATGTTAATGCGGGCGTTATTTTCACCGGTGGTGGAGCCATCGTTGTCGATACGTTGCCCTTTCCCAACGAGACGCAACAGATGCGCCGGTTTGCCCAACAAAGTCCAGCAGGCGTTAAATATGTGATCGATACAAATTATCACGGCGATCACACCTATGGTGCCTACCTGTTCCCCGAAGCGGCATTGGTCTCGCACCGACTAACGCATGCCTATTTGGCTGAAGTCGGCGAGCAAAATCTTGCCCGGGCGAAACAGCAGAGTGCTGAATTATTGGATGTCAAAGTGCGTTTACCATCGATACTGGCCGAAGGCCAGCTCTCGTTGCGGATTGGCGAGCGAACCGTGACCTTATATCATCTTCCTAGCAGTTCCCCGGATACGACTATCGTCTATGTCGAGGAGGAACAAATTGTGTTCAGCAGTGATCTGCTAATGCCGGTGCCGTACATCGTCGAGAGCAACCTGGATGCGTATCATAAATCGCTGCATGCCTTGCGCGAGATGCCAATTGAGACGGTCATCCAGGGACACGGACCGGTGCTTTTACGCGGCGAAATAGAAGATGCTATTGACCATGTTGGGCGCTATATCGACTGTGTTACCGAGCAAGTGCGGGAGAAGATAGCTTTGGGCTGGGATGATAACGCTGTTTTGGGGTTGCCAATTGAAAAATGTGGCATTTCTCGTATCGAACTGGACGGCAGAGCATCCTCGCTCCATCAGGCTAATGTTTATGCACTGCTTCGCCGCTACCGGGCGGCTCAGGCACCATCGTGAGGCTTAGCAAGCATCTCCTTTGAAAATAGAACGCTGATCAACGCTGATAAACGCTGATCTCAAATAAATTAGGCCAGCAATACGAAAATAGTTTCCTGAAAATCAGTTGACGCAGCAGCGCAAAGGCGCGGAGCGTCTAAAAAAATCAGGCTCCCTTTAAGAAGTTCAACTTCTTCAAGAAGTTGAACTTCTATTCGACGGCGTTCTCCGCCCGAGCGCACGGGGAGTCAAATTCCCGTGCTACGTTGCCAAGAAGCCCCCTGAAAGGGGGCTGGTGTTGAATGGCCTCTTGGCAGCGAACGCCACCTTAACCTTCCTTCATCGGCTATCGTCATTCCTGCTGAAAATGAAAAAGCGACACTCCACGTTACGGAGCGTCGCTTTTTGTTTTCTTGCTAACCGATTCGCTAAAGTACGGCTTTTTCCGCCGCAGTCAAAGCATCGTCTAAAATAGCCAATGCTTCGTCCATGATTGGCTTTGTGATAGTCAAAGCCGGCGAAAAGCGCAAGGTATTCGCACCACAGCCTAAGAGCAATAACTCACGCTGGAAGGCCTCTTCCACAATGCGGTTACGCAGTGCGGGCCCCGGCGTCTTTTTCTCCCGATCCAAAACGATTTCCACGCCGATCATAAGCCCTTTGCCGCGCACTTGCCCAATGCTGGGATGTTCGGCCTGCATGGCGCCCAGTTTCTCCATGGCATATTTCCCCATTTTAGCCGCGTTGTCCATCAAACTATTCTGGATCAAGTCGATCGTTTTTAGAGAGGCCACGCAGGAAAGCGGGTTTCCGCCGAATGTGTTGCCATGTGCGCCTGGCGGCCAGGTCATGATCGATTTGCGCGCTACCATAGCACCTAATGGCATGCCAGAAGCGATCCCCTTCGCCATGGTGTAAATATCCGGTTCTACCCCCCAATGCTCAATAGCATACATCTTGCCAGTTCGCCCCATGCCACTCTGTACCTCGTCCGCGATGAGCAGAATGCCGTGGCGGTCACACAACGCCCGTAGCGCCGGTAAAAAGCTGTCCGGCGGCACAACGTATCCCCCTTCTCCCTGAATCGGCTCCACTAAAATCGCCGCGACTTCGTTGGCCGGGATCATGGTGTGAAAAAGGACGTCCTCGATGTAATTGATGACCGCTTCACCCTGATCCTCGCCTTGCAATAACGGCCGGTACGGGTTGGGAAAGGGAACGTGGGTCACGCCGGGCATCATAGGGAAGAACCCTGCTCTTTGTGTCGGCTTCGACGCTGTGAAAGCTAAAGATCCCATAGTGCGTCCGTGGAACCCGCCGATGAACGCTAAAAAGCGCGGGCGTCCCGTTACGTAACGTGCTAACTTAATAGCTGATTCCACAGACTCGGTACCAGAGTTGGTGAAGAAAACCTTAACCGCCTCTTTCATGGGGCGGATTTCATTCAACTTTTCGGCCAACTCGATCTCTTGTGGGTAATAAAAGTCGGTGCCGGCCATATGAATGAACTTCTCGGCCTGTTTCTGAATAACTTTGACGACTTCTGGGTGGCTGTGTCCCGTGGCCACCACGGCGATACCAGCATTGAAATCGATGAAACGGTTGCCGTCTACATCCCAAACCTCCGAGCCGCGCCCATGATCCATCACGAACGGATATGAACGCGTGTAGGAAGGCGAGATATATGTGCTATCCTGTTCTACGAATGCCTTCGCTTTTGGGCCTGGCAAGTTCAATGGCTTTTTTTTGTAACTCATCTTTGAGATACTCCCTTCTTTTTGATTAGTGGTGACTGCTCAGCCCTGGTCAAATAGAACATCGATTGTGCAGATTTCGCGCAGATAAATCAGCGAAAATAAACGTTTATCAGCGTTCTATTTTTGGGAAAGCTGAGTCGTCACGATTATTAGTTTATATTGGGTTCAGACTCAATGCGTTAGCGGCAAATGAAGTCTGTACTCGACTGCGTTGAGCAGGTTTTGCAAGAGCATAGCTGTTGTCACCGAGCCGGTGCCGCCTGGCACGGGCGAGATATAGCCCGCTACAGGGCTGACTTCGTCGAATTTCACGTCGCCGACCAGCGTATCTCCCACTTCGTTGGTGCCGAAATCGATGACAACGGCGCCGGGTTTCACGTACGTAGCATCGACCATTTCTGGCCGGCCAATGGCCACGGCCAAAATATCCGCTTCCCGGGCTACGCCGGGCAAGTCCACAGTGCGAGAATGGCAAATTGTGATCGTGGCATGCCGATGAAGCAACAATAATGCCATCGGCTTGCCCACGATATCCGACCGGCCAATGAGGACAGCCCGGGCGCCTTTGATGGGAATATTGTATTCCTGTAAAAGGGCCAAGCCGCCTAATGGTGTTGCGGGCACGAAACGGGGGCGGCCGGCCAAGAGCAATCCGGCGTTGAGTGGGTGGACACCATCGACGTCTTTTTCCGGTGCCAACGCGTTGACCACACTTTCCGGATTGACCCCTTCGGGGTACGGTTCTTGCAAGATGATGCCGTGGATAGCATCATCTTGGCTTAATTGGGCGACCTGTTGTACCATCTCTGTCTCGGAAACAGTACCTGGCAAGATAACTTGTTGGATGTTAATGCCGGCCCGCTCGCCGGCGCGGGTGATGGTGCGGGTGTACCACACAGAGGCTGGATCTTCTCCAGCGCGAACGATGGCTAATGTTGGTTCGAGACCGTGATCAGTGCGGATTTCTGTAATGCTTGCTTTGACCCGGGCGCGGATTTTTTTGCTTAACGCTTTGCCGTCCAGGATTTGTGCGCTCATAGTTGCATCCTTCCTTATATTAAAGACGTTTGCTGCCCTCTGTTATAGCCTCTTGGTATTTTCTTTCCGCTTCCGTCAGCAATCCTTGCAGTTTTTTGGTTTCCCTGGCAACAAAATCAGCGTCTTTGATGCTGTTGAGGTTAATGCGCACATTGACAGCAGCGCTCTGCAATCCGGCATAACTCATGTGAGCGGCGACCACCGCGTCGCTAACTACATTCTTGTTACCATTCATGGCCACCGGCAAACAGAGCGATAGTACCTCTACGCAAGCTTCCACAGTGCGCATGGGCGTGCCTTCGGCGACTTTCAACGCTTTTTGGATAGCGGCTGTGCGGGTGTTTTTTTCTTCGACGGTCCCTTTGGGAAGATGGTACGCCGCCATGACTAAATCGAAGGCTTGGGCGTCTTCATCGGCCATGGCCAATAGTTTCTGCCACCATATTTCTGCTTTGGCTTGCACGGCGCGCATGGCTTCTTCTACGTCTGCGTATTTTTTCTTACCAATGGTGAGATTGCAGACCATGCTGACCAGTGCTGCACCTTGTGATGCGGACAATGCGGCTACTGCGCCACCGCCCGGTGTGGGCGAACCGCTGGCTAATTCGGTGAGATATTGCTGAAATGACTGTTGCGCTAACATGAAATAACCTCCCTTGGTATCCATTAATCTCGCATGGAGTTTGAAAACGACTTTGTCTCCAGCGATGAATTATAAGGCGTATCGCTTGTTTGAGCAAAAGTGACACTTCCCCAAGCAACGATGCCAAGAAGGTTTTCCTCAAAAATAGTTGATACAGAGCCACCGAACCGAGTGCGTCAAAAACTCAAATGTCGTACGCTGCGCCGCGTTTTTAGCGCAGACGACACCACAATCTGGTAGAGGGGTCGGCATGGGCCAGCGGCACACCACAGCGGATACGAGCGCTCCCTGGAAGGGGGGCTGTGGTAAGGCAGCCTGCTTCAGCGGGCTTAGGCTTGATGTAGCCCGGTGGCTTTCAGCCCCGGGCATGGGTGCGGCTGGCGTCAAGCCTTTAGGTGGGTTGGTGGGTCTACCACCGGCTAAAGCCTCGACTCCGGTGTGGCGGCGGGGTACGTCAAGGTAGCGTCCTCTGCCAAGAGGCTGCGCAATACCGGCCCCTTTTCAGGGGGCTTCTTGGCGACGTAGCACGGGAATTTGACCCCCGTGCGCTCGGGCGGAGAGCGCCGTCGAATAGAAGTTGAACTTCTTAAAGACTATTTTCGTATTGCTGGCCTAATTTATTTTGAGATCAGCGCTCATCAGCGTTGATCAGCGTTCTATTTTTAAGGTAGCAACCCCCCCCAGAATTGGAGGCCGGCGTTCTGTGTCTGGCTGTATGCATACAACATTTCTTGTTTACAAGCACGCCTTGCTGTACAATGGGGCCGCTGAAGCGTTTGCGTGCCGAACCAATGCAGCGTTTCGTTATAATTTTTAGGAGCGATGGACGTGGAAGGGGGATAACGTATGACAACAGAACAAGAAATCATAGCGGCGATCAATCAAGTCGAGCATCCAGAAATTGCCATGTCATTGGTCGATTTGGGCATGGTACGGGATATCGTGGTTGAAGAGGACGGCGTCACGCTAACATTGGTGGTTCCTTTTGCCGGCATTCCCGAATCGGTGCGTAATTATCTGCTGAATAGTTTGTATCAGGCTATTGTTAGCCAGAATAGCACCTTCAAAAAGGTCTATTTAGCCGAGATGAACGAAGTAGAACGTCAAGAATTTCTCGAGAAAGAGCATGCGCATTGGCGCCAGTGATCAGTGGGGCGCTCCCCGCGCTGCTCGGGAAGCGCACATAAAGTCCATGGTGTCTTTGATCTCGGTCAAGCAGTTATACAAGCGGTACGCCCAAGTTACCGCCGTGAATGGTCTTAGCTTCGATCTACATGACGGTGAAATATTTGCCATGTTGGGGCCGAACGGTGCCGGTAAAACGACTACTATTCGTATCCTCATGGATATTTTGACGGCGGATGGGGGTGAAGTGGCCGTATTGGGTGGTTCGCCCAGAGCCGCCAAAAAACGAGTGGGCTATTTGCCAGAGGAACGTGGCTTATATCAAAACATGCTCGTTTTGGATGTGCTAATTTACTTGGCTGCTTTAAAAGGGTGGCGACGCCAGGCCGCCCGACGCCGTGCTCTGGACCTTCTGGAACGCGTTGATTTAGCCGATCGAGCTAATGCAAAAGTGCGGGAACTGAGTCGGGGCATGCAGCAAAAACTGCAATTGTTGGCCGCATTGATTAACGATCCTGATGTGGTTATCTTGGACGAGCCATTTCAGGGCTTGGATCCGGTGAACGTGGAATCGGTGAAAGCGTTGCTGAAAGATTTTCGCCGTGCCGGCAAAGGGATCATGCTCAGCTCTCATCAAATGAACTTAGTCGAAGAGCTGTGCGATCGTATTCTGCTGGTTGATCACGGGCAGGCGCTCCTGTACGGTGATTTGAGTGCTATCAAACACGAATTTGCCGGCCACACGGTGCGGTTGCGCACGGCCAATGGGTTGCCCGATGCGCTCCCCGGCGTGCGCTGGCGCGAGGAGAATAACGGCACTTGGACCCTTGCTTTGGCAGCGAATGTTTCGCCGCAGCAATTTCTGGCCGATTTGGTGGAACATCACGTGTCGGTTACCCTTTTCGAGACGGAGGCGAAGCCGTTGGCTGAGATTTTCGTCGAGGTCGTGAAAGGGGAGCAAAATGCGTAATGTTTGGATTATTGCTTGCCACGAATACCATATCAATGTTCGCCGGACCGGTTTCATTATTGTGACGGCGCTCATTCCTGCGGCGGCGCTGATTGCGTTTGCGATCATGGCTTTTTTTAGCCAGCCGGCAACCCAGTTTTTGGCTAAGACTTTCGCCGGCAATAGCGATAAGCCGATTGGTGTCGTGGATGAAAGCGGCCTATTCACGCCGATTCTGCCGGAATTCCAGGCGCATTTTCGCCTTTACCAAGCCCAAGCAGCGGCGGAAAAGGCAATCGCAGCCGATCGTATCGCCGCTGCGTTGGTCATCCCTCAGGATTACATGGCTAACGGCGCTGTGCGAGTGTTGATTTCTGATCGGAATCACCTGCTCGGCGACACGATTACAGACTCCAAACAAGTAAACGCGTTTTTCGTCAGCCATTTGCTACGCCACAGCACACCGGCACTGCGGGAACGGGCGGCACACCCGGCTAAATTTAGTAGTGTGGAAATCGGAACGGCCGGCGGAAAAGCAACCCATGTTCTGGATGCCATGGTGGTGCCTTATATCCTCTCCATTTTTCTCATTATCACAATTTTCACCGCGGCGGGCTATTTGCTACAAGGTATTGCCGAGGAAAAAGAGAACCGCATCGTCGAAATTATCCTTTCTTCGGTTTCGTCTACAGAATTGTTGGCCGGAAAGGTCATCGGTTTGGGCGCGGTGGGGTTGACGCAAGTGTCGATCTGGTTGCTCACTGTGTTGCTGTTTTCCGGCGCTGCGACCATGGTTTTGGCGCTAAATGTGGTCTCCGCCACTAGTTGGACGACATTGTTGTTGGCTTTAGTCTACTACGTGTTGGGTTTTACCATGTATGCCGTGCTCATGGCCGCGACGGGTTCCATTGGCAGTAATTTGAAAGAAGCACAACAAATTTCTGGTGTTTTTTCTTTTATGGCCGCCATTCCGTATATGGTGATGGGTGTTGCCATCGCGAATCCAAACGCTCTGGGCTTACGTTTGTTGAGTTGGTTTCCGCTCACGGCGCCAACGATGATGCTGGTGCGCTTCCCTTTGGGCAGCGTGCCCACCATCGATATCTTTGTGAGTATTGCCGGGCTTTTGGTCAGCATTCCGCTACTACTTTGGGCCGGCGCGCGGCTTTTCCGTTTAGGTATCTTGATGTACGGTAAACGTCCCAGTTTGCGCGCCGTGTGGCAGATGTGGCGATCGGCAGATTGATGGCCACACTGCCATTTTTCGTTATCCTGCCAGCACATAGGTTTAGCCTGTTGTAGACACTATGAACCTGGCACAGGTGAGATCTGTTCCAGGATGATGCGCCGTTTTACTATATCGGCGAACATCTTGGAACGGCTATTGAAACTCCATTTTTCCAAAGAAATATCTCCCTCAGCCTCCACTTGCAGGGTAATCTCTGCTTTGCCGATCAGCGGCCGCACAGCGCTCACTTTCTGCAAATGTTCCCGATCTAACGAATCGGCCATACGCAGTAGTGCGGCCAACAGGGTCACTTTTTCCTGCGTGGCTGCCTCCAGCAACTGGAACTCGAGATGCGTTTCTTTGGGTCCTGATTTGCGGTGGTACCGAGCAATTAGCGCTGTCGCCCTCAGTTCTTCGTGTCGCAAGCCGACGATGCCAGCATAATAAATCACGTAATACGCGTGCTTGTGATGTTTGTTGGTAGAAATGAAATAGCCAATATCGTGCAACAGAGCTGCTGCTTCCAGCCAAATTCGCTCCCGGCTGCCTAAACCGTGAAGATCTTGCAGACCATCGAAAAGCTGTAATGCCAAAGCGGCTACCTGCTCGCCATGTGGTTGTTCGAAATGGAACTTTTGCCCTAATTGTAGGGCGGACTGGCGCACTAAACTGCGCAAATCCTGCAAGTAAGCTTTTTCCTGGTCGGCGGAAATCAGATCAGCCAGAACACCTTCTTTCAGTCCAACCCCAGGCACCAAAATGGCTTTGTTGCCAGCCAACGCCATCACTTTGGCGTAAACTAAACTGGCTGGGATAATGACGTCCGCTCGATCTTCTCGCAGGTCAAAGGTGTGCATTCGTTCTGTATAATTCAGGCTACTTAATCGGGTAATGATCCGCTCCATGCTCTTGCTGCTAATTTTGTTAACACCGTGCTCGCTTTCTGCTCTGAAGAAACCGGCATTGATATGGGCCAATGCTTCGATATTTCCGCCCGAACCGATGACACAATCAATGCGTCCCGCCGGCATTTCTTGCTCTAAAAGGAGTTTTGCAGAAGCGATATATTCGTCGATGAGATCAAAGAATGCTGCCGGGTTCTGCTGTTGGCTGAAAAGCACCAAAAGACGCACCGTGCCGATCTTATAGCTCTGAGTGAAAGCTATTTCCCCACTTTTTAGCAGGATGATCTCTACACTGCCACCGCCTACGTCTACCAGCAGGCAATTTCTATCCGCCAAAGAGAGCTTTTCTTTCATAGCCAAGACGACTAAGCGGGCTTCCTCCTTGCCAGAAATAATTTGCAGCGGACCGCCTAATGCTTCTTGGACAGTCTGCTGCAAGGCCTCTTTATTGGTAGCGCCCCGGGCAGCACTGGTGGCCACAGCCCGAACTTTTTGTACATGATATTGATCCAACAACTTGCGATAACGCTGCATGGTTTGCCGCACTTTGAGCAGGTTCTCCGGCGTGATTCGGCCTTGCAAGAAAACGTCCTGTCCCAAGCGGACTGGCGAGCGCATATCCACAATTTTTCGGCGTTGGGTATCCGGAAGTTGTTCGACAATGAGCAATCGGATCGCGTTAGAACCCATATCGATCGCCGCGTAGCACGGGGATTGTTCCATAGTTTACTCCTCTGAAAATAAAATAGGACGCAGATCAACGCAGGTTGCGCACGCAGATAAAAAAACAATGGTCAAAAAATGGACTCCGTCTTGTCATGGCTTCTCTGAAAATAGCCCCCCCCCGGCCCCCAAGAAAGAAAATATAAAAGATTGTCAGCCGTCATCAACCATCGCCATTCCTATTTTAGAAGTTCAACTTCTTCAAGAAGTTGAACTTCTAATCGACAGCGTTGTCCGCCCGAGCGCACGGAGCTCAAAGCTCCGTGCTACGTCGCCAAGAAGCCCCCTGAAAGGGGGTTGGTGTTGAGCAGCCTCTGGGCAGCGGTGCTACCTTGACGTACCCCGCCGCCGCGCCGGCATTGAGGCTTTAGCCAGTGGTAGATCCACCAACCCACCTAAAGGCTTGACGCCAGCCGCAGCGGTTTCATCCGCTGTGGTGTGCCTGTCTGCGTGCCCGCACAGGCAGGCTGCTGGCTCATGATGACTCCTCTGAAAATAGAACGCTGATTAACGCTGATGCACGCTGATCTTAATTTTCATCCGCTGTGGTGTGCCGTAGGCTCATGATAACTCCTTTGAAAATAGCCCCACTATTTTCAGGAAGTGTCACGCTTACCCAATTTGAGAACAGGGAAAGATGTTTTCGCCCACTGTTCTGTGTGGCAGGTCCATAACAGCTTCCTATCTCTTCGTGATGTCGCCTAAATAAAGGTTATCGAACCAGACAGAACCACTCAGGCCATGCTTAATGAAAAGGCGCATCTGAATCAGCACCGTGTCTGGATTAAAGGGCGTATCGGTCTTACTACCGATATCAGTTTCCCATGTTTGCCAAGAAGAAGAAATGGATTGCGTAATAGGCATATCAACTTCACCTAAGTAATCTCCCGTGCTATTCCACTGCTGGAAGGCTAAACCAGGTTCCATGCCGAAAGTAGCCATGAGATCAGCGCTGAAGTGATAACTGTCGGTCGGGTTCACAGACACTTCATCTGAAAGCCAGAAACCACAGTTGCTCATCATGCAAGGGCCAATAGTTAGTGAAGATGAGCCATCGCTGGCGACGGTGTGTGTCCAACCAGTGCCGCTACCGCTGCTTTGCCAACCTAAAGGTGAATTCGGCAAGATACTGTCCCCCAGCTCAAAGGAAGGATTGGGCAATAGGTTCGGCGGTGTGGCTGTAACGGTAGGCGTGGGGGTGCTGGTTGGCTGGCCCGTGGGCGTGTCGGTGGGTTGAGCCGCAGTTGTAGGCGTGCCGGTGGGTTGAGCCGTAGCTGTGGGCGTGCCGGTGGGCTTAGCCGTAGCTGTGGGCGTAGGCGTTATATCGCCTTGAAGCGCATTACCAGCATTCGTCCGGCCTCTACCCAGCTTGCCCACATAATCTGGATTTTGAGCATCGATGTTATCAGCACTGTTGCCTAATTGCTGCGCTAATTGGTCCGGATTCCAAGTAGGATGCACAGCTTTTAGCAGAGCAGCTACACCCGCTACCAAAGGGCTGGCCATAGAAGTGCCGCTCAAGTAATCATAATCCTCATGGACCCCATCATCATTCATTTTCACATGATAGGTCGGCATCGTCGAGAGTATTGAGACGCCGGGGGCGGCAATATCGACCCAATCACCATAGTTTGAGAAGGAGGCTTTTTTGTCGTCACTACCAGTAGCCGCTACGGCCACAACATGCTCATTAGCTGCAGGATAGGTCAAAGCATCACTATTGTTGTTGCCGGCAGCAGCAACAACCAGAACACCGTGATCATAGGCGTATTTTACAGCATCTGCCAAGTTGCTGGCGTTGTCTGTGCTGCCCAGGCTAAGATTGATGATGTCAGCACCGTGATCCACAGCGTGCACCACGCCTTTGGCTACATAGTATGTAGAAGTGCTACCTTTACCGTCAGGAAAAACCTTGATGGGCATGATACTGGTGCGCCAGCCGGCGCCGCTGACGCCGAGGCCATTATTACCAGTAGCTGCCGCGATACCAGCCACATGGGTGCCGTGGCCGTACGTATCGGAGGGATCACTATCGTCTTCGGCATAGTCATACCACGTCGAGGGCGGCGTGAGACGATCCTTTAAGTCCGGATGCTTGAGGTCTACACCGGTATCAACGATAGCCACAATAACATCGCTGCTGCCTTGGGTCACATCCCAAGCGCGTGGACTGTCAATCTTCCTATGGGCCCATTGATCGCTATAGCGGGGGTCATTAGGAACAGTATCCGATAGAAAAGCAGAAATGTCGGGTTCGATGTAACGGGCGCCTAGGAATAGCTTCATGCTCTGTTGCATCGCCGCTGACGGCAGTCCTTGAGGAAAATCGAAACGGTAAATGGAAAGCTGGGGAATAGAATCCTGTAATTGTCCCCCATATTTTTGTTTCACTGTCTTTTGTATCCAGGCTGCCGAAATGCCTTGAGGCATCCCGATAATCAACACGTCAGACGTTCGCAGGATAGGCGTATAGCCTTCTTGTACGAAAGGTAAGAAGTAATGAGCGGAATGCGCCTTGCTGCTATTAGCGCGAGAGGGAGCACGGCCGCCTAAAATTAACAGGCCTAGTAGCAAAAAAACAAGCGCAGAGATGCGATACAACCGGTGTTTTCCAACAATAGTGGAATGCGTCATAATTTTTCTCCTTTTTTAGAACCGGCGAAAGAAATAGGTATGAGAAACACTACGAAAGATGCTTGTTCAGATGCGAGTCGGATAGAAAAGGGCACATGGTTGGCGCTGGCGATGAGGTTCTCCGCAGTTAGCGACTCGAAGTCGTTGCTACGGCGACTAAATTCTCCAAAGGGCGGGCTAGGCCAAGGCAGGTGCAGTTTTCAAGTACTATTCCTCCCCTCCATGATCCATAGCTCCTTCCTTAGTAAGCAGCCGACGCAAACTTTTTGTCGGCAAAAAATAGACAAGAAGTACAGCATAAATAGAAAACATGCCTAACTGCGCCAGGCTCAACGCCACCAACAGAAAAATCAGGATGATCATGCGCAACAGCTCGCGGCTGAAAATCGGCTTAGTCAGGTTGGTATATGACACTGCGAAAGCATCCTGTATGTAACGAGGCAACAGAGAAAACCCACTGGCGATTAAAAATCCATATTGGAGCCTGACTGCGTTGGCTATGGACGGACAGACGGAAGAAAGAGAGTTTGGCATCTCTTTTCCCATATCGAAGGCCATAAAAGCGAAAAGTGTGTCCAAGAAACCAGCGAATAAGCTGTAGGCGAAAATCAACACGAATACCGCCATAGCTATCCCTGCCAAATCGTCGCCCGGCCGGGAGGTGCCCTCTTTTTGTCTCCAGACAACGATCCCGAAGTGGGTCACGATGTGAATTAACCCCAAAAGCAGGCCGGCCACCCAAAAGTTCCAGGCCAGGCCAAGCGCAGACCATTGCTCCTTCGTGGCCAGTGCGACGGTGAAAAAGAAAGAAGCTACCTGTATCCAGGGTTGTATGTGTTTCTCCTCAAGGGTGTCAGCGAAGCGTTCCACGCGTTGACGTTCCTTTCACTATTTCGACGCTATTCACAGACGTTGTATTTGTCCCCCCGAACTTAGCTATAGCTTTTTTTAGATCCGGCCCACGACCATTCACGTTTTATGGCTCGTTGTAGACAGATCAAGGTGTGTTGCGTATTATCAATATTTCCGTACTAAACTGCGATAGCTGGCCGGCTCACGCTGCTGCATCAATTGCAACGCCTCGCGGGCGCGGCGTACCTCGTGCAGGTCTAACGACGCGACCACATACCCTTCCGATGGCGCTTCCAACGTAGTCACAATCTTGCCCCACGGCGAAATGACGATACTGCCCCCGCCAAAAGTATAAGAAGGCTCTTCTCCCACCCGGTTGACAGCGGCAACGTAAATCGCGTTTTCCATGGCGCGGGCCATATTAAGCACACGCCATTTGGGTAGCTCTTTTGTTTCCCAGGTACCTAAGACTAATACCAATTCGGCACCATCCAACGCCATGCTGCGGATAGCCTCCGGAAACATCAGATCCCAGCCTGACGCCAGGCCAACCATGCCGAACTCGGTCTCGAAAACTGGAAATTTGAAGCCGGCCCGGAATGACAAGCGCTCTTCCCCCCGCAAATGCACTTTGTGGTAAGCGCCGGCCACTGCGCCGCTGGCATCCAGCAAGATCGCACTATCGTAAACAATCGTCTCGACTTTCGCCTTCGTCACACTGCCGAAGGCGATATGCACTTGGTGGTCGCTGGCTAAATTCGCCAAGAAATTCACAGTGGGGCCATCCGTACGTTCAGCAAAATCGTTGAATTGTAACCCACACTCATAGCCAGTGGTGATAAGCTCTGGGAAAACAATTAAGTCTACTGGCTGTTCGTGCTTGATCTGTTTGACATAATCGGCCATGCGGGACAAATTCTCTCGCGGGGCGGCCAGTTTAGGCGCCATCTGGACTAAAGCTACTTTCAGTTCACCCATCATCTTCTCCTCGCCGGATATAGTTTCGAGCCTTTGTTGCCATCGTTTTCAGCGTCACTTTTGGGATAATAAAAAATTAGTGCTAAGTTCATTATACAACGTTCTGGCCAACACACGAAGTTTTTACCGTTGTTAAACGAAGGCTCCTCTGAAAATAAAACGCAGATTAACGCTGATGCACGCTGATCTTAATTTTCATCCGCTGTGGTGCGCCGCAGGCCCATGATAACTCCCTTGAAAATAAAACGGGACACAGATCAACGCAGGCTGCGCACGCAGATAAAAAATTAGATCAAAAAACTTGTTTTGTTACGGTATCACGACCGCAGTCCCTTTTAGAAGTTCAACTTCTGCGAGAAGTTGAACTTCTATTCGACAGCGTTCTCCGCCCGAGCGCACGGGGGTCAAATCCCCGTGCTACGT
>WFQU01000085.1 GCA_015486845.1 Anaerolineae bacterium | reverse complement strand
GATTATCTCGTTAAGCCTTTTGCTTTCCCGGAACTTTTGGCACGCATACAAGCCTTGTTGCGACGGCCACCATTGCAAAATGATGTTATATTGCGGGTGGCAGACTTGGAGTTGGATACTATCACGAGAAGGATACACCGAGCAGGAAAGCTCATTGATCTGAGTCCACGGGAATTTTCGTTGCTCGAACTCCTCATGCGTCATCCCAATCAGGTGCTTACTCGTACCCAAATCGCCGAGCATGTCTGGAATTTCGACTTTTACAATGAGTCCAATGTTGTTGATGTTTACATTGGCTATCTACGACGCAAAATCGATAGAAACTTTGCCTACCCACTCATCCATACGGTGCGCGGCGTCGGCTATAAGATCGGCATAGGTTGAGACATGCGCGGCATACGTTATCGAGTCGATATTAGAACGCTGCGTGTTCGTCTGACTTTGTGGTACGTGTTGCTCATGGGTATTACCCTGCTGGTATTCAGCGTTTACGTGTATTTCCGCTTGCAAAATAACTTGATAGCGCAGGTCGATTCCTCTTTGCAGGTCACTGCGTCCCAGGCTTTGACAAATTTGGACATGGAAAATGCTCGCCCGGCCTTCCAAAATACGGAAGAGGCTAAGACGACCGCTGCCCAATTAAGCAGTGCCGGCGTGGCGGTACAGGTCATTTCCAGTGAGGGGACAGTCTGGGATGGGTTTGGAGCTTATCAATCTGTCCCCAAATGGCGTCCCTCCGGGCCGGGCTTTGTCACAGTAGGAGAAGACAAAAATTCTTGGCGCATTTACAGCCAACCAATCCGGTCGGCTGATGGTCGTCGACTTATTGGCTGGCTGCAAACGGCACATTCCTTAGCTTCTGTCGAACATACGCTGGAGGGGTTGCGGGAACAACTCTATTTCGCCTTGCCACTGGTATTGTTGCTGGCGGCTCTTGGCGGTTTCTTCTTAGCTAACCGGGCTTTGTCTCCCATTGACCGGATCACCCGCACAGCCCAGGCCATCACAGCCAGCGATCTGAACCAAAGGATCAACTATCAAGGGCCGGCTGACGAGGTGGGCAGGTTAGCCAGCACCCTTGACCACATGCTGGAGCGACTGCAACAGGCATTCGCCCAGGAAAGAAGATTCACAGACGACGCTGCCCATGAGTTGCGGACACCATTGACAGTGCTCAAGGGACGCATTGGCGTCACATTAAGCCGCCAGCGTTCCAAGAGCCATTACGAACAGACATTAATGGAACTGGACCGAGAAGTCGATCGCTTGATTCACCTCAGCACAGCACTGCTCTTTCTATCCCGCATCGACCAAAACCTCGTTGCCCGGGGCACACGCCCGGTGCACTTCAGCGAACTGATCATCAGCATCGTGGAACAAATGCAGCCGTTGGCGGAAGAGAAAGGGATAGAAATCGAAAGCCGGATTGAACAGGGGATCATCGTGTGCGGTTACGAAGAGCTTCTCATGAGACTCTTTGTGAATATCCTGGACAATGCCATCAAATATACCCCTGCCGGGGGCCAGGTTAGCGTGTCAGCGATGCCGTCGAATGGCGAGGTAATCACTCGCGTGGCCGACACCGGGGTGGGCATTCCCGAGGCGGAATTACCACACATTTTCGAGCGATTCTACAGGGTGGCTTCCGACCGATCCCGGGCAACAGGCGGAGCGGGCTTAGGACTTTCCATCGTCGATGAGATCGTACGTCAGCACAGCGGCCGCATTGATGTCCAAAGCCAGGTGGGCCAAGGCACGACATTCACAATCGTCTTGCCGGCATGCAATCCCACGGAAAACAGTAAAGTGTCCGATCCAGACTGGCTGCACTCGCACTGGGCGAAAGGGAAAGCGAACGGACACAAATCGAGATGACTATGAGAGATAAGGAATTCTTGCCGGAGCGACAACAAAATAGCCCGGAGAGCACGCTGAAACTGGTCACACTCCTGCGCCGGTGGTGGCCGGCATGGGTTGCCATCTTGCTTTCCTTGGGACTGTTCGTCGAACTGGCGGACGACGTGTGGCGGCGCGAGGGCTTCACCTGGGACGCACCGATCATGCTGGCCATTCATCGCTACAGCACGCCGCTCTTAGATCGCATCATGTGGTTGGTGACCGAGACCGGCAGCGCTATCGGAATATTGCTTTTGTTCCTGCTCTCTGCCTGGCTCTGGCGGAACCGGTTCCGGCTGGAAGCGGCTATGTTTGTCCTAAGCTTTGCAGGGGGAGAAATTATCACTGCGCTGCTTAAGCAACTTTTTGCTCGCCCACGGCCCGATGTTTTTCCGCCCCTCATGACAGAACACAGCTACAGCTTTCCCAGCGGGCATACGATTGCCGCAGTTTCTCTGTACGGCTTGCTGGCGATCTTTCTCTGGAGGCGCAACCGGAAAGGCCTGGCGCTTATTTCGGGGGGATGGGCCTTGGCCGTGGCGCTGAGCCGTGTTTACTTGGGGGTGCACTACCCCAGCGATATCTTGGGGGCGCTGGCGGTGGGGATCATCTGGATCATTTTGGTCTCAATTGGCTTTGACCGGCTGCAAGCGCATCGAAAATCGGGCCACAGCGCGGATGGATGAAGAAAACAGTCAAGAGAAAGTAAACTTTGGAGCGTATCATGAAATTTGTGCATGAATTTTTGACGAATCTGGTCATGGGACAAGCCCAGCAATGGGGCAATTGGACCTATTTGTTGCTTGCCCTTTTCGTTGCCGTGGAAGGCCCCATTGCCACACTTTTGGGTGCCACTGCCGCCGCTGCCGGCCTCTTCGATCCGGTGCTGGTGTTTTTCTTCGCTGCCATCGGCAATCTCACAGCCGATATGTTCTGGTACACGTTGGGATTGGCCGGCCAAATAGGCTGGCTGCAGAAATTGGCGGGACGATTTGGCATCAGAGAGGATCAATGGACGCGAATGGAAACTGATATGCGTGATCACAGTTTCAGAATCATCTTGTTGGCAAAACTCACAGTCAGCTTCTCCATTCCGGCGCTTATTGCTGCCGGGATAGCGCGTGTATCCTGGTACAAAGTCATGAGCTCGTTGGTTCCAGGGGAGTGTGTTTGGACTGGAGGCTTGGTCATCACCGGTTATTATTTCAGTCAGTCGCTCAAACACTTGGAACGCGGTGCCCAGGTGATTGCGCTGCTGGGAGGAATTACGCTGCTTGTTCTCTTCACGAAATATGTTAAGACGCGTTTTGGCGCCGCCGGCACAACAGCCACCTTGTTAGACAGATCGCTCACCGATTCTGCCAGTATGACGCTGCAAGGAGAAAAATGATGATGCGCATTGCTATCGTGGGACAAACATATTATCCATCGGCGAACGGCCAGGCTGTATTTACAACCCAGTTAGCCGAGGGATTAGCAACGAACCATCACGAAGTGGTAGTCATTGCGCCGTCAAACCGGCCCCGAACGACTGTCGTGCGGCATAACAATGTCGTGGTGCACAGAGTGCGGGCCATTGCACTCATGCCTCGCTATCCGGACGTGCGGCTAACCCTTTTTGATGGCGACATCGTGCGGTGCATCCTCACCGATTTTCAGCCTGACCTGGTTCATGTGCAGGATCACTACGCGCTGAGTCGCAGCGCCCTGCGCGTGGCTAAGGAGAACCACTGGCTTACTTTGGGCACCAATCATTTCATGCCCGAGAATATCTTGATGAATTTACCGTTCTTTCTGCGCCGTTCCGCTCTGGCCAAGAAATTATTGTGGCACAGCATGTTATCCGTTTTTAACCGGTTGGATGTGGCCACGGCGCCTACGCACACCGCTGTGCGCATTTTGCAGGGACAGGATATTCGTGTCCCCCTTCTGCCTATCTCATGTGGGATTGATCTGACCAGGTTTCACCCGGATCCACATGTGCGCCGCGAGGATTTGTTTGCCCGCTACGGCCTTGATCCAGCCCGCACAATTGTTTTATTTGTTGGCCGGATCGACCGGGAAAAGCGAATTGATCTCTTGTTAGATGCCATGCATTTGTTGCAACGGGATGATGTTCAACTGGCTATTGCCGGGAAAGGATCGCATTTGCCGGCATTGCGGGCCCAAGCTAAGGCCCTGAATGTGGAAGACAGTGTGCGTTTCCTTGGTTTCGTGCCAGAAGATGACTTGCCGCGTCTGCTAAACAGCGTAGACCTCTTTGTCATGCCCAGCGAGGCGGAACTACAAAGTATTGCCACCCTGGAAGCAATGGCGACTGCCAACCCGATATTGGTAGCCCGAGCCCAGGCGCTGCCGGAGCTCGTTGAGCCCGGCGTCAACGGCTATCTCTTCACGCCGGGGAACAGCGAAGAGATGGCACAGCAGTTGCAGCGTTTGTTGGCCGAGAAAACGCGTTGGCGGGCCATGGGCGCAGCAAGCTGGCAAAAGGTTCAACAGCACAGTTTAGCCAACAGTATGGCCAGTTACGAGAAATTGTACCAGTTGCTGATTACAGCGTGCAGCGTCCCGGCACAGCCCCACGCCGATGCAGCCGGATGGGGGGCACCGGCCCCGGCAAACGGTCGTCCCGCTTAGACCACCACGACTGCCAAACGTGGCCAGTCTTACAGAGAAATATCAAGAGGGAGCGTGATAAGCAGTGGAACTATTGAACATGAAACTCTTTATGGCAATCAACCGGTTTGCCGGTACCAATCCTCATCTGGATGGCCTGGCGAAAATCGCAGCATCCTATATGCCCCTCGTTTTCCTCGGGTGGCTGCTTTTTTTGTGGTTCAGCCGCGGGAAGCGCAATCGTGAGATCGTGTTGTACAGCATGGTTGCTGTTGTTTTAGGTCTGCTGCTAAATTTCGTCATCACGAAAGTATACTATCATCCCCGGCCGTTCATGATTCCTGTGGGCAAACTTTTGATCCCGCACGGACCCGAGACGTCGTTTCCGTCCGACCATACAACGTTTATGCTCTCCATAGCGATCATATTGCTCTATTTCAAAGAGAGCCGAATAGCAGGCGGCGTCCTATTTCTCCTCGGACTGGCGGGGGGCTTCGCCAGGGTATTTTGTGGGCTTCATTTCCCTTTGGACATTGTCGGTTCCTTTGGTGTTGCCCTCATAGCAACCGGGCTGGTCTATCTTCTGCGACATGCGTTGGCTATAATCAACAATAACATTCTCCGTCGGTATGACGCGCTCTCGCATCGCCTGGGAAAAGTTCTTCATCTATCGGATTGTTCTTCGGTTGCGGAGCGTCGCGAGTGACATCCTTTTGTGATGTATTATGACAGCAATATCTGCAGCAGGTGTCGGAGTCCTCAGGCGTAGCCTTGGCTTCTTAGACACAAACCGCGCTCACAGGCCTGGGCCGGCCGGTTCAAGGAGCTACATGTTCTGTCCTTCCCTTGACGCCTGCCGTTGTATTG
>WFQU01000084.1 GCA_015486845.1 Anaerolineae bacterium | reverse complement strand
GCGGCATAAGTCAGTGCGCCGCGATTGCGTTCAACTTGCTGCTTGATCACGCTACCAGGTGGGTAAAAGCCGGGCGGTGAAACTGTGGGATACAACTCGAAAGTCCAGGCGTAAATGTGCCGGGCACCATAAAGCCAATCGTCGCTGCTGCCACTCGTAGGGTAGAGCGAACTGCTTTGCATAGGTGTGTAACCATTGAGACGAGCCATCGCTTTGCCCGCCGTCTGAAAAATGTGCAAATCATCCGGCTGCATGTCGGACGGCAGGGCCTGGGTCGTATAGCCATAAGGCCAAAGCACTAACTCGCTGTACGTGTGCATGAAGATCGAAGTGCGCAAATTCTCGTGTTCCTGCACGAAAACGCGTAAGGCCGTTGTTTCCAGCTCCGAGAAAGGCGCTGTGCCCCGATATGTTTCCGAATTAGGCGTAATCGCGGCACCGATACCACCCCAACGATAGCCAAAATTGCGATTCAAGTCCACCCCATAACTGCCATCAGCATTGCGACGACGGTTTTTGCGCCACCAATGGTAATTCCGACCGGCAAGGTCATATGCCGTCCCATCAGGATTGACATTGGGCAAGATCCAGATTTCCCGCCGGTTGACCAGATTCGTCACCGCCGGATTGCGCCCGTATTGCTCGCAATAATAGTGTGCCAGCCAGAGTGCTTGTTCCAACGTCAGATGTTCCCGGGCGTGGATATTACCCACATAAAGGACGCCCGGCAAGGCCGCACCCTCGTCCGGCGGTGCGGCGCTGATGCGCAACGCGTAGAGATTTCGGTTTTCGATGCTCCTGCCAAATACATTGAGCCTGGCGATGGCCGGATGTGCCGTCACCAAATCGTGCAAATCCGTTTCCATCTCAGCAAAATTATGGTAGGCCGCATCCTCCGGCGGAAAACCATCCATCCGGCGTATACCAACCAGCGGATAGGAAAAAGTGTCAGCGCCCAGCGCCTCGCCCCATGGCAGCAGAACATCCACTGTTCCAAGAATCGGATCCACGTCGATAATATCGTAGCCGGACCCAGCCAACCGCCCACGCGCCGCGGCCTCAGGGACCTGCAACGTCACGATGTGCGGCGCCGGCGGATATCCGGATCGGCCCGGGTTGAACAACAGTAGCCAAGGTAACCAGACCGCCAAAAGAAGGTGGATTACAGACACGTTCCAACCTTTCCCGACCGAGAATCAGTAATTTGCCTGACGCGCCCACCAGTCAATCAGCCACGCCTGGGCATCCTGTAGGTTTGTCACATCGCCTACAGATTGCGCTTCCCGCAGCGCAGATAGCGCCGCGCCCACAGCCGGGCCGGGCTCAATGCGCAAAAGTGTCATGATCGCCCGACCATCCAATAACGGCGTCGGCAAAAGCGTCTGCCGCTGCTCGCGCAAAGCATGCAACAGGTAGCAAGACATGGCCATTACCTCGGACCAAACCGTCTCCGGCACATCGTGGCCATACGTGCCTTGCACGTCCGCCCAATAGAGCAGCAACAATTCCGGGAACACCGGCTCCGCGTCCCGGAAAAAACGAAACAAAGCGCGGCGGTTTAACATATGTGGCGTGCCGCTTTGCTGCCAGGTGTGAAACAGATCGTGCAAGCGCATGTGCCACTGGATAGTCTGTTCGATCTGTGCAATTTCGGCCCGGCTGAGACGGAAACGGGTCAAGATTTCCCCGGCTAAGGCGGCACCGGCCAGTTCGTGGCCAATAAAATGCAGCCGTCCGTCCTCGCCAAGGCGGCCGGTGGAGATTTTGCCGACGTCATGCAACAGGGCAGACCAGCGCAACGCCAAACCACGCGACCGGTTGCTGCTTAGCGCTGCGTTCAATTGTCCAGCCAACCAGGTACGCCAAGGCTGGAGGGTCGTCACCGCCATTTGCTGGGGCACACTTTGACGCGTGTTGGCCCCGGCTAACCACGCCGACCAGTGACCGAGATGACGCAACACAGCCACCGTATGCAGGAATAGATCGTGCACGTGTGGCAGCGGCTGCTGGACGCCGTGCATGGCAGTCAATTCTGGCAAGAACTGGGGCAACAAGCGGTGCCGATCGGTCATAACCAAACCGCCGGCCGGGTGGCGACTGCCTAAAATGCGGTGCCATTCGTCCCGTAACCGCTCTATGCCAACTTCGGAAAGCTGTGGTGCGAGCGCTTCCACGTTAGTCACCAACGCCTTATTCCAGTGGCAATGTAAATCCAGGGCGAAACGAACCGCTCGCAGCAAGCGCACAGGATCGTTGGCCAACGCTGCATCCGTCACAGGGCGCAACAAACAAGCTTGCAAATCGGCGGCCCCGGCAAATGGATCCACCAAATGCGGCGTTGGCGCCAACGTCAACGCGATGGCGTTAATGGTGAAATCACGCGCTGCCAGATCCGCCTCAATACCACCATCCGGCAGCGGCGTGATGTCCACTTCCAGTGCCGGGCGATGGTTATTGGCGGGCAGGATAGCACGACCAAAATCCCGTTCGGCGTCCAAATCGTAATAAGCGCCGCCAAATTGGTCGGCCAAATAACGTGCCGCCCGGCGCGCCGCGCGGTCAACGATCAAATCCAGATCATGGCTTTCACGCCCGATCAGCAGATCGCGGACATAGCCGCCGACAAAATAAGGCCGCCACCCTTTTTGCCGCAGGGCGCGCCAAAGTTCAGCGACAAAAGGCGGCACACGGAAATCAGGCATTGCTATAATGCACCTCTTGATCAATTGCCCGCGCGGCTGCAATGCCCTTCTTTTCGTCGACGGTGAGCAATATGGCGCCGCCAATGATGAAGAAGACAACCAACGAGACAATACTCAACCGGCTAGAGCCGGTCATCTGGCCGATAATACCGAACATGGCCGGGCCAAGGATGCCGGCAAATTTGGAACTGACATCGTAAAAGCCGAACATCTCGGCCGATTTGCTCTTTGGCGTCATGGCTCCGTAGAGAGAACGACTTAGGGCCTGGCTACCACCTTGCACCATCGCCACGCCAAATCCCAAAATCCAAAAATGCAAAGCGGTCTGCATGAAATAACCACCGATGGCAATCAGGGTGTAAACACCCAAAGCGATGAAAATAGCGCGTTTCGTGCCGCCGATCCAGCGCGGTATTCTGCCAAAGAGCAATGAGAACGGCACCCCCACAAATTGGATCATGAGAATGGTACCAATGAGATCCACCGTACCGATGCCGATCTCTTTGCCATAAATGACCGCCATGACAATAATCGTGCCGATCCCGTCATTGTATAACCAAAAAGCCAACAAGAATTTGAATAGCTCCTGGTAATGGCGGATCTCGGAAAAAGTCTTACCGATGCGCTGAAAACCGGCTCTGACCGGATGTAGCGACTCGCCGATCAAACGCACGGCCGGGGGTTCCGGCACGTTTTTGAACAGGGGCACCGAGAAAACAGCCCACCACACAGCCACGCTGACGAAAGAAAGGCGCGTCGCGATTTCAGTACTGGGTAAACCGAACAGGCCCGGCTTCATAATCCAGGCAATGTTAATGGCCAACAACAACCCGCCGCCCAAATAGCCGGTGGCGTAGCCCAAAGCTGATACGTGATCGATGTTATCTCTCCCCGCGATGTGGGGCAATAAAGAATCGTAAAAAATGTTAGCGCCGGCGAAACCAGCCCGGCCCAAGATGTAAAGAATCGACGCCCAGAGCCAATCACCAGTGCTGATAAAATACATCGCGGCGGTGGCTAAGATGCCAAGGCTGGCAAAAGAACCCAAATAACGTTTCTTCGCGCCGCTGTGATCGGCCATAGCACCTAAAACTGGCGCCGAGAGCGCAATCAGCAACATCACAATGGTGTTGGTATAGCCCCAATAACTGCTCGCCGTCACTTTTGGTAGATTCTTGGCGGCTACGTCGCTATAAAAAGTCGGCAGAACCGCCGCCATGATCGTCGTGGCAAAAGCAGAATTAGCCCAATCATATAAAGCCCAGGAATAAATCACTTTCTTAGAAGCTCGTTTTGCATCGCCCACAGACATAAATGACTCCTTTCCGCATGAATAATGAAAAAAACTGCCTCGAAAATGGATAGCTGCCTGGAGATTTAATGTCCTATTCCCTCAGGGGGCTATCGTGCCGGCGCTTCACGGGACCAATGCAGCTTGCACAGCCTGGCGCAATGTGCGCGCCTCGGTGATAGTTGTCCCTTCGGGCCAGCTCTGGAGGCTTTTCGCTCCGCGCAGTTTAGGCACCAGAACCTGTTTGAAGCCGAGCTTGGCAGCTTCGCCGATACGACGGTTAATCTGGCTCACGCTGCGCAATTCGCCACTAAGGCCTATTTCCCCAATGATGGCTAAGTCGCTTAACACCGGCTTGTTGCGATAGCTGGAAGCGATGGCTATGGCGACGGCCAGGTCAGCGGCGGGCTCTTTGACCTTCAATCCGCCAATGACATTGACAAAAACGTCCTGATCGCTAAGTTTGAGCCCGGCCCGTTTGCTCAAAACCGCTGTGAGCAGAAGCAAGCGATTGAAATCGATGCCATTACTGGTGCGGCGCGGCTGGGGAAACGTGCTGTGAGACACCAGCGCCTGTACTTCCAATAAAATAGGCCGGGTGCCTTCCATCGTCACGGCAATGGCGGACCCGCTGGCATTAGGCAGTCGTTCGGCCAAGAAAAGCGCCGAAGGGTTGGCCACCTCCACCATCCCTTTTTCCTCCATTTGGAAAATGCCCACCTCGTTGGTAGAACCGAAACGATTTTTAGCGCTCCGCAACACCCTGTAAGCGTGAAAACGCTCCCCCTCCAGATAAAGCACAGCGTCAACCATGTGCTCCAATACCCGCGGCCCGGCAATGGCACCTGCTTTGGTCACATGTCCCACCAAAAAGAGGGGAATGTTAGCGCGTTTGCACAGGTGCAGCAGTTCCGACGCGCATGTGCGTACTTGGCTGACCGTGCCGGCGGCTGATTGCAATTGCCGGCTATAAATGGCCTGGATGGAGTCCACAACGACCAACTGGGGCTGCATTTGCTCGATTTGTTGCAAAATATTAGCCAACTGGATTTCGGGCAACAGATAGAGGTTTTTATGCTGCAAGCCTAGACGATCGGCACGTAGTTTCACCTGATGGGCGCTCTCCTCGGCGCTCACGTACAGCACAATGCCGCGCTCGGCGATCATCGCGGATAGCTGCAACAGGAGCGTGGATTTACCTATGCCGGGATCACCGCCAATGAGGATCACCGAGCCGGGCACGATGCCGCCTCCCAAAACACGACGCAATTCATTGTTGGGCACTGCGATGCGAGCTGTGAGATCTGCCGTGATGTCCGCTAAACGGAGCGGTTGCTCCGCTGTGCTGGCCACCCTGGCGCTCCGCCGGCTTTGGACAGGCTGTTCCACGATGGCTTCTTCCAAAGTGTTCCAGGCACCGCATTCCGGACAGCGTCCCATCCACTTAGGAAAGTGCGCACCACATTCTCGGCAAATAAATTCTGTACGTGTTTTGGCCATCACTTCCTCACTTCATTTCTGTCCCGCGTGTCAAGCATTCTCACGTCCTTTCATTCTACGAGGTGTAGCCCAGATTGACAAGTTAGGTAGAGCGGATTATAATTTTACTACTATTTGCCCCCGTGGTGGAATAGGTATACACGGCAGGTTGAGGGCCTGTGCCCAATAGGGCGTGCCCGTTCGAGTCGGGCCGGGGGCATCACATCAGCAAGCGCATCGCTCGAGCGATGCGTTTTTATTTGGCGACAGCCGGCGCGTTAGCAATTATCCGGCTCAAAAAACAGAACAATCGGATCCAATTAGCTATTTTGAGGCGCAATATGCCTTGACAAATGAGGCAAAAAGGTGTAAACTTTTCATAACGATATGATTTGAAAGGGACAAATGGTGATTGTCAAATTACCTGTTGCTGGGGTTGCGGAAATGACATAGAGAAAGGCATGCAAGCGCGCTTGTGTGCCTTTTTTCTTTTCTGTGACATCGGGGGTAGTAAAGGATAAACTCAGTTTTGTTGTTTAGGAGGCTTGCAGGGGCAGGTCAAAGTCAATAACATCAACTTGGAAGGAGCGTGTGCGATGGATTCAGCGATGATTGGCAAAATCATGAAGTCGAAGCAGTATGCGCAAGACCCGGAACGATTTGAGATCCACGACCTTGAACTTCTGTTCAAAGGGGATCATACAACACACAAAATAACATTTCACGAGGGGAAGTGGCATTGCGATTGTGACTTTTTCCAACAGCGGGGTGTCTGTGCCCACACCATGGCCGTGGAACGACGTATGGAAGGTATGTTAGTGGAACCGGAAAATGAGGAAACAGAGGTCGTAATGGCTGCAGCAGTTGCCGTTTGATGTCCAATCCTAATGGGCCGGGGACACGCTATTCGTAAAAGCAAAGCGCGTTCCTGACAAAATTTGCCCAGGGAGCTATACATTGGGCTAAAAAACAGATTCGGACGTGTTAGGTAATCAGCCTCCGAGAGCGTGTTCGAGTTATCGGGGCTGTGTGGAGGCTGCTACAGGTCAGCGAGGGGATAGTACAGACGTTCAACTTCTGCAGAAGTTGAACGTCTAAATTTTGATAGAGTACAGCTAAGAAAAAGACAGCCTGGTCAATGAAAACACACATGAATGGTCATTGGTCCCACCAAGAGCGACACTTGCTCATACTCTTAATACTGTTAATACTATTACTCGCAACGTTTTTACGCTTGTATCATTTAGACAAAAGTAGCTTGTGGCTTGATGAAATCATAACTCAGGAATATGCCCAGAAAGCACCTGAAGTATTACTTAAAGGCTTAGCAAACTACGATGATCACCCTCCGCTGTTCTATTTAATAGCCATCTATGAGAGAAAAATCGCAGGAGGCTCAGATTTCGCGTCCCGGCTGCCGGCGGCTTTTGCCGACATTTTAAGCGTAGCTATTATATTCACCCTCGGCAAAAGATTAGAGGGATGGAGGACAGGCTTATTAGCTGCCATCCTGCTTGCTGCCTGGCCCATGCAGTTACAGTATTCCCAAGAAGCGCGACCGTATTCGTTATTGATGCTTTTTAGCCTCGCCTCTTTGTATTTTTTGTATTGCGGCACAGAAACAGGAAGCGTTTTCCACTGGGCTGCATTCACGTTGACGACTGTAGGCAATCTTTACACGCATAATTTCGCTTTTATTTGGTTGCTTTCCCAGGCGATCCTGGTCGTGGCCATCGGAATCGTTAAATTCGCAAGATTACACCAGTACACCGAAACAGTCAGGCGGCTGTTATTGCCGTTTACTTTGTCTTTATTCGCATCATCTCTTTTCTATCTCCCGTGGTACCCACAAATGTTGTTACAGCGGCGGAGGCTTGTCGGAAAGATGGTGCTACCGTCGTCGTCGTACTTGCACTTTGTCCTCCAAAAGAGTGCGATAAGCTTCAGCGGAAAATCGGTCTTACTACTGTACGGTAGTCTGATTTTTATTGCGTTAGGTTCAGTGTATCTCCTAAAAGCACGGCGGTGGGAGACGCTCATAGTGATGGCAATTCCCGCAGCGGTCCCGGTGCTTGTCGTCTGGATACTGCCATCAAGCCACTTCTTCGCTGCGCGCTATTTACTTCCCGTTCTCGGCCCGTTGCTGCTTTTGATGGCGACGGGGCTTTGGTGGTCGCTCGAGTTACTCCGGTTGCGAGGACAAGGTTCGATCCGGAGATTGCTTCCTGCATTGACCGCGACTGAGAGCATCGCACTCGTTTTCTTGGTGCTCGTTTTTCTCTTTCCTGCCGATAGCCGTTATTATGGGAAGCGGAAAGAAGATTGGCGGGGGGCAGCGGCGTATATTGCTGCTCGGAGCGTACCGGGGGATGTAATCATCGGCGATGGAACTATCTACGGCAGGGGCGGCGACGCACGCCGGGTGCAAAAAGGGTTGGGCTACTACCTGCCGGACAGCGAGGATGCCATCGCAGCGGCGCCGGGCATTTCCTTTCGACTGCCGGCTAACAAGCAAGCTACAGGACAGGTCTGGGGCGTGATTTGGCACCAAACGCCGCTGCTCCCTGTGCTTCACATAGACAAAGCAGAGCGAGTAGCGGAGATAAAGGACTTTAAAGACGTAGTTGTGCTGCAACTGAAGTCGCCCACTGGCTTAGTGTGGAACGACACGTCCCGAATGCTGCAAGTTATGGTGCAAATGCTGTATGAACCCGGAGCGAGGATAGACGAACGCTTAGCGCTGGCCGAATTATTCGCGGCGCGCGGCCAAAATGCCATAGCTTCTGAGCAATTACACCTGGCCGAAGAGGCCATTCCCAAAGGGAACAGCGCTTTGGGGGACAGAATTGCGTCCTTCGCGGCGAAAATAGGCATGCCGATGCACTTTTCCCGGCCAGGAAAATGACTGTGGAATGACAAAACAGAGATACATGGCATGACACTTCGGTCAGCAACACCGCGAAAGAATGGCAATAATATCAATGGGGTATGGAATATTCAATGACAAAACTTTACAAAGCGTTCCAAGAAATTCTTGTACTGATCGATGGCTCGGAAGACGGGTGGCGGGCGTTACGACAATCGTTCTTGATAGCCCAAAAAGTCGATAAAGCAACGATCCATGCCGTATATGTCATTATTCCGGCGTTGCTCCGCCTCCCTCACGCGTATTTGCCGCAAGACGAAAGCTTCGATATCGAACCGGGGCCGAATGCCCAAACATTGCGACAAACTTATCTCCTTTGGGGAAAAAAGGTGTTGGAAAAGGCGGTCCGACGAGGACAAGAACGAGGTGTTCCGGTGCGAACAGAAATCATAGAGAGCCCTTGGGATCACGTATTAAAAGAAGAGGCATCCAGGATTGACCTGATTGTTTTTGGGGATACCGGGATTACACAAAAATCTCTGATTCCACATTTGCGGGGCGACGCAATCTGCCACAAAACCGGTCGGCCGGTCCTCGTGGTGACTACCTACCCTCACGACTGCACCCATCTGGCTGTTGCCTACGACGGAAACATCAATGCGCAAGAAGTATTGCGGCGGGCCGTGGACATGGCTCGAGCATGGGATATTCCGCTAACCGTCATTATTGCGGATAGCCCCACAGTCTCGGGGCATGAGGTTGCTAATGAAGCCAAAGCTTTCTTAGCTGCTCATAATAGTGCCGGACAAGTCCTCCTGCGTCGCGGGCCCGTCGCGAGGACATTGATCGATACTACCAACGAAGTTGGAGCAACCTGCTTGCTAATTGGCATGTATCGACATCATCGGTGGCATAGAATATTGACCGGTAGCAATTTTCACGAGATATTAGCGCACGCTGATGTACCGGTGCTCATTATACCGCCGGTCAAGCGATACAACTAAGTTCAGAAGTTCAATCTCTACGAGAAGTTGAACTTCTGATGAAGGGGAAAGTAATTTTTGACGACCACTAATTTTCCCTAATTGCCTGGACTAATTCAAGCAGACGTCTGGCCACGGTTTCATATTCCTGTACCAGGGGATGTTGCCCTAAGCGTTGCTGGCCCATTTCGGCCAGGCGTTGATAGTACGCGGCCGTTTGTTCCGGTCCACGATGGAAGCGATTCCAGACTTTAACACCCTCTCGTTGCCAGTCCTCTATGATTGTGGAGACATTGTGTAAGGCATCGGCTATTTTAACGGCTACTGCGTCGCGGGAAGCTTGTTCTGCCTGGGCGATGCCTTCCCCTTTGCGCAATTCCCAGGCACGCTTCTGACCTAATGCATCTCGCTTTTGCTCTGTGAGCGCGGCAACAATAGAAGCCACTTTTTCGCCAAATTGTTCCCTGATTTTCCCCAGCGAATAATTCTGATCTTCCACAATATCATGGAGCAGGCCGGCGATGGCCGTATCCTCATCAAAGCCATACAACGTCAATATCCGTGCCACATGACATAAATGTGTGATATAGGGCGTGTTAGTCTGCTTGCGCACTTGCTCGCGATGTTCCACCGAAGCCAAAACTAAAGCATCCTCGAATCGTTGTGAATAACCTTTCACTTATGCTGTCCTTTCGTTGTTTGTCGTATCGTATAGTGGCCTACAAGCTACAATAGTATCTTCTCCCCCCACCTGTTTCGTTCCATTATTTTTTGACTCGCTCAGAGCGAGCATGCTATAATAACGGTTGTTCGGGCCGCTAGCTCAATTTGGTAGAGCAACGGACTTTTAATCCGTGGGTTACAGGTTCGAGTCCTGTGCGGCTCATGCACCTCCGCTAAATAGCGGAGGTTTTTTATTTGTGGAGTTTCTCTACATACAGACATTGTTACTCGATCGTCGAATTTACCTTGCTATACGCACTCTCTTATGTTATACTGATAATTGTTCGGTCCAACAAAAAGATTACCTATGAATTCCTTTCTCTGGTACAGATACAGCTAATGGATTTATCACAAACAATGGAGCACTGATGAGAAGAAGACAAATCCTTATATTTTCAATATTAGTCTTAGTTATGGCCTTAATTTGGATCGTTCCGGCCTCGGCGCAGGAAAAAACCTTGTACTGGGATCGATTAGACGTCCATGTTAAAGTCAATCAGGATGGCACATTTCGCGTGGAAGAAAATGCCAGGATTGTTTTCACGCACGGCTTATTCCATTATGGCACGCGTAATATTCCTATGGGGCGTTTGACTGACATTACTGACATCACAGTAAGCGATCCGGGGCGTGTTTATCAGAATAGCGGCAGCGGAGCGCCGTATACTTTCCAAACGACCCACTCCGATGGCGATTTAGTCATCAAATGGTACTACCCGGCTGCTGAAAACGAAGCGCGCACTTTCACCATCGGCTACACAGTCCATGGCGGGTTGCGCTATTATGATGAAGGGGACCAGCTTTGGTGGAAAGCGCTTTTCCCCGACCGGCCGGCGCCCATCAGACATAGCACGGTAACCGTCACGTTGCCCAAAAATGTGCAGGTGTCGAAATTCACGGCTTACCTCTATAAAGGCAGCGGCTATCAGACCGGCACAACGGCGGACATCGGCCAGCAGATCGCTCCGAACGTTGTGCAATACGAACTCCCCAAGCCGTTAGAGAGCGGTCAGACCATGGAAGTGGAAGTCGCCTGGCCACATGGCCTTATAGCCGGTTCCCCGGCACCCTGGCAAGTATCCGCCGACCAGGCAGAAAAAGCATACGCTAAAAAGATCGCACTGCGTCAAAAATGGGGTCCGGTACTCAGCCTCCTTTTATTGGCTTTAGGAATACTTTTCTCCGTCGGCGGTGCTTTGTTAGCCTACATCACCTGGTTTACAAAAGGACGTGATGCCCCGACAGAAGTCTTTGCCGACTATTTGCCGGAGCCTCCTTCTGACCTGCCGCCTGGTATCGTCGGCACTTTGGTGGATGAAAAAGCGGACATGGAGGACATTTTAGCCACGGTAGTGGATTTAGCCCGACGCGGCTTCCTCACCATTCAAGAAATTGACAAAGAGAAATCCGGCAAGGTCACTGATTTCCAATACACGCTCAACGACGCCGATTTTTCTAAACTGCGTCCCTACGAGCGCAAAGTATTAGAAGCGTTTTTCGATTCATTGGAGGCAGGTGAAAGTCAGCAACTGTCAGACTTGAAGAATCGTTTCTACAAAGAAATACCCAGCATACAAGAAGCGATATACCAGGAAGCCGTCGAGGCGGGATTATTCCCGAAATCGCCGGCAAAAGTGCGACAATCGTACACGCTGTTGGCGTCACTTATCTTTGGCGTCGGCATAGCGGCATTGTTTTTCCTACCCGGATTGTTCAGCGCCCTCAGCGATTTAGGGTATTGCCCCGGCGCCGGGCTCATCCTCGGCAGCATACCGTTTTTCATCATACCGAGTTTCATGCCCCGGAAAACGAAAAAAGGCGCCGAAGCAGCCAAGCGGTGGCAAGCCTTCGAGCGCTATCTACGAAACCTAAAGAAGTACACGGACGTCAAAAAAGGTGCGGAGGTCTTCGAACATTATTTGCCGTACACCATCGCTTTTGGCCTCTCGCGAAAATGGATCAAACTGTTCGAGCGTGTCGATGCCCCCATGCCAGTTTGGTATCAGCCCCTGCCCTGGTACGGCTACGGTCAAGGTAGCACATGGGGCAGTGGCAAACAACATGCCGGTCATGCTTCTATGGCACCGGCCGGCGGAGTTGAATCGGAGGGTGGAGCGCGCCCCTCCCTCAGCGACATGTCCAGCGGATTAGGTGGCGGGCTATCGGCCATGAGCGCCGGCTTGGGTAACATGCTCAGTGAAGCATCGAAAACGTTAACCAGCAAGCCGGCTTCTGATTCTGGTGGTGGATTCTCCAGCGGAGGTTTTGGCGGCGGCTTCTCCGGCGGCGGCGGTGGCGGCGGGGGTGGCAGTTTCGGCTAAGGCTGCTTTTTGCCGCGCTGTGGTTCTCGCCTGGCTCTATCGGAAGATAAAGGAATCAGCATGAGCCGACGGCCTGCCTGTGCGGGCACGCAGACAGGCGCACCACAGCGAATGAAAATCTCTTGACAAGATTGGGGATCGCAGGCTTGAGAAGTCATGCTACGGGGATAGGAATGGGGTTAGTTGATGACGGCAGATGGGCCCAGTAACTAAAAGTCACGGCAACCTCTGCAAAATCGCCCTACAGCGATTAGCTTGTAACCTGCGCAGGCAGGTTTCGCAGTTGTAGCAGCGATTTCTAATCGCCGGGCGAGGCAGCCTTTAGGCGGGTTGGTGAGTCTACCACCGGCTAAAGCCTCGATGCCGGCGCGACGGCGGGGCGTGTCAAGGTAACGTCCTCTGCCAAGAGGCTGCTTAACACCAGCCCCTTTCTAAGGGGCTTATCATTTACGTAGCACGGGGGTCAAATCCCCGTGCGCTCAGGCGGAGAACGCCGTCGATTAGAAGTTCAACTTCTGCGAGAAGTTGAACTTCTTAAAGGGATTCTATCTTAGCCAGGGGTAACGACTCGGCCCAGTAACTAAAAGTCACGGCAACCTCTGCAAAATCGCCCTACGGCGATTAGCTTGTAACCTGCGCAGGCAGGTTTCGCAGTTGTGGCAGCGATTTCTAATCGCCGG
>WFQU01000083.1 GCA_015486845.1 Anaerolineae bacterium | reverse complement strand
GTGGTAGACCCACCAACCCACCTAAAGGCTTGACGCCAGCCGTAGATTTTCATCCGCTGTGGTGTGCCGCAGGCTCATGATAACTCCCTTGAAAATAAAATAGGACGCAGATTAACGCTGGCTGCGCACGCAGATAAAAAACAATCCCCTTTTAGAAGTTCAACTTCTTCAAGAAGTTGAACTTCTGATCGACGTCGTTCTCCGCCCGAGCACACAGGGGGTCAAATCCCCGTGCTACGTCGCCAAGAAGCCCCCTGAAAGGGGGCTAGTGTTGCGTAGCCACTTGGCAGCGGACCGCTACCTTGACGTACCCCGCCGCCGCACCGGAGTCGAGGCTTTAGCCGGTGTTGACGCTGCCAAGCCGCCTAAAGGCTCGACGCCAGTCGCTTCGTTTTCATCTGCTGTGGTATGCCTGTCTGCGTGCCCGCACAGCCAGGCCAAAGGCTCGTGTCGCCCCCTCAATTTTACTGGTTTCTTATTATTCAGGTCAGACCACTTACCAGTCATCTCTATTATAGCATAACCCTTTTGCGTTGCCCAACAAAAGATTACGCTGCCAAGGCCCTTTGGACAATAAGACATTTAAACGTCCCCTAAAAAAGATATCGAACCGCAATAATTGCTGAGAACGCTGAGAAGAAGCAAAGATTTCAAAGGCCAACGCCTGCTACAACTCGACCATCTCCCTCTCCGGGCGCTTGGTGTCGCGGCGGCAAAGAGTTTTTCAGAAAAATCACTGCTACATTTGTGAAAATTCTATTGACAGGTATACCCTCATGCTGTATACTTGTCAAAGACACATAGACGTGCACCGTGAAGAGCAAGAAACTTGGGGACAGAATTTCCTTAGTGAGTTCAAAGTCCGTTGACGGCCCATGTGCGCCGAGCTGTTTTGAAGAAACAAAATTCAAGGAGGTTCATCGTGAAAGGCGTTATTCCTTCATGCCTGGGAGATCTCGTTAAGAGCAAATTTGGGAAAGAGAAATGGGAAAACAGTCTTGAGGCAGCAGGATTACCTCGCTACACATCATTCCTGGCAACGGCAGACGTTCCAGATGAGGACGTCTTAAAAGTCGTAAATTCTGTATGCCAGGTTCTTGGTCTGTCTTTACAACAAATAGCCAATATGTTTGGGGACTATTGGATAAACGAGTACGCACCTAAAATTTACAAAGCTTATTATCGGAACGCGAATACAGCTAAAGAATTCATACTGAAGATGAACTATATTCACGAAACTGTCACTAAAAACATTCCTAATGCTCATCCACCTAGATTTGAATACAACTGGACGGACGATAGCACCTTGGTTATGACCTACAAGTCCAGGAGAGGGTTAATTGATTTTATGGTTGGCCTTATCAAGGGAGTAGGTAGATACTTTAAAGAAGACCTTAGGGTGACGAAGTTGGGGGATGACAAAGTGAAAATTATCTTTTCTAAGTAGATTCAGATCGCTTTCCTTTCCGCCCTTACCCACCAGGGCACATCTGACTCCGCCCAGTGCCGCGATTTGACAAGCCGGCCGGACAGCCCCTCGGCCGCTTCCCACACCGCCCTGCGAAGCGCCATCGACCGATAGGAGAGCAGGGGAAGAGATTTCCATCCGCTGTGGTGTGCCTGTCTGCGTGCCCGCACAGGCAAGCCGCAGGTCCATTCCGGCTACCTTGAAGTCATCTGCACCCCTGCGTTGATCTTTCCAACTCCGGTTTGCCCGGGTTAGGCATTTCATGCTCATGATAATTGGCTCCGTACCCTCTTTTTCTGTAACCACCTCATAGCTTAACGCAAGAGACCAAAATTTGACACGGTTAACCAAACTGGATACACTTCCGTCCATAAAAGATTAGTGTTGCCATAATAAATCATTAATCAAACCTAATATCAAGCGGCGCAAGTCTCTTTTCAATAAGATTCTTGTACATTGAACAAGAAATTAGCACAGAGGCACAGAGAAGCTAAGACCGTTGACCGTTGGGTGAGAATATTAATGAAGATAAGTCATTACGAGGCAAGCCGAGATCATAGCAAGCGCTTCCTTGGTAACTTTGGAGACTGCTGACCAAAAAGGAGATCATGCAGTCGTTGCGCTGCTCCTCGCAGTGATACAGACAAATTCTGCCGCGCTGCGACGCTGAGTGAGCTTGTTGATTCTATCTCGTTCAGATTAGAGTAATTTTGAACATGCACCAACAAAGAAAAGGAGGAATACGCATGAGTGAGAGTCTGGAGATGTATTTGATCACGATAGCACAATTGTCTGAAGCGAGTGGGGACAGCACCATATCTCTTTCTCAGCTTGCCAAGGCGCTATCTGTACAGCCGGTTTCCGTGCACCAAATGATCCGGAAAATCGCGGAGAAAGGACTTGCAGAGTACAAGCCTTATAAAGGCGTCAACCTCAAGGCCAAAGGCTGGGAGCAGGCAAGACAAGTGCTGAGAAAAAGGCGGCTGTGGCAAGTATTCCTGGTGGAGAAACTCAACATGTCCCTTGCTGATGCCGATGCTTTCTCATGCCGCCTGGAGCACATCACGCCGGACGATGTTGCGGAACGGCTATCGGAATTTCTTGGTTATCCCACTATAAGTCCGTTAGGAAAGCTAATTCCTACGCCGCAGACTGAAGCCGCCATCTCCGTAACAGCCCGCCTTAGCGCACTGGCAGCAGGCCAAGGCAGTAAGGTCGTTCGTATTGATGCCGAGCCAGCGGTCAGAGCTTTTCTATCGGGGCAAGGAATACGACCGAACGCCGAGGTCACGGTGCTTGCCGTGTCGGAAGGCGGAACCTTGCTATTGCAAACCAAAGATAGGCAGATCACCTTGGCCGGCGCAATTGCAGACAAGATTGCCATAGAAGAACCAAAAAGTTCCGAATTAGCAACATCGACAACTTTCAAGGAGGAGAAAGATCCTATGTCAACTAAACAAATTCCACTGAGCGAACTACCTCAAGGAAAGAGAGGTATTGTAGTGAAAATCAACGCCCAAGGTGCGTTGAAAAGACGATTGCTGGACATGGGCCTTGTCAGCGGCGCCATCATCACATTAGAGCGCGTCGCGCCCATGGGTGATCCGGTGGAATTTACAGTGAAAGGCTACCACCTTTCTTTACGTAAAAAAGAAGCTGAACAAGTTATCGTCGAGGCGGAAGATGAGGGGTGATACTTTAATGCCTCTCACCATGGTTCCCGTTGGGGTCCAGGTGCGACTTGTAGATATTCGCTCAGGTCAAAAACTCTCTCATCGATTGGCAGAGCTTGGCCTTACCCCTGGGATTGAAATCACCGTGGTGCAAGATGCTGGTGGCCCAATCCTGGTTGCCGTTCGTGATTCACGTCTGGCGCTTGGCCGTGGCATGGCTCACAAGCTAATTGTGACGCCTATCCATCAAGAGACTTCTCCATCAAAACAGTCATTATAATTAACAGGAGGCTATTGCATGAATAAGAATGCTGTCTATATCGCGCTGGCCGGCAATCCCAACGCCGGCAAGAGCACCATCTTCAATGCCCTGACCGGTTCTCGCCAACATGTTGGCAATTGGCCGGGAAAGACAGTTGAAAAGAAAGAAGGCATATTCAAGTATAAAGGGGGCGAAGTCAAGATCACTGATCTTCCCGGCACTTACAGTCTTTCGGCGTATTCTCCCGAAGAGCAAATCGCGCGGGATTTCATCGTCAAAGAAAAGCCGGATTTAGTGATCAACGTGGTAGATGCGGCCAATCTCGAGCGCAACCTGTATCTAACAGCCCAGATTTTAGAAACGGGCACACCGCTTATCCTGGTCATGAATATGTCAGATGTAGCGGAGAGTAGAGGATACAAGATTGACGAAGGAAAACTTTCCGAATTTCTAGGCGATGTCCCCGTTGTCAGAACAGTAGCCAGCAAAGGAATTGGTCTGAATCAGCTCAAAGAAAAAGTCGTGGCATTCGTGGAGAAAGGCGCTACGCCTTCTTCGCATTCGGTTGAGTACGATCAGGACATCGAAAAAGAGATCGACACGCTCAGCGCGGCGATTGCGGAGATCCCCGAGCTGACAAATATCTATCAACCGCGCTGGCTGGCTGTGAGGCTTATTGAGGGAGAGCAGGACCTGGTCAATGAAGTAAAACAGACGCCCGGCACAAAACATCTTCTTGATGCATCCTCCCAAAGTCATGAGAAACTACACCGGATTTACGGGGATGATCTGGATGTAGCGATTGCCGATGGACGCTATGGTTTCGTGCATGGTGTGGTAACATCAGCGTTGAAGCGTTCCATCGAACAACGATTGACCACTTCGGACAAGATTGACAAGGTGACCACTAACAAATGGCTGGGTATTCCGATTTTCCTGGCCCTTATGTACCTCGTATTCAACTTAGTACAGAACGTTTCCGCTCCCTACCTGGACTGGGTGGATGGCCTCTTTAGCGGTCCCATTACGAACTGGACCGTTTTCCTTTTGAACGCCGCAGGCTCCCCAAAATGGTTTACCTCGCTGCTCACCGACGGCATCATTGCTGGTGTGGGCGGCGTGCTAGTCTTCGTCCCGGGGCTGTTAGTGATGTACTTCTCCCTGGCCTTTTTAGAAGACAGCGGCTACCTGGCACGGGCGGCGTTCGTCATGGACAAATCAATGAGCGCTTTAGGACTACACGGCAAGTCATTCATTCCAATGATTCTTAGTTTTGGTTGCAACGTTCCGGGGATATATGCCACCCGCACCATTGAAAACCGTTCTGCCCGAACCTTGACGGGGCTACTCATTCCGTTTATGTCCTGTTCGGCGCGCTTGCCGGTGTACATCTTGTTCGGCATGGCTTTCTTCCCCTCGCATGCAGGAACTGTAATTTGGGGCATGTATGTCATCGGCGTCCTGGTGGCCATTGTAGTAGGGCTCATTCTCTCTCGCACCGTTTTTAAGAACACAGAGCGAGGTGCATTCGTCATGGAGCTACCTCCGTACCGAATGCCTACTTTCAAAGGTTTGATCATTCACATGTGGGAACACACTTCTGGCTTCGTGCGCAAGGCAGGCACTGTTATTGTGGCCGTAACTGTGGTGATCTGGTTTCTTTTGAGCATGCCGTGGGGTGTAGAGAATCCACACAATAGTTATTTCGGGCAGGTCAGTGACGCCATCGCTCCTGTTTTCGCCCCAGCGGGATTTGGTAAATGGGAAGCTTCTGGATCCCTGATCGCAGGGTTCATCGCTAAAGAAGTTGTCGTCTCCACCATGGCCCAGGTTTATGTGGGCGAGGGGGCGGCAGGAGGACCATCAGAACCGACCACATTTCTGCAGGATGTGCGGGATATAGTAGTCGGGTTCGGCGATGCAACCGTGTCGGCAACCAAGGAACTACTGGAAGTGTTCACGCCCGGCATTACTATTTTCCCCGCTAAAGAAAATGAAGACAGGCAAACAGCACTGAGCAGGGCACTCCAGAATGCCTTTACGCCGCTGGCAGCGTTCGCTTTTCTGATCTTCGTACTTCTCTATGTGCCGTGCGTGGCAACAGTCGCCGCACAGGCACAGGAATTTGGCTGGCAATGGGCAGCATTCTCTGTCGGGCTGAATATGACTGTCGCCTGGGTTCTTGCTATCCTGGTGTATCAAGGCGGAAGGTTATTGGGTCTTGGCTAAACAAACATGATGCGCTTAGGTCTTGTCGATTCCTAAGCGCATCATTAATAACTTACCAACGAAATTCTTGTATCCTGAGCAAAGATTTGTCGCTGAGACGCAAGAGACGAAAAAGACGCAGAAGCAAAAAACATTTAACGCCCAGCCGCAAAATTATGAAAAAAATCTCTGCGCCTCAGCGGCTTCGCGTCGAGCTTTTAGTTCTGGCTTGTCCAGGTTAGGAAAAAAGAACATGAATTTGCTTGAGTTAAAGCGATTCTTAGATAAAACATCTTCCAGCGGCCATAATCTGACAACTGCTGAAATCGCAGCAACTATTGGCGTTCCAAGCGAGGAAGTCGTCACCATGATGAACATTCTGGCTTGGCAAGGACACCTCGTCAAGGCGGAAAGTTCAAGTTGCAACGGCCAATGCAAGACTTGTCCCTTGCGGTCAATCTGTTCAGCCGGGGCATTCAATCTAAACATTAGCTACAAAAAGATAACCTCCAATCCAGCTCGATAACAGAAGAGCGCTCCTGACATCCATAATATCAGGAGCGCTCCGTCAATCTCTATTTTCAGATAAACCGTTCTATTCTCGTTCCGACTCCTCCGGTGAAACGACGCTCCGAATGGGCCGGGGCGCTCTGCCAGCCCGCCGCCGGGCCACTTTCAAGCGCAAGTGAGAGCGGCGCAGCGCCAATTCCAGCGGAGCCCGTTCCGTAGCCGGCAACCTGCGCTTCAACAAACTTTCAGCGCGCTGCCGAGCCTGTTCCGCCCGCTCAATATCAATTTCATCCGAACGTTCCGCTGTATCAGCAAGAATGACAACCATATCCGGGCGCACCTCGACAAAGCCACCACCGACGGCAAAAAACACCGCGTCGCCGTCGATCCGCTTCACGACAATCTCACCAATATTAAGAATCGTCATCAACGGTGCATGCCGCGGCAAAACCGTCATCAAACCACTCACGCCGGGCAACGTAACACTGAGAACGTCTTCGCTAAATACTAACCGCTCTGGAGATACGATCTCGCAACGAATTGTTGCTGCCATCTAACTCTGCCTTTATGTTATAACAGGTTTAACCCACAAGTGAACCAACCGCCAGGTAGAAAATCAACCACCCACAAAGAACGCAGCCCAATTCAACGGCTGCTTACGCCGTTTCCTTCAACTTCTCCGCAGCTTGTAAAACATCATCGACAGAACCTTGCATATAGAAAGCCTCTTCCGGCACATTATCCAGCTTACCATCCAAAATCATCTTGAAGCCGCGCACCGTTTCGCCGATCTTGACATATTTACCCTCCCGCCCGGTAAACTGCTCAGCTACAAACATCGGCTGCGAGAAGAAACGCTGCATCTTACGAGCCCGAGCCACAATGACTTTATCGTCTTCGCTCAATTCTTCCACGCCGAGAATGGCAATAATATCCTGGAGCTCTTTGTAGCGCTGCAAAGTCTTTTGTACGCCGCGGGTCACTTGATAATGCTCCTCGCCAACGACCTGCGGATCCAAGATACGGCTGGTGGACGCCAACGGATCCACCGCCGGGTACAAACCCTGCTCGGCAATGGAGCGTTCCAGAGAAATAGTTGCGTCTAAATGGGCGAACACGGTAGCCGGCGCCGGATCGGTATAATCATCGGCGGGCACGTAAACCGCCTGCATGGAAGTAATAGACCCGCGCTTCGTCGACGTGATGCGTTCTTCCAACTCCCCCATATCCGTTCCTAAAGTCGGCTGGTAACCCACAGCTGAGGGCATGCGACCCAACAACGAAGAGACCTCAGAGCCGGCCTGCACGAAACGGAAAATGTTGTCGATAAAGAGCAACACATCCCGTCCCTGGTCACGGAAATACTCCGCCATAGTAACGCCGGTCAGGCCGACACGCAAACGTGCGCCGGGCGGCTCGTTCATCTGGCCGAAAACCATCACGGTGCTGGGCAACACCCCCGATTCTTTCATTTCGTTCCAGAGATCATTCCCCTCACGGCTGCGCTCGCCCACGCCGGCAAAAACAGAGAACCCTTTATGAACAGCCGCGATGTTACGGATCAGCTCCATGATGATAACCGTCTTGCCGACCCCGGCGCCGCCGAAAATGCCCGTTTTACCGCCTTTCGTAAACGGGGCAATGAGATCAATAACCTTCAGGCCAGTCTCGAAGACCTCTGTAGCTGTGGATTGATCCACAAATGCCGGCGCGGCGCGATGAATAGGACGGGCATCTTTCGCATTGACCGGCTCGTCACTATCAATCGGCTGGCCGGTCACATCAAAAATCCGTCCCAACGTTTCATCGCCCACGGGGACTTTAATCGGTGCGCCGGTATTTATCGCCTTCATGCCACGGCGCAAACCGTCCGTCGAAGACATAGCCACAGTCCGTACACGATTATTACCTAATTGCTGTTGCACTTCACAAACTAATGAATTACCACCTTCAAGAGGGATATTCACAGCATTAAAAATATCAGGCAAGACCCCATCCGGATACTCAACGTCAACCACAGGCCCAAGAACCTGAACAATTCTTCCTACAGATTGTGCCATTGCATCCTCCCTACGAATAGCTGCACAAGTATTGTCCCCTTAGCCGAACTATTCGCTACGCCAGGGCGTTTGCACCGCCGGCGATATCTAATATTTCCCTTGTAATGCGCTCTTGACGCGCTTTGTTGAATGAAAGCGTCAATGCAGCTTGTAGATCCGACGCTGCATCCGTTGCCGTGTGCATAGCAACCATACGGGCCGAATGTTCACTAGCTATCGATTCGTACATAGCCGCCAAAACCTGCCACTCCAAGAACCGATAGAGCACATCATCCAAAATTGTTTGGGGATCCGGCTCGAAAATATAATCCGGCGACCACTTCACTTCTGGTTTTACCACTTTGATGGGCAGCAAAGGCTGCAACACTGGCGTCTGTTTCGCCGTGTTGACGAAATCTGTATAACACAGATAAACAGCGTCAAAATGACCGGTAACAAAGTCTTCCATCAACAGACGGGCCACAGGTCCCGCATCCACCGCCGTCACTTTATCACCCACGCCGGCAAAAGTCGCCCGTATGTGCAACCCAAAACGCAGCGAAAAATCGCGTCCTTTCCTGCCAATGGTCACAACCTCGACCGGTTTCTCTTGCCCCCTAATAAATCGAGCTACTTTACGGATAACATGACTGTTGAATCCGCCAGCCAACCCACGATCAGCGGTAATTAGGATCACAGCTATCCGTGACACCGGCCGGGTCGCTAAGAGGGGATGCAATGGTTGGCCCTCGCGTGGCAAGAAAGCTAAGAAATTAAGCACCTCACGCGCTTTCTCGGCATACGGCCGCGCGGCGCGCAATTGTTGCTGCGCCCGGCGCATCTTGGAAGCTGATACGGCCTCCATAGCCCGGGTCACTTGCCCGATATTTTTTACGCTTTTGATATGTCGTTTAATCTCACGATCGTTAGCCAACGTTCTGCCTCATTCTGAACAACAGTATTGCACCATATGCTTTACGGATCGTACATTGACTCAGGCTGCACTAAACGACTTATTGAAATCGTCCAAAGCAGCGCGCAAAGCAGCAATGGTCTTAGCATCCATTTTCTTGCCAACAGAAATAGTTTGCACCAAATCTGCATATTGTGCGTCGACCCACTTGGTAAAGGAAGCTTCCCAAGCAGAAACCTTATCCACTGGCACATGATCTAAGAAGCCATTGGTAGCAGCATAAATGACCATCACCTGATGCGCCAGCGGCACCGGGGAATATTGCGGCTGCTTTAGAACTTCCGTAATGCGACGCCCTAAGTCCAAACGGCGTTGCGTGGCTTTATCCACATCGGAACCAAATTGGGCAAAGGCAGCCAATTCGCGGTACTGGGCCAGGTCCAAACGCATGCGGCCGGCCACCTGTTTCATCGCTTTGGTCTGCGCAGCACCGCCGACACGAGAAACCGAAAGGCCGGCATTGACAGCCGGGCGGATGCCCGCGTAGAACAGATCACTTTCTAAGTAAATCTGGCCATCCGTAATAGAAATCACATTGGTGGGAATGTAAGCCGAAACGTCACCCGCTTGCGTCTCAATGATGGGCAATGCCGTCAGCGAACCGCCACCGTACTCCGGGGCTAATTTCGCGGCGCGCTCCAAAAGGCGGGAATGTAAATAAAAAACGTCGCCGGGATACGCCTCGCGCCCGGGGGGACGACGGAGCAAAAGCGAGACCTGGCGATAAGCCTGGGCGTGCTTGCTCAGATCGTCGTAAACAATCAGCGCGTCTTTCCCTTGCTCCATGAATTCTTCGCCGATGGCACAGCCGGCATATGGCGCCACATATTGTAACGCTGCCGGTTCAGAAGCCGTCGCAGCTACCACGACGGTATGTTCCATAGCGCCGTATTTATCCAACGTGGCTACCACTTGGGCTACCGAAGAGCGTTTCTGCCCAATGGCAACGTAAACACAAATAAGGTCTTTACCCTTTTGGTTAATAATGGTATCGATGGCAATAGCCGTCTTACCGGTCTGGCGGTCGCCAATAATCAGCTCACGCTGGCCGCGACCGATGGGAATCATGGCATCAATTGATTTCAGGCCAGTCTGCACGGGCGTATCCACCGACTTACGCACGACCACGTTCGGCGCAATGCGTTCGATGTTGCGATATTTGTCTGTTTCCAAAGGACCTTTGCCGTCAATAGGCTGACCGACAGCATTGACCACACGACCAATCACGGCATCGCCAACGGGAACCGAGACGATCCGGCCGGTGCCGTGTACAATATCGCCTTCCTCGATCGTCTCGTAGTCACCTAAAATAATAATGCCAACACTATCTTCTTCTAAGTTAAAAACAATGCCATAAGTTCCATTGGGAAATTGAACCAGCTCACTCACCATAGCATTAGTAAGACCGCTGATGCGAGCGATGCCGTCACCGATAGATAGCACCGTCCCCACGTCCACCATGCGAGCCGTTGGTTCAAAATGCATAATTTGCCGTTTAAGCTGTTCGGTAAGCTCATCTATTTGTACGGCCATATACGCTATTCTCCTTACAAAAATTATTCCTCAACGCGGTGGCATCCCATCACGGGCAACTAACAGTTACCCCCAACTTACGCAACAACTGCTTGCAATTCTTCTTGCAAGGAGCGCAGACGCCCGGCCACGCTATGGTCAATCAATTTATCGCCTACACGCACTACCAGGCCACCAATAAGCGATTTGTCGACTTGGTAATGGAACTGCAATCCACGGCCAAACACATCACGCAACTTGGCCTCGAGATCGCTACACGCCTGATCCGATAGAGAAACTGCCGAGGTAACTTCTACCAACACAGGCTGTTCCCCTTGCACAAAAGCAAGCCGCTTGACTTCCTTACCGATTGGCGCCAAGAGATCCAATTGACGCTTGGAAGCCAGGAGGGAAACCAAGTTCGTCACCGCTGGCCCGGCATCTTCCGGCAATAACTTCTGCAAAAGGGGCTGCAAAGCCGCTAAATCCTTGTCGGGCTCGGAGAGCGCCAAAGCTAACTGGCTATCCGCTTGCAGGCGGGAGGCCGCTGTCGACAGGCCGTTAACCGCTTGTTCCACCAGTCCCTCGTAAAAAGCCTTAGCATAAGCACTTATCAGCTCTTTTTCTTTTCCGCTCACTTTAATTCACCCGCCAGGAACTCATCGACCAGAGCCTGCTGCCTTTCAGAGCTCATAGATTCGCCGACTACTTGTTGTGCCGCTAACAAAGCTAACTCGGCAATCTCCTTACGAACTGAACGCAGAACACGCGCCTTCTCTTTTTCCGCCTCAGCCAGCGCCTGTGCCTTGATCTCCTCCGCCTCGGTTTTGGCCTTAGCTAAAATCTCCTCACGCACTTTTTCACTGCTACGCGTAGCTTCGGCAATACGCGCTTGTGCTTCGCGGCGTTCCGTTTCTAATTTAGCCTCGAATTCAGCTTTTTGTTTCTCCGCTTCCGTGCGCGCTTGTGCGGCAGAAGCTAATGCTTCCTCGATATGCGTCCGGCGCTTTTCCAGCATAGACAAAACCGGCTTGTACAAGAAGTAATTCAATAGCCAAAGCAAAAGCCCAAAGTGGATGATTTGCATTAACAAAAGGGAGCCATTGATCCCTAATTTACCCACGTAGACACCTCCTCGTCGTTTTCAACGCGTTTGAGTGATACGAACGGACGACGATCTCTAAAACACGAACAAGAGCAGCAAAGCAACAACCAAAGCGTAAATGGAGACAGCTTCGGCAAAGGCGATACCAACAATCATATTCGTGCGAATTTCGCCGGCTGCTTCCGGATTGCGTCCCATGGCTTGTACTGCACCCATCACGACAAGACCAATGCCAATACCAGGGCCAATAGCACCTAAGCCAATTGCTAATCCAGCTCCAATCAAATTGAGATGCGTAAGATCCATGTGAAGTTTTCCTCCTTAAATTAAATAATTTAACCGAGTCATGCTTATATTTAAGAATTCACTAATTCTCCAGGCATGCTTTCATTGCTTTCGCTGCTCTCACTTTTTTCCTCGCCATGGTGACTTACAGCCAAAACCAAGAAAATCAACGTAAGAATAGCAAAGACAAAGGCCTGGATAAAACCGACGAAGACTTCCAGTCCGTAAAAAGGCAAGACCAAGAACAGCGGCACCAAAAAAGTCATCACAAAGAGCAAAACGGTACCGGCGAAAAGGTTGCCAAAGAGTCGGAAGGAGAACGAAATAATCTTAGCCGTTTCACTCACGATCTCTAACAAGCCAACAAAGAAGTTCAGAGGGTTAGAGAGATCGATAAAACGTTTAAAATAGCCAAGGCCTTTCACTTGTATGCCGGCAATCTGCGTATAAATGACAGAGATCAAAGCTAAGCCAACAGTCAAATTCAAATCGGTGCTGGGGGTACGAGCGAAAGCCGCTAATTGATACGGACCTTTCGCAGCCACCAAATTCTGCAAGCCGAGAAACGATGAAACGGCGTAGCCATGGCCTTCACCTATCTTGTGGATCACGCCGATGGTATCAACACCAGGAAGAAGTTCTATCCAGTTCGATACCAGCACGAAGAGGAAGATGGACATGACCAACGGGAAATATTTGCGGGCATTTTCTTTACCGGCGACATCCTCAGCAAAATCATAAGCGCCGGCCACAATCATTTCCACAAAATTCTGGGCGCCGCGAGGCACCAGTTCCATCTTCTTAGTCCCCACCCAAACCAACAGGAAAATGAAAAGATCGCCCAAGAGCATAGCAATGAAACTATTTGTAATAGATAGCCCGCCAATACTGAATACAGGCTCAGGAACCATGGAGATCTCAGGCAGAGGAATTTTGATAATTAAAGCACTGAGCAGCATGAGGATTAAAATAACGGTCGATATGAGTATGGTCTTCTTTTTACTTCCCACTACACATTCTCCTTCACCAACACGTTTATTTTGTGATGAAGCCAATAAGTTTGGTCAAAAAGACGGTTCTAAACCAACAACGCCAAGAAAAATGGATGAAAACAACGCTGCGGACCTGACTTCGAAGCGATTATAATGATTGTTTTCATATCGAGCAAAAAGGAAATATCCCGATTGCTCTGTACATTCGCTGCACAATATTTCGAGATAGAACAATTGTGTTAATGAGTCGGCATGGGCCCACGGCGCCGAGCAGCGGATGAAAACAGTCGTTAATCCTGATACGTAGGAGCGAAACATCTTTCGCCGGCTTCCCGCAGCCCCGTTCACGGGGCTTACCAAAATGTAGCCCGGGTCTTTAGGTCCGGGCAGCGCCGGCGGGCGAGGCCTCTCCTCCAAACGTCACTGGCGGCTGTCGTCTGTCTCGCCTTTCGGTCGCGGCTCGCGGCTGCCGGCTCACGGCGTGCGCAGAATCGCCCGGGCCGGCGCACCGTCCCCGTCCTGAATCCGCAGCGGCAGGCAGGTTAGCTCGTACTCCCCCGGCGGCACTTCTTCCAGGCGCAGATTCTCCACGATGACGATGCCGGCGCTCAGCAGCCGCCGGTGCACCTCCCCGTCGCCGGCTAACGCTTCCACTGACGCCGTATCGACCCCCACCAGAGCGATCTGGTGCGCCACCAGCCAGTCCGCGGCTGCCAGGGTCAGCGGCGCGTAGTCCATGAAGTCGGGCGGGTTCGTCCCGGGGAACTCGCAGATGCGCGTGCGCAAAAGCACGCGCATCCCCGGCCGCGGCTGCAGTGCCGCCGCCAGGTCCTCCGCGTCGATCTGCTGTGCGTCGATGAGCGGCACGACCGTCGCCAGGCCGAGGCAACGATCCACCGGCAGCTGATCCACCGTAGAACCGCCGCTGAGGTAGTGGGCCGGCGCGTCCACATGCGTGCCGGTGTGCGTGCTCATCCGCAAAAGCCGCACTGTCGCCTCATCGCCGGCATCCACTGAGCTAAGCAACTTAACTTGCACGGCTGGATCACCAGGCCAGACAGGCATGCCTTCCTCGATAGGCATAGAAATATCGTACATAGTCATATTTCAACTTCCAAAACTGCCGGCACCAGGTCCAGCCGACACTTTACGCGCGCCCAACAAACGAACATATTTCCAGGCAAAAAGCTTTTGTTGAAAATCACCGAACCCGTGACGACCCAACACTTTCCGAATATCCAAAGCCACAAATTCCGCCGCCAAAGGGCATTCCACTTTGGTAAAAGCAAATTTCACGAAGAACGGCTTGTGGCTCAGGTCGAACTCGTTATAGTCCAATATCCAAAACACGCCGCCGGGCTTCAACGCTTTTTGCACATTAGCGATGATTCTTTCTTTGTCTTCATCTTCGAAGCCGTGCAACACGAAAGAAATGAACGCCTGGTCGAATTCCTCGGTGAAAGGTAGTGGTTCCTCGATACGCTGGAACATCAATTCGACGTGCGGCATTTGGCCGCATCGCGTCCGAGCCTGCGCCATCATCTCTTGGCCAATGTCCAAGCCGACCAGCCGGCCTTCCGGCCCGGCGTACTTTTCCATCATGCACAGGTTACGGCCCGTGCCGGAACCCAGGTCTAGTACTGCATCCCCCGGTTGAATGTTCATCGCGGCAATGGCCATTTCCATGAAATGTTGGTAACGCCCCAGCATGATGAGATCCATCAATAAATCGTAATGGCGCGCTTCAGCGCCTTTTACTTCAACTTTCGTCCTCGGTGAACCCAAGATCTTTCTCCTTCCGTAACAACACGAAGCCACCAATGGCTCTGTAGCCTTCTGTGCCTCCACGTGGCACAAAAATTAACCCAAATGCGCCAACATACGAGCGGTTTCTGCCTCAGCAATACTCTCATCCAGTTTGACGAAAAGCGGTGCCGGTTTGCGCAACGGCTGCCCCGGGGCCAGCGTTGTCGGTTCCCAGCGCTCAGCCAAAGCGCTACCGTCGTACCGCAACGCCAAATGCTCCCGCTCCGTCTCTTTGTACTTCTCCACGAACTGGCGTCCCATAATATCATCGTCATAGCCAAGAAAAGTGTGCAACTTCTGGCTGGAAAAAGGCAAGAACGGCAAGAAAAGCACCTTCAGCCGGTCGATGACTTGTAAGCAGACATACATAGTGGTTGCCGCCGCGGCCGGATCCGTTTTAATCCGTTTCCACGGTTCTTTTTCATTGAGATAGCGGTTTGCCTCGTGAGCAAGACCCATCACTTCGGTAATGGCGTTGCGCAACTTGACCGCATCCAAAAGCGCGCCGACCTTGTCAAACGCTTCGGCCGATAATGCTAAGAGCGCTTCATCTCGCTGGTCCAACACACCCGGTGTGGGCACCCGGCCATCGAAACGTTTATAGCAAAAGGAAAGCGCCCGGTTAGCCAAATTGCCCCAGGTAGCCACCAATTCGTTGTTGTTGCGGCGCACGAATTCTTCCCAGGTGAAGTCGATGTCCTGCGTCTCCGGCGCGTTGGCCGCCAGGACGTACCGCCACGGGTCAGGATCGTACCGCTCCAGGACGTCCAGCCCTTCCACCACCCAGTGGCGACTCTTGGAAAGCTGCTGGCCTTCAACGTTTAGGTATTCGTTGGCCGGCACATCATAAGGCAGATTCAGCCCGCCGTAGCCGATGAGCATCCCCGGCCAAATGATGGCGTGGAATGGGATATTGTCTTTGCCGATGAAATAGAAGCTGCGCGCTTCGGGCTGTTGCCACCATTCGCGCCATGCCTCGGGCCGGCCCACATTCTGGCTCCATTCCTTGCTGGCGGCCAAATAGCCGATGACAGCATCATACCAGACATAGATGCTTTTCTGCTCATAGCCGGGTAACGGCACGGGGATACCCCATTTGATGTCGCGGGTGATGGGCCGGCCGTGCAATTCGCCGCTTTCCAACTGTGCCCGGGCAAAATTCAGCACCGACGGACGCCAATGTTCTTTCTGTCCGTCATTGATCCAATCCACAAGCGGCGGGTTCAACTTGCCTAAATCGAGGAAGAAGTGCTCGGTTTTGCGATGTTCCAAGTTCGTGCCGCCGCAGATTTTGCAATGGGGATTGATCAACTCGATGGAATCCAACGTGCGCCCACAATTATCGCACTGGTCACCGCGAGCGTGGGGATAACCACAGTACGGGCAGGTGCCTTCCACGTATCGATCGGCCAAAAACCGCTGACAATCTAAGCAGAACAGTTGCTCCATCTCGGCTTTGTAAATGTAGTCATTGTGCAAATGGGTCAGGAAGAAATCTTGCGTGACCTGCCAGTGATTTTCCGTATCCGTTTCGGTGAAGAGATCAAAACTGATGCCAAATTTCTGCCACAGCTCCAGGATCCGGGGGTGATAACGGTCGATGACCTCGCGTGGCGAAATGCCCAACTCCTCGGCATGCACCGTGATGGGCGTACCGTGCGTATCCGAACCGGATACCATGAGCACATCGTTGCCCCGCAGCCGTTGGTAACGGGCAAAAATATCTGCTGGCAGGTAAGCGCCGGCGATATGGCCAATGTGCAAATCACCGTTACAATAAGGCCAGGCAACAGCAACTAAGATTTTACGCGCTGATTCTTGTGACATAATTTCCTCTCCCCAAACAACATTCCACAGCTCAAAAAACATTGTACCACACTCTCGCCATCTATTAGAAACAGAGAAAGGCCAGCGCAGCAAACACAAATTTAACACGGAATGTAAAATACTCAAGAATCAAGCGGTTGGAAACCACATCCACACTTGCCAAACCGCCCTTCGACAACTCCAAATAGTCCACTTGAGTGCACAAATAGTCCATAAAATCGTCACGTCATCATTATCCATTGCTATTTGGCATAGCCGGAATGACTGATCGTGGCCAGCATGACTGCCTTTTTTGTGCTATAATTGTCTGCAAGGGAATGTAATCACGAGGCCGGAACCATCGCTGTTATCTTATCGTTCTGTAACTAGACAAACTTCCCCCGGCTAAAGGTTCGATAGCGCCCAGAGATGGCCGACAACATGAACTTTGCTTCTATTGATTGGCACCGAGCTTTTTTGGGATTGCGTCGTTACCACTGTATTTGTTTTTTCTATAAGGAGAAATGCAATGCGCATGTCCCGCGGGATTTTCGTTCACTCGATGATTTCAACCGTTTTGTCCGTTGTGTTCCTGTTTAGTCTTTCCAGTTGTGGCCCCAAGCCAACACCTACGTCCCAGACATTACCAACCGTGCCGCAGGTGGCGGGAATGACGGTTCAACCGGCGCAAACGACCGCAAAACCGACTGTCTTGCCGCCCACAGCGACAAACACGCCTGTGCCAGAGCCAGATACACCGCCAGTCCTGCTTTCCATGGCCCCCCAACCAGGCGAGGAAATTGCACCGACCGGCCTGATGACCATCACCTTCAACCAGCCCATCGATCCGGCCAGCGCTGCCGGCGCGTTGCAATTCGATCCGCCCATCCCCGGCACAGTGAACGTGCACGGGCAGCAACTCATTTTCACGCCGCAGAAGCCGTTAGCACGAGAAGCAACGTACAAACTGCACTTGCGGGAAAGTTTGCAGGCGAAAAACGGTCTCCATTTGACACGCCCGCTCACCGTTCGATTCCAGGTGGCGGGATTGTTGAAAGTCAGCAGCGTGCAGCCGGCCGACGGCAGCGCAAAGGTCGACCCGACCAGCAAGATCGTGGCCGTGTTCAACCGGCCGGTGGTGCCGCTGACCAGCGTGGAAAAAATCGCCAATCTGCCCGGGCCGCTGACTATCACGCCACGCGTGGCCGGCCACGGGGAATGGCTCAACAGCGCCCTCTATCAGTTCATACCGGATGCGCCTCTTGCGGCCGGCCAGATGTACACCGTCCAGATCGACCCCAATTTGCAGGATATGGGCGGCAACCCACTGGCGAAGCCGGTAATGTGGCGTTTTACCGTGCAGCCGCCGAAGCTGATGAAGATCGTGCCCAAAGCACAGAAAATCGCGCCTACGCAACTTTTCACATTGACATTCAACACAGCATTAGATCCCGCTTCTTTGCAATCCCATTGGCATTTTATCAACTTAGAAACGCAGCAAGAAATCAACGGCACTTTCGCTTGGCCACAACCGCAACAATTGGTTTTCCGGCCGACGTCGCGCTTGCCCATGGGCACATCATTACGGCTGACATTAGCCGCCGGCGTGCAGACGGCGGATCACGGCAGCCAAATCCCGCAAACGATTCGCCACACCTGGCAGACTTTTGCCTTGCCGGCAGTGCTCCGCACTGAGCCGGCTAACGGCGCCACCAATTTTCCGCCCATGCAAAGCGTGATGCTCCATGTGGCCGGCAACTGGGATCGGGATACTTTGACCGACAAGACCATTCTCATTGCGCCTAAACCCAAAGGGGCTAGCTACTGGTATGGCCGATACGATAATCGCGTGCAAATTTACTTCGCCAAGGAAGCTCACACGCGCTACACCATCACTTTACGCAGCGACATCAAAGACATTTACGGCAACACGCTTGGCAAAAATTACCAGTTTAGTTTCACCACCGGGGATTTCTCGCCTTCGGCAACTGTACTGCGCTCCGGTGGCTCTGTTTCCGCTTACGACAGCTATCAACGCCCCGTGAAAGTGGCTATTCGTTATCGCAATGTAGGCAAACTGCATTTTCGACTCTATGCTTTGCCCCAAGTGTCGCCCGCCGAGCTGGATCAATGGAATTCTAAACCCTCGCCTAATGCCGAATTGCTGCGCGAATGGGATCAAGAGCTGGCCAATCCGGCCGATAACCAGTTTCACGTAGCGCTCATCCCGCTGGCAGGAAAAGATAAATCCCTGGCCGAAGGGTTTTACCGCCTGCTTGTTTCTGCTTCCGGCAAAGACATTTACAAGCATAGAAGCAGCTTCAATTACAAAGACGATTTCCGTTTCTTCGTAACGCCGTATAATATCGTGCTCAAAAGCAGCGCCACCGGCGCTCTGGTCTGGGTGACTGATTTACACACCGGCGAGCCGGTGGCCAACGTGTCGCTGCGCCTTTTCAGAGAAGACAGCACCATCGATGGTCGCACGGATGCCGACGGCCTCTGGCGAACCACTTTTACCACCGCGGCGAACCCCTGGAAAAAAGTAACGGTTTTCAGCAATCCACAGGCACCCAACGGCTACGCGACCAACCGCGGCCCTACCGTGGAAGGGTGGGCTTTCGATTTGCCGACGCAATACGGCATTCCGGGTTCGTTCAACGGTGATCTTTACACCGACCGGCCAATTTACCGCCCCGGCCAGACCGTTTACTGGAAAGGGATCATCCGCAGCGACGACGACGGTGCCTATAGCGTGCCGCCCGCCGGCACAATTGCTCAAGTGACGATCCGGGATCCAGAAGGGAACAAAATCGTACAGACGGAACAGCCGTTGAACGAAATGGGCACGCTGAACGGCAAGCTGCCGCTGGACGAGAAAGCCCCATTAGGTCGCTACCAGTTGATCGTGCAATTAGGGGAGCATGACACGTTTTACCAACCTTTTTTGGTGGCGGAATACCGCAAACCTGAATTTCAGTTGGACGTCAGCACGGACAAGAAAGACTACTTGGCAGGCGAGAAAATTACGGCCCAGTTACAAGCAACCTACTTTTTCGGCGGACCGCTGAACAACGCCGAAGTGGAATGGCACCTATTACGACATGATGCGCCATTTTCGTGGCATTGTCCCGCTTCGGCGACCTGCCCCAATTACCACTTCGAAGGGTTCGATTACTGGACGTGGCGCCGGCCGGGCGAAGCGTGGGATAAAAGCGTGAGCGATGGTAGCGGCGTCACCGATGCCAACGGCTTCTTCACGGTAACTTTGCCGGTAGATATGAGCAACACGATCAGCGCCCAGCGATTCACGGTGGAATTTGCGGTAAAAGGGAGCAACGGCCAGTACAGCGCCGGCCGCACGGCGGTGCGGGCGCATCACGGCGCCAAATACATCGGCAGCGCATCGAAATCGTACGTTTACCGTTTGGGCGACGAGAGTGAAGTTGATTTCATTGCGGTGGATTACCACGGCCAGATTCTGGCGCGGCAGCCTTTCACCGTGACGGTGGCTAAGACAACCTGGCACAACGTCAAGAAAGAAGAAAACGGCAATATCTACTGGGTCTCGGAGATGGTAACCACGCCGGTCATCAGTACGACGTTGCGCACCGGCGCCGACGGCAAAGTCGCCTATCGTTTTCGGGCGCCGGATGCCGGCAGCTACTTGATCGAAGCGGCGGTGACGGACGCCGCTGGCCGGGTGACCATCGGCAAGAACTACATCTGGGTCGCCGGCGCCAACTACATCCCCTGGGCACGACAAAATAGCAACCACCTGCAAATTGTGGCGGACAAAGAATCGTACAAGCCGGGCGATGTGGCCAAAGTGCTGGTCACCTCGCCGTACAGCAAGCCGGTGGAAGCGCTCATCAGCGTCGAACGGGGCGGCGTTTTGGATGTTTATCGGCAAACGTTAGCCAGCAACAACCAGATTCTGGAAATCCCCATCGCAGAAAGCTATGTGCCTAACGTCTTCATTTCCGTGTTGGCGGTGCAAGGGGACGCGGCCAACGAAGATCGGATTGCTAACACGAAAGTCGGCTATATCGAATTGAAAGTTAGCGATGTCAACCGGCAATTGCATGTCACCCTGACCGGCAAGGTGCAACAAGCGCAGCCCCGGCAATGGGTCACGTACACTTTGACAGCGCAAGACGCGGCAGGCAATCCGGTCAGCGCCGAGTTCTCGGTGAGTGTCATTGATAAAGCCGTGTTGTTGCTGAGCACGGAAGGATTGCATACGTTGCGAGAGCGGTTTTATGCCGAGCGCGGCTTAGGCATCTCCACATTCGCTTCTTCCTTCCTCAGCATGGAAGAAATCATGGCCAATATCAAGACCAACGAAGCGTTATCGCCCAAAGGTGGTGGCGGCGGCGGAACGGGTGTCAACGCGCGCCACTATTTCCCGGATAACGCTTATTGGCGGGCGGTGGTGAACACTGACGCCAAGGGAAAAGCTCTGTTTAGCTTCCGCTTGCCGGATAATTTGACTACCTGGCAAATCAAGGCAAAAGGGGTAGACGCTAATACCCGGGTCGGCGAGGCGAAATCCGATCTGACGGTGAACTTGCCTTTCATGGTGCGGCCGGTGGCGCCGCGCTTTTTGACCGTTGGCGATCAGCCGGAGGTGGCAGCCATTGTGCATAACAATAGCAATAAGTCCGTTTCCGCCCATGTTACTTTGGCAGTGCAAGGTGCCAGCATCGACGGCGAGGCGACGCAAACAGTGTCGATTCCGCCCGCCGGCCGGAAACGCGTGGCCTGGCCATTGCGAGACGTGTTGGGCATAGCGGCGCCAAACGGCGCCGGCCAGATAGTCCATTTGCAATGGCAGGGTCAAGCCGGCGCGCTGCACGATAGCGTGGCATTGACGTTACCCGTGTACAATTATTCCACGCCAGAAGTGACCGCCACCGCCGGGACAGTACCGACCGGGGGAACCATCCTGGAAGGCGTCGTTTTGCCGCCCGATGCCCAGTTGGATCGTAGCCAGGGTGCATTGAAGATCACCTTACAGCCTTCTTTGGCGGCGGCCATGCAGGATGGCTTGCACTATTTGCAGCATTATCCATACGAATGCACCGAGCAGATCGTGAGCCGTTTCTTGCCCAACATCATCACATACCGCGTTCTGCAACAAAATGGCATCAAGAACGATGCGTTGCGCCAGGCCCTGCAAGAACAAGTGAGCACTTCGCTGCAAAAACTTTATGCCAGCCAACAGATGGATGGCGGCTGGGGCTGGTGGCCGCAGGATCGAGAAACCAGCCCGTATATCACGGCTTACGCGTTGTGGGGCTTGTCCATTGCCCGTGCAAACGGCTTCCCTGTTTCGGAAAGCGTGCTGAGCAGGGCTGCGAGATACATGGGCGGTCAACTCAAGACGTTACGTTTATCTTCCTCTGACTATTTGTTCAACCAACAAGCTTTTTATCTCTTTGTGCTAAGCGAATACGAACGGGTCAGCGGGCAGCATAGCAGCATGAATTTGCACTACGCCGTGAATGCGTTCGCACAGCGGCAAAAGTTGAACATTGAAGGCAAAGCATTATTGGCCATGAGTTTGAAAACGTTGGGCGGCCCGGAAGCGGATGTCAAAGCGCTACGCAGCGATTTAAACAACACGGCTCAAACCAGTGGCAGCGGCGTTTTCTGGGAAGAGAAATCGCCTGCCTGGCGACTAATGGGCAGCAACACCCGCACCACCGCGGTGGTGTTGACCGCGCTGACACGCCTGACGCCGCGGGATGGTCGTTTGCCCATGGTGGTGCGCTGGCTGATGGCCGCCCGCTCCGACGGACATTGGTCCACAACGCAAGAAACGGCCTGGTCGCTCATCGCACTGAGCAATTGGCTGCAACTGAGCGGCGCCTTGCACCCAGATTACCAGGCATCGGTGCAATTGAATAATGTGCCGCTGTGGCAGAGCACTGTTACCGAAAAAGACGTTCAGGCCAAAATCGTTTTGCAGAAGTCGGTGCAGGCGCTTTTACGCAATAACCTGATTGCGTTGCGCCGGCGCGCGGCGGATGATGGCCAGGATACCGGGCAGCTCTATTATCTGCTGGACTTGCGTCTGTTCCGCCCCGTGGAGCAAATTAAACCGCTGAATCGCGGGTTTGTCGTGCAACGCAGCTATACGTTATACGGGCATCCGGATAAGCCGATCGCGGCGGCGCACGTCGGCGATGTAATCGACGTGCATTTGTCGCTGATTTTGCCGGCGGACCGGCTGTACGTGATGGTAGAAGATCCTATCCCGGCCGGGACAGAGCCGCTGGATGTCAACTTGAACACGACATCCCGCACGATTGCCGGGCCGGGACTGTCCAAAGAAACGCCCCAAGGGCAACCGGATTACTGGTTCTGGCGGCCGGAACACACCGAGATGCACGACCAGAAAGTCTCTTTCTTCGCCCGTTGGCTGCCGGCCGGTAGCTACGATTACCATTATCAGGTGCGTGCAACTTTGCCAGGGCGCTATCTGACGCCGCCGACCGTGGCTTCGGACATGTACTTCCCCGAGCTATTCGGTCGCACCGGCGGCGGAACCTTCCAGGTGCTGCCGTGACACGCTCCTGCCCTTTTTAGACGCTCCGCGCCTTGGCGTCGCTGCATCGACTGATTTTGAGGGGAGACCCCTCCTCTAAGCCACGCTTAGCTTTTCCCCCTCCCCGATACGGGGAGGGGGGATTATCTTTTGGTGACCCAGCGACTAAAAGTCACGGCAACGTCTGCAAAATCGCCCTACGGCGATTAGCATGCAACCTGCGCAGGCAGATTTCGCAGTTATAGCAACGATTTCTAATCGCCGGGCTATTGTTTTTTATCTGCGTGCGCAGCCTGCGTTGATCTGCGTCCCATTTTATTTTCAGAGGGGTCCATCCCAAAAAATTATCGGTGTTGGCGACTGAGTGCCTATTTTGTCACGTCAAAGTAGGCATGTTAAACTTGCCCCCGGTTTGCACTGGCCTGTAAACTATAACTTAGTTACAGCGCCCCATCACATGCTTCAAACGGAGATTTTATGCATAGCATCAACCAAATTTTCACGAAACTTTTACTCGGCGTGACAATCATCCTGGCTTTATGGGCAGTCAACATAATGCGGGCACCGTTGGCTGTCGTTCAAGCCAGGCAGGTAGCACCAAGGAAGTTTGTCCAAAGTCACACCATGACTGAGCCTATCCTGGCTAAAACACATCTGGCAACAAGCGCCCCCATAACCGGTTTAGTTGCCTACTATCCTTTCCATGGGCAAGCAAACGATGCCAGCGGCCATCACAACGATGCGGTCGTTTCCGGCCCTGTCTTGACTACGGATCGCTTTGAACAAGTCAACAGCGCTTATCTCTTCGATGGCAACGACGACTTCATGACCGTCGCTGATAGTACCAGCTTAGACATCACAGCTCAAATCACTTTAGCGACCTGGATTTACCCGCAGATGCGCAAATCACAAAAGATCATGGTCAAAGGACAAACTCTCCACGGCAATACAGCAGCGCCCTATGAGCTATCCCTAAGTGGTAGCGGCGATATCATCTTCTCCTTGCGTCCGGGTTTGCAATTCACCCAATCTCGGCAACACGGCTACAATCTGAACCAATGGATTTTCGTCGCCGGCACGTATGACGGCAGCGCCATGAAACTCTACGTCAACGGCAATTTAGCCAACATACAAAATGTCGCCGGCCCGCTGAACAGTAACAACGACGAACTGCTCATTGGCACGCGCCTGAAAATACGCAGTGACACCTTCAACGGGAAAATAGACGATATCCGCATCTACAATCGGGCACTTTCCACAACAGAAATACAAACACTCTATAATTTAGGCAAGCCTTCGTTATCAACTTTTTTGCCGGTCATTTTGAGGTAAATCATTAACGACAGAGCTTCCATCTCGAGAGAATGATGAAAGCCCGCTGGGAGGTTTTACGTGGATATTCTACAAGCTATCGTTCTGGGCATCGTTCAAGGCATTACAGAGTTTCTACCTATTTCTAGTTCCGGGCACTTGGTCATTGTCCCCTATTTATTGGGATGGACCTTCCCCAAAGACCAAACTTTTGTTTTTGACGTTTTAGTCCAATGGGGCACGCTTTTTGCGGTAATTGTCTATTTCTGGCGTGATTTAGTCGACATCACCGTCGGTTTCCTGCGTTCTTTATGGGAACGTCATCCATTTGCTACCCATGATGCCCGTTTAGGCTGGTATTTAATCCTGGCCACCCTGCCGGCGGTCATTTTAGGGCTCATTTTCAAAAACGCGGTCGAAAATGCGTTTTCCGATCCGCACGCGACCGGCTACTTTCTCTGGATCACCGCGGCGCTGTTGATTGTGGCTGAAATGGCCGGCCGGCGCGAGCGCACGCTGGAGCATGTCAATTGGGTCGATGCGCTCTGGATCGGCTTCGCGCAGGTGCTGGCGCTTTTCCCCGGCGTATCCCGTTCCGGCGCCACCATCGCCGGCGGCATGACCCGCCAGTTAGATCGGACAGCCTCCGCCCGGTTCTCGTTTTTGATGTCGGTGCCGGTGATGTTGGGCGCCGGGCTGGTGGCGCTGCACGACATGATTAAGCTGCCGCATTTGGGACAATTCTTGCCGCCGCTAATGATCGGCTTTCTCACTGCGCTCATCGCCGGCTACATCGCCATCCGCTGGCTGCTGGCCTACCTGACCAAACACTCGCTCTACATTTTCGCTGCCTATTGCGTCCTCCTGGGCCTGCTGATCATCTTCATCGGCTAAGGAAAGGGAGAACCGGCATGAAAGTCTACAACGAGAGCAAAGACAGATGGCTCATGGAACAAGGAAAGTTGGCCAATCATTTCTGGAGCCGTTTCTTGGGACTGATGGGTCGGCGCAGTTTGCCGGACGGCGCCGGATTGATCATCAAGCCATCCAACGCGATCCACTGCTTTTTTATGCGCTTTCCCATCGACGTAGTTTACGTGGACAAGCAAAACCGGGTGGTGGATATCGACCATGCGATGAAACCGTGGCGGGTCGGCCGGCCGAGGCGCTCCGCACATTATGTCATCGAACTGCCGGCCGGGCAAGCAGCCGCCGCACAGACTGAACCAGGCGACCAGTTGCGCTGGGAAACATGAAGTGGCTGTCGCGTTCTTAACGTGGCAGCCACCCATTATGCCGACTATGCGATGCGTCGGCCATTCTCAGTCCGGAAGAACCAAAGTGCCGGTCTCGCCGTGCAGCGCCCGGACGATGTTCTCCGGATTCGTGATCAGCGCCTGCCGGCCACCGTTTTCTAAATAGCGGATAATCGCTTCGATTTTTGGCTTCATGCTGCCCGGGGCAAACTGTCCCTCCGCCAAATAGCGTTTCGCTTCGCGCACCGTCATCCGATCCAGCCAACGTTGGTTCGGCGTGTTGAAATCCAAAGCCACTTTTTCCACCGCTGTGGAGATTAGAAAAAGCTCGGCGCCCACATCGCTGGCCAAAAGACTGCTGGCCCGATCTTTATCGATCACAGCTGCGATGCCGCGCAGCTCGCCGTGCTTGTTTTCCACCACCGGGATGCCGCCACCACCAACAGCAATAACCACCCAACCTGTTTCCGCGGCGTGCTTAATAGCGTTCTTCTCGACAATTTCCAGCGGCTGCGGGGAAGCCACCACCCGACGCCACCCCCGGCCGGCATCTTCCACCACCGGCCATCCTTCGGCAGCGAACAACTCAGCGGCCTCCTTTTCCAGGAAACCGCCAATCGGCTTCGTCGGATGCTGAAACGCGGGGTCGTTACGATCTACCAGCACCTGGGTCACGATGGTGATCGCCCGACGATACACATCCCGCCGGCGGAATTCGTTGTCCAGCGCTTGTTGCAACATGTAGCCGATGGAGCCTTGTGTGTCGGCGCCGATCACATCCAACGGCGTTTGATGCACGTGCGGTGCAGCCAACTCGTTGCGCCGCAATATGAAACCAACCTGCGGGCCATTCCCGTGGGTGAGAATCACGTTCCACCCCTCTGCGATCATCGCCGCCACGTGCGTCGCCGTCTGCCGGACGGCATCCCACTGGAATTTTACCTGCGGATGGTGCTTGTCCTGGATCAACGAATTGCCGCCCACGGCAACAACAGCGATCTTCTGCCGACCTCGATTCTCCATTGAATCCCTCCTTGCCATAGATATCTCCCCTGAAAAATAGAACGCTGATTAACGCTGATTTGCGCTGATCTTTTCCTGTTGTGCCCGGCGATTAATATCGCTGCTACGATTGCAAAACCTGCCTGCTCAGGCTATCTTTCAATCGCCGTAGGGCGATTTTGCAGATGTTGCC
>WFQU01000082.1 GCA_015486845.1 Anaerolineae bacterium | reverse complement strand
TTTGTAGCGTTACCCCCGGCTAAAGCCTCTACTCCGGCGCAATGGGAGCTATTTTAAGGGGAGAATCTGTTACTAATTTCTTGACCATTGTTTTTTATCTGCGTGCGCAGCCAGCGTTAATCTGCGTCCCATTTTTATTTTCAGAGGAGAAGTTGAACTTCTTAAAGGATCTTCGTGTTGCTGGCATTATGTATTTGAGATCAGCGTGTATCAGCGTTAATCAGTGTTCTATTTTCAAGGGAGTTATCATGAGCCTACGGCACACCACAGCGAATGAAAATTTACGACTGGCGTCGAGCCTTTAGGCGGCTTTGTAGCGTTACCCCTGGCTAAAGCCTCTACTCCGGCGTAATGGGAGCTATTTTCAGGGGAGAATCTGTTACTAATTTCTTGACCATTGTTTTTTATCTGCGTGCGCAGCCAGCGTTAATCTGCGTCCCATTTTTATTTTCAGAGGAGGTACTTCATTATGGAATGGCCACGATTAGTCGTGACGGGCATGGGGGCTATTACACCTATCGGTCTCAATGTGGAGACTTTTTGGGACCAATTACTCAAGAAGACGTCTGGTGTAGGTCGGATTACGACTTTTGACCCCACGGATATGCCAATTCGCATTGCTGCGGAAGTAAAAGGATTTGATGCTATCCAGTACATGCGCCGAAAAGAGGCTCGTCGCATCAGCAGGGCGGCACAATTCGCAGTAGCCATTGCACAACAAGCTTTGGAAGATAGTGGATATGAAATCACGGCGGAGAACTGCACGCGCACTGGCGTAGCTATGAGCACCGGCGGTGGGGGTATCACGGATGTAGAAAAGGCAACTTTGTTGATGCACAAAAAGGGTCCTCGTTCTTTGAGCCCGTTCGTTGTGCCGAATATCATGCCCAACGCCGTTTCGTGTCAAATCTCCATCAAGAAGGGGATCAAAGGGCCGGTAGTGACTTCGGTGGCGGCGTGTGCAAGTGGTAATTATGCCTTCATGGATGCTCTGCGCATGCTGCGTTTAGGCGAAGCGGATGTCTTAGTGGTTGGCGGTGTCGAATCAACTATCTCGGAAGTTGCCATTGCCTCTTTGGCGCGCTCCGGTGCCCTTTCTACCCGTAATGACGATCCCGAACACGCTTCGCGTCCCTTTGATCGTGACCGTGATGGTTTCGTTTTCGGCGAAGGCGGTGCTGCGTTTATCGTCGAGACAGAAACGCATGCACGGCAACGCGGCGCCCATATTTATGCGGAACTGGCTGGCGGTGCTATTACCGCCGATGCGTACCACATCACCGCACCGTCGCCTGGCGGGGAGGGCGCTGCCCGGGCTATTCGCAATGCTTTGGTCAATGCGCACGTGCGCCCCGAAGAAGTCGATTTGATCAGCGCCCATGCAACCAGCACTATCCTGAACGATGTCTCGGAAACAGCAGCCATCAAGACTGCGTTGAGCGCACACGCTTACGATGTGCCGATTACAGCCACAAAATCCATGGTAGGACATTTGTTGGGCGGCGCCGGAGCCGTTGCCGCCTTGGCAGCCGTTTTAGCTTTGCATCGTGGCGTTATTCCTCCGACCGCCAATCTGGAAAACCCAGATCCGCAATGCGATTTGGACTATGTGCCGGGTGATCCCCGTCAAAAACAGGCAAACGTGGCTCTGGTACACGGTTTTGGCTTTGGTGGGCAGAATGCAGTGATCGTTTTTCGCCGCTGGCAAGGCTAAGCGGTCAGCTCGTTCTAACGAGGAAACATGCAAAAGCAAAGATGGCTTCGTAAACATCAAGATCATTTTCTAAGCGGGGGCTTGGTGGCCCTCGCTTTGGCTATCTGGTGGTTCGGTTTCCCCGGCGGACTTTACGCGAAAGCTTTTGGCATTGGTTCGGCCGTCTGTAACCAACTACCCAGTCATTCTTATTTTTTTGGCCAACATCAATTTCCGCTCTGTGCCCGCTGCACGGGGCAATATGTAGGATTTTGGACTACGACGTTTTTTCTTTGGCGAAAAGGACGGCTTGGGGCAGCGCGATTGCCCCGGGGCCGCCTGCTTTTTGCCATTATACTGCTTTTCTTGTTTTGGGCTGTCGACGGCGTTAACTCTTATCTCAGCACTTTTCTTGGCTACACGTTGCTTTACGCACCGCACAATGCATTACGGCTTCTCACCGGCAGTGGCGAAGGCATTGCACTCACGCTGCTCGTTTGGCCGTTTTTCAATAGTCTCGTGTGGCGGTATTCGCTGGATGTGCCCGTGTTGACAGGCTGGAACGATTTTTTTCTATTGCTGGCTGCAGGATTGGGAATAGATGCAGCTGTTCACTTCGGGAACTACGCCATGCGCTTGTTCTTGGCCTATGTTGCCTTGGCCGGTGTACCTGTTTTCTTGTCTTTGGTGCTGGCTATGATTGTGTTGTTAGTGGCTGGAAGGGATGATCAGGTTGAAAGGTGGCGCGATATGCAGGTGTATGCAGCGCTGGCCTTTTTCTTGACTATGTTGATGCTCTTGTTGCTGGGCTGGCTGCATGGATTGTTGTTGCTTTCTATCCGTTAAGATGCACTTTCCGGAGGATTGACCGAGGACTAAAATAAGGGGACGCCGATATTTCCGGAGCCCCCCTTATGATACTGTAATTACTTTTCTTCCGGTTTGTCACCAGATGGCTGTTGTGCCCACCAAGGCGTCCAGCCAGCCGGCGGTCCGTAACCGGCACCCGGCCCGTAACCGGCGCCGTAGCCCGGCCCGTAGCCGGCACCCCAGCCACGGCCACGACCACGACCGCCAAAACCGAAACCTCCAAAGCCAAAACGGCGCCCCAAACGCAAACCTAAACCTAACGGGCCACGCCCATAGCCAGTACCGATCGGGCGGTTTTCTTCCAAGGCGGCTTTAATTGCCTCTTTGTCACCTTTAACCTCAACACGATAGCCATCATCCGTCTCGAACCATTCAATAGCTCGAATCAACTTTTCTAACATTTGTAATACCTCCTTCAATCACTTGTCTTTTTGTTTGGACATAGTCCGATTTTTGATTATTTTGTTTCTTCTTCCGACATTTCATTTTCACCGTACAAATCATCCATTAGTTTCTGTAGAATGTCTATTGATGCTCGTAACATGGGCGCCATGGCTTCTTTTAGCGTTGCTAATTCTTCCTGTCCTTGTTTTGTGAGCCGATAAAAACGTCGGCTGCGCTTGATTGGATCTTCCCAATAGCCTTCTACTAATCCTGCTTCTTCCATGGCGTTTAGCAAAGGGTAAATAGCCCCGGGATTGCCAACCCACGCGCCTTCCGTTCGTTCCTCCAACGCTTTCATAAGATCGTTGCCGTAACTTGCTCTTTTCGATAGCAAGTGAAGCACGTAAATGGGTAAAATACCGCCCCCTTTACTCAAGAGCTGGCTTAAAATCGGATTGGCTCTATACGGTCCCCATTCACCGAAACGTCCGCCGTGGAAACGCCGGCCCTGGAAAAACCAGTGCTGGCCCATTGTCGAACCAAATCGTTCACGCATGAACCGGAGCCACTTTTCTCGTTCTTCTTCATCCCAGTGGCCGCCGAATCGTCCTCTACCAGAATCTCTACCGCCGTGCCTGGATCCAAACATACCCTTACTCTCAATCAATGATATTGAATTCAATAACCATGAATATAATAGCACGTCGCAGGAGGCTTGTCAACCCCTGAGCTACTTTTTGGAGCTCGTTAGGGGGTTTTCATACAAAATTCAGACAAAAGGACGGCGGATTCAATACGCTTGGCAGGGAAAGCGTCTAGTACACCTGTAACCTGCCCAAAATATGGTCTCTCGGTTAAGATGGTAATAACGAATCGAATAGGTCGTTTTCCCCCGAAGCAAGGCAAGTAAAGGCGAAATATTATTCGTCCTGACAGCTATCGTCATCAACTAACGCCATTTTTATCCCGGTGGCATGATTTGCCCTAAGGTTGCACCCGTCCAGAAAGCGATCTGGTCGCTCACCCCCCGTGGTGGAGGCGTAATCCCCAACCGAAAACGGCCAACACAAATAAGACCAGGACCATAGCGACGATACGGAATAGGCGTGAGGAGACAACGCGCTGGGCAGCCTCCCACACCCCATTCATTGCTTGACCCTCGGACTCACCTATTCCTAACGGCTGTGGCGTTGCGGAAGGAAAGTCGGGGCTATTGGCGAGGCGGAACGATGCCGGAATGGTAGTGGGCGTCGAGGTCGGCGTTGTGCCCCGCGTTGCAGTTGGCGTGGGCGTTGCTGTTGCCGGCGCGATCGTCGCGGTGGGCACTGTTGTTGGCGTATTGGTCAAAGGCGGCACTGGCGTAGGCACTGGCGTAGGTGGCGTCGCCGAAAAACAAAGCGATGCCTTGATGTCATCCAAATAAAGCACGGTCGCGTGGCCATCACCATTGTTATAGGTGTAAAAATAGAGCCACAAAGCCTTGCCGGCGTACTGGCTTACATATCGTGTTAAATCCCGACTCACGTGCTGCCATTGGGCATCCAGATCATGAGGTAAGTCCAGCGTCCACAGCGTTTTCACGATCCGGTTTTGGTTATCTAACAACAGCACGCCTAACCGGTCATGACAACAACGATCTTTGCTCTCTGCCCGGTACCAAAACGATAGACTGGCCGTCAAAGCATCTGGCGCAAAAGTTATTTTTTGCCGGATAGACGAATAGGAAGCCTGCCTTTGGTCGTCAATGGCACCCAATTGCACGGCGCGTTGACCGCTGCGGACAAACCCAGAAGCCGCGCCGATATAATGCGGCGATAGTTTAGTCGTTTCTAAGCACCAGCCATCGTCTCCCGATTCGAAATCGCCATTTTTTAGCGCTTCGTGACAGCCGGTAGGATAAGGGGTGAAGGTAGGTGTGAACGTCGGTGTCCAGGTGGGCGTGGCTGTAAGCGTGGCCGTCGGCGTGTTGCTGGCCGTCGGCGTTATTGTCGGCGTGGGGGTGATCGTCATTGTGGGGGTTGCTGTGTCCGTTGGGGTAATCGTGGGCGTAGCTGTGGGCGTGCCGGTTCGTGTCGCCGTGATTGTGCTGGTGGGCGTGGCGGTAGGTGTGCCTGTCGGCGTGCGAGTAGCCGTGGCCGTGCGTGTTGGCGTAGGTGTGGGCGTCATTGTTGGCGTAGACGTTGGTGTCGTGGTCGCTGTGGGTGTAGGCAAAATGCTGGCCGCGGTGGGCGTGGCTGAGGGCGTCACTGTCTTGCTGCTCACCGTTGGGGACGGCGTGACTGTAGGGAAGTTTGCTACTAAGCTGGCCGTTAGCGTCGGCACGGCACGGCTTTGTGGACAAAGCTCCAGTTGCACAGCGTCCAAATAGAGTGCTGTGCGTCCCCCTAAGCCGTCATTATACACATCGAAATACAAGCGTATATTCTTTCCCTTGAAAGCGGTCAAGTCGAACATCTTTTCCTGCCACTGTCGTGCGTCGACCCGGCCGGACCAAAGCGTGCATAAGGGAACGTCCGTTACTGGATTGCGTAACACTGCGATCTGGTGGTCGGCGTCATGCATTGACTCGGCGAGGGGATATTGCCACCAACTAAGATACACATATCCGGGCTGATTGGGAATCGCGACATCTTGGTAAATCCTGGAATCAGAGCGCACATTGGCCGTAGAGACAATCCCCAATTGCATTGACTGCCGGCCCTGATATACTGGTGTCAAAACGTAATGGGCTAAGCGCAGCGATGACGGAATTTGCCATCCGGAATCGACTGACTCGAAATTGCCATTGATCAGCAAGGCAGTACATGCGTCTTGCGCCCGAACCATGGCCGAGCCGATGATTATTCCGACAATCCATAGCGCCAAAAACCACCAGACAAATCGCTTCCACCATTGTTTTGGCTGTGCGGTCATTGGTTCCTCTCTCTCTCCATGCCACCAAAAATGTGCTTGGTACTTGGTTGCGGTGCAAATGCACACGTCACAAAAACTATTTTGATCCCTCAATCCGTTACGGCAAAACAGATCGAATGGTTGTTTCTGTAAGCGTCCACAGAAATGGGTCTTGCTGATATGGTCAGTACAAACGTTGCTAACACTTTTATTTTACCACAAAGTCCGCAGAAATCCATCATGGGCGTTATGAACTGTTCCCCTTCCGCCTTATTTTACTAACTTCCCAACAAAATGGCTGTTTGATCCGTCACGTTTGGCAACATGAACATAGAAACGCTATAATAATGGCAGTCCAGTTATTGTGTGCTATTCCTGCTTTCACCGAGAAAGGATGTATTCATGGGAAAACAGATTCACCCCGCCAGGTTCGCACAGTTATCGTCTAAGTCGATTCGCTTTGTTTTGCTCTCGTTAAGCTTAGTGATGGCTTTGTTAATCATACCTTTGTATAGCCCGGCCCAAGCTCAGGCGCCGTCAGTGATTTCCGCCCAAGGGCAGGGCGTTTGGTATACAGTCCAAACAGGGGATTGGTTGAGCCGTATTGCCGCGCATTTTAATACGACAGTTGCGGCCATTGTTCAATCTAATCACTTGCGCGACCCAAACTTGATCTACGCCGGCCAACGGCTTTGGATCCCCGGTGCCAATGCCACGGCAACCCCGATACCCACGCCGACAGCGACCTCCACGCCAACCAACAATGGCTTCTGGTACACAGTTCAAGCGGGGGATTGGCTCGGCAAGCTCGCCGCCCGCTTCCATACTACGGTGGCCGCTATCGCACAAGCTAATCAGATTCACAATCTCAACTGGATCTATGTCGGCCAGCGTCTCTGGGTTCCCGGCCAAAGTGGAACGCCGACGCCGGCTATAACCCCGACTGGAACCACGACGGCGACGTCCACGCCGGCCATAACCGCGACAACTGTTCCCACGGCGACGCCCACGCCGGCCAACAGTGGCTTCTGGTACACGGTGCAATCGGGCGACTGGCTCAGCGCAATTGCTACCCGTTATGGCGTTGCCGTGGCGGCTATCGTGCAAGCAAATCATTTGTCTAACCCTAACCGTCTCGTTGTCGGGCAGCGCCTCTGGATTCCAGCCAGTGGCAGCGCGCCGCCCAATACGCCAGTGGCTTTCGATTACGGTTTCAATGTCGATCCATGGCAAGGTCATCTCGAGGCCATCGCCGGAAAAGTCCAGGATGCCGGTTTCCACTGGGTAAAGTTCCAGTTACCGTGGAAAGACGTAGAGAGGGATGGTCATGGCATGTTTCATTGGGATAGAATTGATACTATCGTAGATGGCTTGCACAACGCCGGCCTGAAGATCATTGTTTCTATTGCCAAAGCGCCGCCGTGGGCCCGTCCTGGCAACGCCGATTTAACCGTCGACGGGCCACCGGCCGACAACCAAACTTTTGCAGATTTCGTCGGCGCATTCGCCCAACGTTACAAAGGCCGGGTGCAAGCTGTCGAATTGTGGAACGAGCCGAATTTGAACAGCGAGTGGGGGAAAGAACCGATCAGTGCTCAGCGTTATGTCCATCTGTTGTGCAAAGGCTATGCGGCTGTGAAAGCTAAAGCGCCTGGCATGACGGTGCTTTCGGCCGGCTTGGCCCCCACCGGTGTTAACGACGGCATCATCGCTGTGAATGACCGGGTCTATTTGCAGCGCATGTATTGGGACGGTGCCCAACAGTGCTTTGACGCGCTGGGTGCCCATCCTAGCGGCTATAACAATCCCCCCAATGCTCGATTCGGTTACACTGATGCCAGCGAGCCGAGCTTCAAAAATGACCCCTCTTTCTTCTTCCAGGAAACGCTTTTGCGCTACCGCCGGATTATGGTGGCTAATGGTGATGTCGGTAAGAAGATGTGGGTTACGGAATTCGGCTGGGCTAGCAGCCAGCAACCTTTGCCGGGATACGCTTACGCGGCTGACGTAACGCCATCCGAGCAGGCCCAATATTTGGTCAAAGCGTATCAGATGATGAAAGCGTGGGGTTGGGTCGGCCCGGCGCTGACCTGGAACTTGAATTACAATCGTACTTACCCGAATAGCGAGATGGCGCAATTTGCCGTCTGGGGACGCCCTGCCTACACGGCGTTGCACGATATGGCCAAATAGCACGCTCTTTGCTGTCGGAGAATTTGTCCCCCGATGATGCGGAGGTTATCAATGACGATGCACGATGTTTTTGCTTATATCGATGCCCAGGCAGATGATTACGTGGCGAAGCTGCAAACGCTTTGCCGCCAGCCAACCATTGCGGCCCAAAATTTGGGCATGGCGGAAACAGCCAACATGGTGCGGGGGATGGTCGCAGATTTGGGCGCCGAGGTACAATTGTTGATGACGGAGGGCTATCCAGTTGTCTACGGTGAACTGCCCGGCGCCGGAACAAAATCGTTGCTTCTATACGACCATTACGACGCCCAGCCGCCAGAGCCGTTGGCGCTTTGGACGCACGATCCATTTGGCGCCGAGATCGCCGATGGCCGGATCTGGGCCCGCGGCGTGGCCGACAACAAAGGTAACCTGGTGGCCCGGTTGTGCGCCGCTGATGCCTGGCTGAAGGTGCGCGGTCAACTTCCTCTGACGCTGAAATTCCTGTTCGAGGGAGAGGAAGAGATCGGCAGTCCCAGCTTGCCGGCGTTTGCCGAGGCCTATCATGATCTGTATCGCGCCGATGGTTGTATTTGGGAAGCTGGTTACAAAGACCGGCAAGGCCGTTTACAGATCACCATGGGATGCAAAGGGATCTGTTACGTCGAATTAAGAGCCCATGGTGCCAACAGCGATTTGCATTCTGCCAATGCGGCTATTGTTCCCAGCCCGGTTTGGCGCTTGGTGTGGGCGTTACAGACGTTGAAAACGCCGGATGAGCGCATTCTCATCGACGGTTTTTACGATCGCGTGCGCTCACCTTCGCAGCGCGATCTGGAACTCGCCGCCGCGTGGGACTTCCAGGCGGAAGCACACAAGCATGATTTGGGCATTGACCACTATTTGCGTCACGCCGAGGGAACAGAGTTGAAAGCGGATTTGCTGTTCCAACCCACGTGTAACATCGCCGGCATTGAGGCCGGTTATACCGGCCCCGGTTCCAAGACTATTTTGCCGAACCAGGCCATGGCCAAGATTGATTTTCGCCTGGTACCGGATCAATCCCACCAACGTGTGTTGCAATTGTTGCGGGAACATTTAGACCGGTACGGGTTTTCCGATATCGAGGTCATCGATTTAAATGGGGAAGACCCGGCCCGGACCGACCCCCGTGATCCTGTGGTAACTGCCGTGGCCGAGGCCGCGCGATCTGTGTATGCGCAACCGCCACAATTACTGCCTACCATGTCCGGCACCGGCCCCATGTATCCGCTCTGTCAACGTTGGGGAATGCCGGCCGTGGGCGCCGGCGTTGGCAATGCGCAATCGCACACCCACGCGCCCAACGAGAATATCAAAGTAGCGGATTACATCGAAGGCATCAAGCACATGGCTATGATCTTCCAGAAATTTGCTACGGGGGATGGCACACAATGAAAATCTCCGAGATGAATTGGATGCAAGTGGAAGCCTATTTACAGCATGATGATCGGGCGGTTGTTCCTTTGGGCAGCACGGAACAGCATGGTTATCTCAGTCTCCTCACAGACGGCATTTTGGCGGAACGGGTCGCCGTGGAAGCGGCTGAACCGCTAAACGTGCCTGTGTTTCCATTACTCGCCTACGGCGTAACGTCCTATTTTCGAGATTTTCCCGGCACAGTCAGCTTACGCATGAACACGTACGAGCGGATTATAGGTGACATTTTGGAGAGCCTGGCTCATAGTGGCTTCCGGCGCGTCGTTCTGATCAGCGGCCATGGAGGCAACGAGCCGGCCCGCTTTTTGGCCACGGAATGGATGGCCGACCATCCTGACGTGCAAGTCAAGTTCTTTCAGTGGTGGCGAGGGCCAAAAATGTTGGCCAAGTCGCGCTCGTTCGATCCCGTATTTCGGCACGCTTCCTGGTCCGAGAATTTCCCGTGGACGCGGGTACCCGGCGTGAAAATGCCAACGGAGCAAAAAACATTGCCGGCGCGGGATGACCATCCCCGGCTGGTTGGGGAAGCCATGCGGCAATACGTCGGCGATGGCAATTTTGGTGGCTATTACCAGCGGCCCGATGCGGACATGCAAGCTATTTGGGAAGTTGCCGTTGCCGAGACACGGGCCGTGATCGCCGGGGGGTGGGATTGACGCATGCTAACAAAGGTATTTCTGTTTCGTAACGACTTCGTCCGTCGCTGCTTAAGCGAGCCAGTCGCGCTGGCCAGGGGAGAATGGAAGATGGAAAACGGAAAATGAATAGTCAAGGCGATAAGAGGGGCTGCTTTCGTGACGCTCCCGGCGGCGTGTCAGTGAATTTGCTGCGCCAGTAGTGCCAGGCAAAGGAGCGAACTATCGTAAATAGCGTGGGTAAAAATGGCAACTGTCGCGCTGCGTTGCTGCCGCAGCAAGCCCAAGATGATCCCAAAAAGGAAGATCAGCGGCAAAATGGCTAAATTATATTGAGTGTGTACCAGCGCGAAAATGAGGCTGGTGAGAAAGATGCCAAAACGGGGCTGCATGGCGCCCCGGAAGAGTATTTCCTCGCCAATGCCGGCGCTCAGCCCAATGGTTAAAGCACCCCACGGGTTGTAAAGCGCACCGAGTAGTTGGTCGTTGAGCGCTTCTACCTGTTGCAAGCTGTGGGGGGCGAGTAATTGGACGCCTAATCCCCAAAATAGCTGTAAACCCAACATAAGCAGCGCTCCGCCTATAATGAAGAACCAATCAGCGGTGTGCAGTCGCGTCAAACCAAGACGCTGCCAGCTTTCCCGCGGCGACCGGCGGACCAGAAAGCCGATGCCGAAAAGACCCGCTAACGTGAAGTAAAGTGCTTGCCCCCACAGCATCCAACTGTTGATTTTGATGTGACGCATACTTTGCGGCTGGCGGAGCAGCCCGTATTGCCAGCTCATAAGCCCTAACAGCCAAACGGTGTAAATCAGCGCTGTGGCGTGTACGCTGTTTTGGGGATCAATGCGGATGACTTTGGCAATGGCCCGGCGTATTGCGGTGACGAAAAGCAGTGCGCTGCCCAAAAAGGTGGCCATGAGGTCATAAGCCATGGTTGCCCAGTTGATGTCCGGTAGGGCTAACATGGCGTTATTTTGGGCAGGGAATTTTCCCGGGCCGGCCAGGGAAATCAGCAACGCACCCACGGCCGTCAAGCCCAACAACGCTTCCCCGCTGCCCAGCATAATCCAGGCCAGCGGCCGCCACCGTTTGTCCTTTTCGGCGGCCTGACCGATGATCAACAGGAAAATGGGCGCCATAACAATGGCGGCTAACAATATCCAGATAGGGCTTGTTCCCATGAATTTTCTTCTTTCATTGTGTGCAAAAGTTGATTGCTTGATGAGCCCATGAATACTATTTTACGATAGCAGGGCGGTTTAGCCAAGCGTGGCTGCGGGCCAAGTTGGCCATGTGTGCGACACGGTTAAACTCCTTTTTCGCCCTGCAGCCTGCCATTTGCTATACTATGCTACACGGCTCGCACACAGAATTCAGCTTCAAGGACTGAACGCTGGGCCGGAAAAGAGTCAGCACAACCGAAAGGAACATGGATGAGATCGGGCAGGACACAAAATAAGATGAAGCACACCAGTGTTGCCTTCGGTGAAACAATATCATCAAATGTTCTATGGGCAATCGCCCCCATGCGCCGTGAAGATTTGCCGGCAGTGATGGCTATCGAAAACGCGCTCTTCAGCGACCCGTGGCCGGCTGACGTTTACCGCCGGCAGTTGCAGACTTCGTACACGTTCTACCTGGCTTTGTGGGCATGCCGGGGGACAGAAAAGACGTTGGCCGGTTATACTGGCGGAATGTACTATTTGCCAGAAGCCCATTTGGCGAATATCGCCGTGGCCAAACCATGGCAAGGGCGCGGATTGGGCGGATTGCTGCTGTTAGCGTTTTTGCAGGAAGCCGTGACACGCGGTGCCACCGAAGTCTATTTGGACGTACGCCGCTCCAACATAACGGCCCAAGACGTGTACCGCCGTTTTGGCTTTTCGGTCATCGCTACCCGACGACGCTATTATAATGATAAAGAGGACGCATTAGTTATGTCCCGCCGGCTATCGCCGCCGGCTATTGCCGAGGCGCTGCGTCGCCAGTGGCGTTTCGTGCAGCAATCAGCTCTGCCCGCCGCGTAGTCTTTTCCAGGCTCCCCCTTCTACGCTCCACGTCCCCCTTTCCACTTTCCATTTTCCCCCCACTTGCTCTCATTTCTTCGTCTTTTTGCAACCCTGCTTTTTCTCCTGCACAGAGGCTAAAACGGCTTGTAAATGGCGGGAAATTTCCTCGACCCGATGGTCCCAACTATGGGGGCGCACGAGTTCCCTGCGCTGGGCATGCTTAGCGGGGGAATCTTCCGCCAGTGCCTGCCGAATGGCGGCTACGAAGCGTTCCGCCGGGGCGTTATAGAGCGCTTCGGCGAAAGTGCGCGCCGCTGGGATGGGCGTGCTCACCACCGGCAGACCACATGCTAAATACTCGTACATCTTCAGCGGATTGATGCTCTCCGTCCAGGCGTTCAGCCGGTACGGCATGAGAGCCACATCGCACCCTTTCATAAAATGCGACACCTGGTCCACCGGCTGGCCGCCCAAGAATCGCACGTTAGGCAATTGCAAAGCCGGCCACTCGGCGGTATGCACCCGCAATTGCTCCGGCCCCACCAAAAGCAGCGTGCCATGGGGGAAAGCCGCGGCCACTTGCCGCAGCAAGGCCAGGTCGATTTTGTCGTTGATCACGCCGATATAGCCGATGACCGGCCGGGGCAGATGGACAAAGAGCGGCGGCAACGGCTCTGTCAACGCGTTCTGGAAGGCGTGCCAGGCCACGCCGTTGGGAACGAAAGCGCAGTGCGGGTTCAGCGCTTGTTTGCGTCGACACAACGATTCGTCGGTGCAGATGACCAAGTTGGCGCGGCGGGTCATCTTCTCGTCTAAGCGGCGCAGCCAGGCCAACCGCACTGCCCCGGCCGTATCTGCTTCGTAAGCGGTGTAATCGTCCACCACGTGGTAGACGACCAGTTTCTCGTGCCATTGGCCGATCATGTCTCCTTGATCCGGCGAAACCAGCCAGAGGATGGGGTCCGTCCCGCCCAACGCATGCAGCCGCCTGGCCAGATCGCGGCGACGCCAGGTAGCGAAGATGTCGCGCAACGGCTGTTGGCCGCTGACCGGTGCCCAGGCCGGAGGCCGGTACACGTGCAGGTTAGGCAGCACTTCTCGCCAGCGAGTTCCTTTTTCGAACAGTTGCCGCGGGTTGCGGAGGAGAGCCCGCAAATAGGGGCGCGGCGCCATGTAAACCACGCTGTTCTGCCGAGCCAAACGCGACATGATCTGGTGCCGGTTGTGCCAGGGACTTTCCCACGGGTTCGGCGCGGCACAAATAATCGTCTCGCCGCTAAGCATCGTCGCTGTCTCCTTCGGTCGGGGTCAACGGCCGGTGCAGCATCATGCTGTACATAGCCGCGTGCTGCCGGCCGATGCGATCCCAGCTTCGTTGTCCGGCGTAAACCAGCGCGTTGGCTCCCATGCCGGCCATTGCCCCGTTTAATGCGGCTTGTAGCGCTTCCAGCAACCCGTTCTCGCGTTCCGGGTCGTACAGCAAGCCGCGTTGGTGATTGGCCAAGGCGGGGAAAGGCCCCATGGCCGGGGCAATGATGGGCAGGCCGAAACTGAACGCCAACAATGCCGCGCCGGAGGTTGTGGCGTGTTGGTATGGGTGCACGGAACAATCCGCGGCGCGCAGGAAGCGAGCGATTTCCGCATCCGGCACGTATTGCGGAAAGACCTGCAAGCGGGCATCACGTTTCGCCGCGGTCAAGACCAGCGCTTTGTATTCCGGCGAGGCGACATGCCCGGCTAAAATGAGCCGCGCCTGGGGGGCCTCCAGCCGCGAAAATGCGTCCAACAACCGCTCGATGCCTTTGTATGGGCGCAGCAATCCCAAGAAGAGAAAAACGAACTGATCTTGGGCGAGGCCGAACTGGCACCGGGCTTCTTCCCGGCTGATATCGTCCGGGTAGGTGCCGATGTAACTGCCGTGGGGAATGACGAACACATTGCGCGTCCGCCGGCAGCAACGGGCGACGTCGGCCCGGGCGTGCTCGTTGTGCACGTGCACCGTGTCCGCAAGGCGAAACATGACCTTGTTGGCAATACGGTTCAGCCGCGGCGACATTCCCTCGTGGTTAGTCAAATTATGCACCGTGTAAACGATCTTGACGCCGGTTAGCTTGGCCCAGTAGAGTCCGGACAGCAGCGAAGCTAAACGCAGATAACGACGCCAGCGCACCGGCGCGTCGTAGAGCATTTCTACCCAGTGGAAGTGCAGGATGGCAATGCGACCGGTCTGTCGCACCATCCACGGGAAGGAAAAACCGTCCCGCACTTCGGCCCGCAGTTTTGGCGCAGCCTGATTAATCCCCGCAGCTAACTGGCGCGCGTAGGGGTTTAAATAAACTTTTGCAATGAGCACGACCCGCACCGGGCGTTTCGTTTTGGTCATCATTATTGCCTTTGCCCCAGCAAGCGCAATTGCTGCCAGCTCTGTCCTACTTTTTCCCGGAGATCGGGCATCCACAGGAGAATTAAAACGGTGTAAAACAGTACAAAAAGCGTTCCCGCAATCAGTAACCGCCACAGCGATGGCGCCCAGCCGACCGTTGGCAATAGGAAGAAAAAGAGTGCACCGATCAGGAAAGAAGCCAGCAAACTAGGCCAAAGCGCCCGGCCGTAAGGGCTCCAATTGACATGCAACACTTTGTTGGCCAGCCAGCCGGAAATAGCGAAGTCCACGATGGCGACGCCGGCCGAAAGGGCGCTGACGCCGACAATGCCGCCCATTTTCACCGCCGGGTAGAGCAGCGCCGACATGGTGGCCAATCGCCAAATGGCGATGTACGTGAGCCATTGCGGTTTACCCCCCGCTTTGAAGACGTTTCCCATGTTGGCCGCGATGGAACGCAAAAGGCCGTACACGCCCAGGAGTTGCATGGGTAAAATGGCGTCATGCCATTTCTGGGCGCCGATCATCGCCACGATGTCCGGCGCGAAAAGAAACGTGCCCACGGCTAACGGGAAAGCGAAAATGGCCACATAGCGCAGCGTGAGGAAGAAAAGCCGGCGGAAGCGCGCTTTTTCGTCTTGCAAACGGCTCAGCGCCGGGAACATCACTTGTCCCACCATGCGGGTGATTTGCGTTGCCGGCAGATTGGACAGTCGGTAAGCATAATCGTAAGCGCCTTCCGGCGTCCAGCCCAAATAGTGGATGACGAAAAGGTCGTCCACGTTGGTAATGGCGATAATCAGCAATTGGCTGCCCATGATGTGCTTGCCGTAGTCGAACAGCTCTTTAGCGATCTTGGGCACGAAGAGGAAGCGGGGCCGCCAGCCGGTAACCCACCAGGCCAAGACGACCCGCGTGATCGTCGCGCCCAGGCGGCCATAAACCAGGCTCCACACGCCCCAGCCGCTGTAAGCCAATCCCAACGAGATGATCACGTTAACGAAATTAGGGGCAATATCCGGCACGGCACGCCGCCGGAAATCTAATTCGCGCGCCAAAACGACCATCGGCACCCGGGCGAAAGCAGAAATGATGAGGTTCAAACTGAGCACGCGTAGCACCGGCACGATGAGGGGGTTCGGGTGCAGGGAGAAAGGCACGGCTAACGGCGCGCCAACGTATGCCAACGCGTATAACAGCAACGCCGAGCCGAGGATGAACCAGAAGGCCGTGTGCTGGGCGTCTTCCGAGTCCTCTTTGCGGTAAATTAGTGCCGTGCCGAATCCTGCTTCGCGGAAAAGCTGTAGGATATCGACGGTTAAATTGGCGCCGGCGATGAGACCGAAATCGGCCCGGGTCAGCAGGATGGCCAGCACGAGGCGGGTGATGATACTGAGAATATTGGCCACCACGTTGGAGACAGTGACCCAAAAAAGACCACTCTTGATGCGCTGGCGCAGGTTCATAATTTAGCCCGCTTTGCGGGCGTCGATAATAAAATCACGGGCCCAGAAACCGGGCCAACGGCGGGCTAACCAGTTGTAAACAGTGTGCACGACTGGCCAGCGTAAGTAAAACGGATACATCTGCCACGCCCACAAGCTGGCCGAACCGTCGAACTGGACCGGTTCCAGCCGGCGCTGGCGCAACTTCGCTACCGTTTCGCCCAAGGTGAAAAAGCGTAGATGGGTGAAATCGGTGGGCGAATTGCGCACCACCGGGAATTTTCCTTGTAGCAGCCAGAGCCGCACTCGCCAGTGGGCGATGTTGGGGGAGAGCAAGAGAAACTGGCCGCCGGGGCGGAGCACCCGGGCGCACTCATCCAGCACCGGATCGACGCGGAAACGGTGTTCTAAGCCGCTATCACTGATCACCACGTCGAAAGCATCGTCCGGGAAAGGCAAGCCGGTTTCGTCCAAGTCTATTTGCACTACCCGTAACCCTTTTTGTCGGGCTAAGCGCGCCGCGGCGCCGGAAAGGTCGGTGGCATAGACCGTGTGTCCTGCCTTGATGAGCTTCTGTCCTAAAACGCCATTGCCGCAATCTACTAACAAGACTTTGTCATCCGGCACGACTTTTTCCACTAACATTTGTAGCCGGGCGTGGTCGACTAAGTCCCCTTTTTCCTGCCAATAAGCGTCGTAATAAGCACGTAGATTCATGGTGTCCTCCGGTCGACGAATGGCAGCCAGGCGCGCGGCGGTGGTGGCGGCGTGTAGGAAATCGGCATCAAGCGGATAACACTTTTGCCTTTGGGAATCGGCAGGCGCAGGGTTCCAACTAAAGTCGGCGTTACCAGTTGCGTTGTGGCCGGCGCGGTGACCGGATTGTGCAGCATCAGCCGGTAGGTTTCGGTTATTGGCCAAGAGAGCTGGCGCAAGTTCAGCGTCAGCGAAATGGCGTATGTGGTGTCGCTGATGACGCCATCGAGCACGGGCGCTGTGGCCGAAGCGGTCAAGTCTAAGTCGGTCCAGTGCGGTGCTGTGTGTTGGTTGACGTCGAACCACCAGTAACTGTTGTTTTCGTCAGTGCGGACGTGGACGTAGCGGGGCGGCTGGGCCGGCTTTTGCTCCGTGCTAATGCGATCCAGTGCCCAGGCCATGTCGTACGGGGTCGCCGGGCCGCTGTGCCCGGCCGGATACCAGTACAGCCCTACTTTCTGGCTGCCGGCATTGACCATCGCGTTGTACATATCTTGGGCGTGATGCGGCAGAACTTTGGTATCCTCCGTGCCGTGGATAATCAGCGTGGGCAAGTGCATCAAATTCGCCGCGTAGCTGATGGGCGAGCGGCGTTGGTATTCGAAAGGATACATCTCCGGCGGGCCGCCGACTTCTGCCCGGATTTCGGCCCGGCGCCACAACTCGGTCTCGTTGTACCACTTCGTGAGGTCGGTGGGGCCGGCATAGTCTACCAACGCCGCAAAAACGTCCGGATGTTTTGCCGCGGTGACCAAGGCCACTTGCGAGCCGGCCGACTCGCCCACTAAGTAGATACGGCTTCTATCCACATTGTACGTTTGTTCCACCGTGCTGATGGTGTCCAAGACGTCATGTTGGGCAGCGCGAGAAGCCAACGGCCGGCGGCCGGGGGACATGCCGGCCGGGGCCGGTCGCTCTCCGTGCATCTCCGGGGAAGCCAAAAGCCATCCTTTTTGGGCCACGATACCGCCGTAAGCCCAGATCTGGTCTAAGTAGGGTTTTTCGTCGCTGCTGGGCGGCCAGCCGTGCAGGATAACCATCAGCGGCGTGGGCGTTTCGGAGTTATAAAAAGGCGGCTTTTGCACTGCGTATCGTTGATTGGAGCCATCGTAGCTGCTGGTGAAAGTCAAATCATAGATTTGCCCGGCGTCCACGTTCCCTTTGACCACCAAATAGCCGTGACTGACGCTCCAGGCATCTTGCCCGGCGTCCATGGTAAAGCTGATGATGTTGTTGCCGCTCACTAAATAGGCCGGGTCGAAAGTCCAGGAACGTTGCGGCCAATCGGTGGAACATTCCCCCAATTGCCCCCCTGTCACTTTGGCCGTGCCGATTTTATGACCGTTCAGGTAGATACTATGCGGCTTGTAGACGTTGTTCGGGTAAAGATACAGGGTCGCCGTGGTGGGTGTGCCGGCCCAAAGCAAATAAACCGATGCGCTTTGCGGCTTTTTGGCGTCATCAATGATGATGCATTGGTCGAAATGGGTGGATGTTATGGTGTTCTGGGTAGCGCCGGCGTTCGTCCTGGCTGCTATTTGGGAATGCGTCCACGTTGGTGTGGTTACACCGTGGGCGGGGAAATCCGGCCCGCCGGCGAATGCCCTGTTAGTGGCCCATAACAAAAATATTGCTAACAACAACGCAGCCGTACTGCCTAACAGCCGCGACAATCCTTGTCTCGCTTTCGGTTTCACTACGCGTACTCCTCTGTTTCGCCACTCTGGGCTTGCCATGCTTCACGGCGGGGATCCTTGTGCCCATATTATAGCGGAGGTAGCGGATTTCTTCAAAGTGACAAGAATCATCATTGCAGCAGCAACGGCAGCCATTGGCGCTGGGACAAAACAATAGGATAGTTGTAAGCTACAACTTGGCCGCCCTGGATGTAGATGGCTGTGGAGACTGCAGCGGTGGCATGAACGCTATCCGGCTGATGCAGTAAGTACCAGCCAGGCGGAATGTCCACGAATTGATAGAAGCCATCATGATCCGTTTCGGTTATTTGACTCCAGGACTGGCCCTGGGAGATGAGTTGCAGGGCACAATTGCTGAGCACCAGTTCGCCAGCGTCAAAGCGCATATTGCCGTTTTGGTCCACGAAAACGCGTCCTTCTAAAGTGCCGACCTCCGGCGTTGGGGAAGGGGTCTGTGTGGGGGTTGCTGTGGGCGTTGGCGTCATGGTAGAGGTCGGCGTCCATGTTGGTGTTGGTGTGGGGGGCGGCAACAGGCCGAAGTCGGCGCCCTGCGTGAGGGCGGCCCCCGGAGGCAAAGAGAGCCAGTACGCGGTGACCGTTGTAGCCTGGTAGCCTGCAGGTACATGCAGTTGCAGCCAGTAGACGCGCGCTGGCACCGGTGGAAACGCGTAAGTGCCGTCGGCCGCGCTGGTGGTGGTCATCACTGTGCCGGCCTGCAATTCCAGCACCATGCCAGGAAGGCCTGGTTCGTCCGCCTGATGCGCGCCATCCTGATTGTAATCTGCCCACACTAAGCCGCTGAAATGTACCGGCAACGGTGTCGGCGTGTTTGTCGGCGTCGGTGTCGGCGTGGGTGTGTCCGTCGGCGTCGGCGTTGGTGTGTCCGTCGGCGTCGGTGTGGGCGTGTTCGTCGGTGTCGGCGTGTCCGTCGGTGTCGGCGTATCCGTGCTCCCGGGATCTGGTGCTGCCGGCAAGGTAGCGGTGGCGGTCAGGGCCGGCGAGGGGGCAGCCGTTGCAGTGGCCGTGGGGGGAGGCGTTGTGGTGGCTGTAGCGGTCGCCGCCGGGCTATCATTTAAAAACAGATCGCCAAAGCGATCGTAATGGCTATTGGTGCTATTCCCCTCCCAGACTAAGTAATAATCCCAGGGGCCGCCGTTATCGTCATCGTGATAGGCAAAAGTAAAGCCGATGGGCGCGTCGCTGGGTGAAAAACGCAAAATTGACCATGGTAATTTAGCTTCCAGTGACCAGCCGCTGCCCGGCAATAAGTGATAAGCATAAGTTAAACCGGTAAACGGCGAACCGAAACGGGCGACGCGGCCATCGGCCGCTAAGGTGAATTGGTGATCTGGCCCGTCCCAGTCGCTGAAGAAATCATGGTTGCCATCGATGCCAATTTCCAAAGAGTCGTTATCCCAGATATAACCGCCATCGGCGACGACTTGAGCATCATTGATAAGCGCGGCCACGTACAAAGCCTGGTCATCCCAGCCTAACCAAAGATGCACGTTAGGGTCGGTAGAAGAGGGGGGGGCGTAAGGCAGAACAGTATCCGCCGTGCCGCTGTTCAACACGGCTACGGCGCTGCCGGTCCATTCGCTCAAATTACCGTCGATGATGGGGGGCTGAGCGAGGTGTGGCGCATGTACAGTGCGATCGGCCACGCGTGGTGTCGGCGTTAGCGTGACCGTTGGCGTTGGTGAGGGGGACGGCGGCACAGTTGTCACGGGAATCGTGGTCAACGTTGGCGTTGGCGTCGGCTGTATTGACGTATCAGCAATTAGAATGTGGCCGAAATTCTCCGGATGGGAGATGGTGCTGCTCCCGGACCAAATTAAGTAGCTATCCCAATTGCCGCCGCTATCGTCATCGTGCAGCCCAACGTCGAAGCCGATCTTCTGGCCGGTGGTCAAATGGGATAGTTTGAACCGGCTGGCTGGAATGGCTAACTCGAAGGACCAGCCGTCCGGCAACTGCTTGGTGGCTACGGTTAAATCGGTCACAGGTCGAGCATAATCGGTCAGGCGGCCATCGGCAGCGATGGTGAATTGGTGATCATCTTCGTACCAGTGCGATTTCTGGTCATTCAGACCATCGAAGGCGAGCTCGACGGAATCATCTCGCCAGATGTCGCTGCTGTCCGTGACGATGAAGTTATCGAAGACATGTCCTGCCACGTAGAGTGTGTCGTCATGCCAACGCAGCCAAAGGTTCATGGAAAGATCGGCAGCAGAACTTGGCCAGCCGCTGACGGTGGCGGCATTATAGGCCGTTAGCGAGAGGGCAACAGAGGCTACCGGCCATTCAGTCAAATTGCCGTCGATGGTCGGCGCATTGCCGGGGCCGGCGTAGAGATCACCGCCCACAAAAGAAGGGGTCGCGGCCGGCGTACCAGTCGGCCAAGGCGTTGGGGCCGGGTGATTACCGCCCCCTTTGGTGACATCCACGAAATGAATGTATTCATCACCGTCGTTGTTACAATCGATCCGAAAATCGCTCTCGCCGAACAGTCTGTTGGCAAAGTGTCCATCGCTAATGACAAAGACGGCTTGTTTCCAGTGGCCGCTATTTTGTTTTTGCACGTAAGGATGGGTGCTACCTTGCGGCGTGGCCACGCTCTCGCCGTGATCACCATCATAAGTGAGTTTCCAGGTGTCATTGCCGTGGTCCAGGTAAGTGACCGTGATGGTCACCGGCGCCGTGCTGCCGTAAATGTATCCATCGTCGATTTTGAACCACATGTATGGGTTGCCGGTCCGCTGATCGGTGCGCCGGGCTACCCATCCATCCCGGCCCGGGGGTAAAGCGGGGTCGAAAGGATTTTTCTGGTCGCGGAACAGTTGCACGGAAGGATCGTTGGTCACGACAAATGTCTTGCCGCCGGCCACGCTATCGTCTTGTTGTAAATAGAACTCGAAATTGCCCCATTGGGGATGATTGAGCCAGGTGGTGCCGGTGGCGCAGTTTGTCCAGGGATAACGGTGTTCGCGCATGGCCACCCAAACACTGGGCGTGTTGTGCACATTCACGCCTTCGTATTGCTGCGCCCAGCGGAAAATGGCGATATTATCCAGCTTATCGCGCGATCGGTCATTCGCGCTGGGCGGGTTAGGATTGTCCCAGCTCAAGAATTTGTAGAGGAGATCTACATTGAGCCGTAAATAAGTCGGATGTTTGTCCAGTCCGTTGAGAATGCCCCAATAGACCCTGGTGTTGTCACAAAGCATGTATTGATAAGTCTCGAAAGTCAACGGTACTTTCGTCTCGTAGCGCAATGGCACATCGTAAATGCCGCAATTGTTGCAAGAACCATTCTCGCCGTAATAGGCGCCGTTCATATCTTCGTACAAGGAATTCAGGGAGAAGCCGACTCCTTTGGCTGCGGCGTGCATGTCGATGGCCGTACGCTCTTTGGGACTAATGCTGTACGGCGCGGATTGCACGAAAAGCACTTTGCGCAATGATCCATTTTCGGAGAAAGCGTCCACGTACCAGTCAACGATTTTATTGACATAGCTGATCCAGTTAGCGCTGGTCAAGCCGGCTTTGACCATAGCCGGCCGGTCGCCATCGTTGCTGGCCCGCGTCTCCCCATAAATGCCAGTGCCCAAAGCCACCCACTCCAGGCGGCTATCATTGCGATAGCGTGCCCCGAAAGCACGGATAAAGCGGTGGTATTTATCCTGATAGGTTGTATTCCAGTAACGGGGAATGAGCCACCCGCCCAGATTGACGACATAAGGGGCATGGCGCAAATAAGCCGGCAAAGCCGTGATGCCGCCACAGCAGCGGCCGTTATAGGTGCTGATGGCAATGGCGGCTGTCTTGCCGGAATATGCTTGCTTCCCCAACCAATTATCGATGGGCGACCAATCGAAAACACCATCTTGCGCTTCAATTTCAGCCCAGTTGAAAGTGCGCAGGCCGCCTGTCAGCGCGTAGCGCTGCGGGTTGATGCCCCAATACTCGGAGGCAGCGTAATTGCCGGGGTGATGCACCAAGGCCATGGGGTTATTCACCGGCGTAGGATAGACCCCCAGCGGTTGTGCGACCGGGGAATGGTCAGCCAAGGAATGCGTGTTGAAGATATAAATAATGATGAATAATATACCAATGATTACAAAAAGAAATTTCAGTCTCCGCACGAAATGCTCTCTTCCTTCTCACTAAGTAACGATAAATCCGGCAACAGCCTCCGCACAGTTATGCGAAGCGCATTTCTCTTCATGCCGCGCCGTATCTTCTTTTTTGGTTGGTAACAAAATGCCGCTTTGTTATGATGACGTTTATTGTCGGCAAAATGTCACGATGACCGTTCCAAGTAGAGCATTGATAGTTCTTACCCTATCTCATACTAAATGTTAATGGTTGTATTCGTCAAGTGCAATGGTCTATTAGGCCCAACTCGATTTTAGAAGTTCAACTTCTTTAAGAAGTTGAACTTCTGTTCATGACGAGCCTTTGGTTCTGGCTTGTCCAGGTTAAGCCAGATTGTAAAAAAGGCCCCCTCTTCGTTTACTGAAGAGAAAGGCCTTTTTTACCACTCCAGGGTTGTTGTATTATGAATAACGGCGTAACGGCAATGTCGGCAACGATGTATAGGTAACGTACAACCGCTCTTTATCGTTTTATCTAACGAGCTGATTGTAGAGGGACGTAAGCGACGGTGTAGAGCAAACTACAATCAGCCCACCACGCTCATAGCATACTTGATTACTGCTTGTATTCTCAATAGGCCGGAAGTACTAACGTTGTAGATTTTTCTCGAAAAGCCTCGTGGGCACGGCGGCGGGTTGTCAGCTTGCAGCGCGAGGCAGGACAAAAGATAAAAGCGAATCTCGGCTTACCTTGCCATTGCCGATTTGAAAGCGGTCGAAATCACTGGCCACGGAGACGTTGGGGAAAGTCGCTTGCGCTTCTTGCTGAATTTGCCGCGCCGTGTAACGACGGGAAAGGTGGTTAAGGATTAAATGGTGTACGCCGGCGCGGCGGGCCAGCGCTGCGCCTTGAGCAGCGGTCAAATGGCCGAACCGCTGGGCCAACTTCGCTTCGGTCTGGCAGTAAGTTGCCTCGATGACCAACGCATCCGCCTCTGCCGCAAAGGAATCCAGTCCCTCGGCGCGTCCTACATCGCCGATGAAAGTTAGCTTCGCGCCGGGGATGGGCTCGGCCAACACGTCATCCGGCTGCACAACGCGGCCATCCGCCAGTGTCAGCGGCTGCCCGTTGACTAACACTTTGCGTTCTGGGCCGAAAGGAACACCTAACCGATCTGCTTGGGCGGCCAAAAATGGGCGGTGTCCTTTTTCCTGGAAAACGTAGCCAAAGCAGCCGGGGCCGCGGTGCACTACGGGAAAAGTTGTAATGGAGAAATCTTTTGCCGTGAAGATTGTGCCGGCCTGGCGCAGTTCATGATAAGTGATGGCGATGGGCAATCCGTTGGCACCGAACAGCGCCGAGAACAGGCGGCGCACGCGGTTCAGCGTGGCGACGCCGCCGTAAATCTCGATGGCATCAGTCATTTCCCAGCGGCCGAATGTGGAGAGTAGCCCGGCTAAGCCTAAAATGTGGTCTAAATGGCCGTGCGTGAGCAAAATGCGTTGCAGCCGCTTGAAGCCCAGCCCGCTGCGCAGCAATTGGCGCTGGGTGCCTTCGCCGCAGTCTACCATAAAGCGGTATTTGTCGTGGATCACTATTGCCGAGGAGAGCCCCCTTTGCATGGAAGGCGCCGAGGCGGAAGTCCCCAAGAATATCAATTCGAACACAAAATTATCCTTTTGTTACCCTAATCTGGACAAGCCAGAGCCAAAAGCTCGACGCGGAGCCGCCGAGGCGCAGAGATTAAAATCAAGGCAAGGTCGGCGATATGTGTCAGCACCAAAGACTATTAAAAGTTCCCCGTTGCGTTCTTACCCCATTTTGCGGCCTGGCGTTAACTGTTTCTTGCCTCTGCGTCTCTTGCGTCGCTGCGTCAAATCTTTGCTCAGTGGACAAGAATTCCACTGGTAAGGTATCACGACGCGATTATGTCGGAGCGGCATTGTACATGAACTGGAAAGAATCGCCAATTCTCAGGGCGACACCTTTTTCACCAGGGCAATGCAGCCGTTTCGACTGGCGTCCCCGGCACGAAGCGGCCGCCCCCGCTGGTCGGGAAAGCGCCGTCGTCGTAGACAATCCGCCCCCGGCTGATGGTCATGCGCACCCGACCGGTGACTTGCATCCCCTCGTACGGTGTGTAGCCGGAAACGCCGTGTAGCGCGCCTGCTGTGATCATCTGCATGCCGCTGGGATCGTAAAGGACGATATCGGCATCACTGCCTGGCTGCAACGCGCCTTTGCGCGGATAGAGACCGAAAATGCGCGCCGGGTTCGTTGATATCAGTTGAACCAGCCTGGTCAGCGGTAACTTGCCACTCGAAGCGAATGTGAAGAGCAGCGGCAGCGAAGTCTCCAAGCTGGGAATGCCGCCGGGGGTCTTCGTGAAATCGTCTACCGCCGTTTTTTGTGCCAACGTGTATTCGCAATGGTCAGTGCCGATGCTGTTGATCCAGCCTTGCTGCAATAGCGCTTGTTCCCGGGCGACGTTCTCTCGGCTGCGCAACGGTGGCTGCATGATGGCCCGTTCCGGATGTGGCCCGGCATAGACGCTTTCGTCCAGGAAGAGGTATTGCGGGCAACTTTCGGCAATAGCTGGCTGGCCTTGTCGCCGCGCCTGCCCGATGAGCGTGACCGCTTGCGCTGTGGAACTATGCACGACGTAAAGCGGTGCCCGGGCGGCCGCGGCCAGGAAGAGCAGCCGGTGTACTGCTTCCGCCTCGGCGAGAGCTGGCCGAGCGGTGCCATGAAAAGCTAAGCCAGTTTGGCCGGCGGTGACCAAACGCGCCGTCTCGGCGCTAACTATGGCGTCGTTTTCGGCGTGCATCATGGTCAACACGCCAGTGGCTGCCGCGGCCCGGAAGGCACGTAACAAATTATCGTCGTCCTGGTAATAGTTGGGCCGGTAAGTGGTGTATAGCTTGCTGGCCGGCACGCCCAGCTCCAATAAATCGGCATGCCACTGCCGCAATTCAGCGTCGCTGGCGGGCAGATCGGTGAGCATGCAATGCAAACCGTAGTCGATCAATGCTTTGTCGCCGATTTCGTCGTGGCGGGCGCGAACCCCTTCCTGCACCGTCTGGCCCGGGAACTGGGTCGCAAAATCGATCACGGTAGTGACGCCGCCAGCCGCGGCAACGCGCGTGCCGATCGCCCAGTCGTCGGCGGTGCGGTAAATGCCGGTGTCCAACTGGATGTGTGTGTGCGGATCGACGGCGCCGGGCAAGACGAATAAGCCGTCGGCGTCGATGACCCGATCCGTTTCCTTTTCCGGCAAGCCAGTGCCAATGGCTGCAATTTGTTCGTCGCGGATGGCAATATCGGCAACGAATGCGCCCTGGCCGGTGATGATCCGGCCCTGTTTAATGAGAATATTCGCTTCCATCTTTTCTGCTCCTGTTCAAGAACATCGTATTTTCTGTCCCGCAGCACATATGTCAGCGGTAGGGCGATGAGCTGTCTTACTAAGGGGATTGAATGTTGATGTGATCCAGCAATGATATGGGCGTGGGGGCATGGCCATTGGCCTCTAATCGGATATAAAGTGGGTAGCTCCCCGGCGGAATGTTGGTCGGCAAGTATAAATCATGTTCTCCTCGGACGATGTCTCCCGCTAACCAGGCAGTGGTTGGATAAGCCGGCCCGGCCAAGTCCGCTACCAGTTCCGCTTGAGCTTTTTGCAAACTGCCTAAGTAAAGATGAACCCGCCAATCTGTGCTGGGCTGTACTTTCGCCTGCCAAAAGAAAGTCAAATGCAACGGCACGCCGGGTACCAACGTCATTTCTGGATTATGGCTAAAACCGCGCCGGTAACGATTGTGCCCAATAAGATAAATCTCGTCGAAATCGATGCGATCATGGTGCGATATGGGCAAAATGGAAATGGGCCAGGTGACTTTGGGCCGGTTGACAGTGATAAGCTGGGGTAAAGTGATATGATTACTTTGCACTTGTCCGACCTGTATCGGCAAGCGTTGGCCTGTTTGGGGATCGTACATACTGATGATCATCCGGTAGCGCCCCGGTGGGGAGCCAAAGGGCACTAAAATGCCATAGCGATCCTGAATGATTTCGCCGGGTTTCCAGGTGGTGGTGGGCCGTAAATTGCCCACCGGTTCGCTGTCGCTCTGGGCCACGATTTGCTCTCGCTTGTCCAGCACTTGCACTGAGACCTTGAACCGTTTATCAATCTTAGCAATAGTTTTCCACCGTAGAATGAGCTGGATGACATTGCCGGAAGTTACCTCTGGTGTCATGAGTGCATACGCGTCGAGTAGAATGGTCGTGCCAAAATGGGCCTTGATGGTCTGCCATTGGGCGCTATCCAAAGACTGGGGCGCCGCATAGACCACGAAACGAACGTTGTGGCGCCAGCGGTCTGTGGCTTTATAGGCATGGCTATTCAGCCAACTTTCCACAATCCGCGTTGGGTCGCTTTCATCCATCGCCCAAAAGAGAGCAAAAATGCGTCCATGCGTGGCCAAAATTTGTTGTAAGGTTGTTTCGGTGGCTGCTTTATTGGGCGGGCGTTGCTGTGGCAACGGATAAACGGGAATTTTGCCTCGGTAATAGTAATTGAAAACTTCACGTTGTCCCGGCGCGTCTAAAATAATAGCATCGCCCGGGCGGCTAATGGCGGTAATGAATTTAGCAATGCCCCGGTAATCGTCGCGCATCACAGACGGGTCGGTGTTATAACGGTACAATGTCAAGCCGGATAGACCGGTTATGGCCACCAGCGCCGCGCCAATCCAGAAGAAGGTCACCGCTTGCCAGAGCGGATTCGGTTTGTCGCGAGCGTCGATTTGTTGCCAAGGAGCGATGATGCCCCGGCTGATCAGCACCAGATATGGTGGTACCGTTGCCAATAGGAATTTCTGGTAGGAAGGGCGGAACAGGTGTAGTGCGACCATGACCAATAACGGGATGGCTAACCAAAGTAAGGGTACCACCCAACTGAGCCAGTGGGCTGGGCGGACGGGCTCCCCATGATGACGCCGGCGTCGCCATGGCCATAATCCCAAGAAAAGCAGAATGGCCCAGAAAAGCAGACTTTTGTGCAACAATGTTGGCGATGGTTCCGGCCCTAAGGAGAGCAGTGCTAAAGATTGGGTAAACGCGGCGTTGAGGGAAAGTGTAGGGCCGTGATTGGGCCAAGTGGTAATCTGGTGCCAGGCGTTGGGTAGCCAGGGCAAGTAGATCAGCAAGGCTAAAGCATTCCAGCCGATCCAACGGGCCAAACGGCCTCCGACGGCCAGTAGGTGGTGTGTAGCCCAAAGCCAGATGAAATAGATCAGCGAAAAAATGAGCGCAACCAACGGGAAAGTGTAATGGGTGTAGAGACCGATGGCTAATAGAAAGGCATAGAGCAGGCCGACCCGCGCTTCGCTCGTGCGCACCAGGCTACCCAGCCACCATTTTATTTGACGGCGTTGCTCTGGGATCTGTAAAGCCCCGCGACTAAAGCGCCGGCTGCCTTCCAATAAAATGAGGTGCAACATGGCCAATGCCGCTAAGGTAGTAATCAGCGCCAGTAAAGTGTACATGCGTACTTCTTGGGCGTAATAAATGAGGAAAGGGTTGATAGCTGCTAAATAGGCAGCAAAGAGTCCTGTAGTGCGCCCCCAAAGTTTCTTGGCCAGGAAGTAGATAGCCCAAACTAAGAAGATGCCCAAAACGACGGAAAGGGAGCGCAACGCGAATTCGCTGTCGCCAAAAAGCCACTGCCAGATGTGCAGGAGCCAATAGTAAAGAGGTGGATGGATATCCTCGGCCGCGTAATGCCAGATGGCTGTCATGCTACGGTGGGCCATGACCAGGCTGTTACCTTCGTCGGACCAAAAACTCTGTCCGGCTAAATTGTAAAAACGAAGTGCAGCACTGAGGACAAGAATGGAAAAGAGCCAGCGTTGCGATCTTCGTTTTTGACTTGTCTCGTGCATGGGTATCTCCTTAATTACCATTGCTGAGGGTGGGACAGCACTGAGGCCTATTTTACACTAAAGCGGGTCATTGCCAAAGTGACTGTCTGTCGGCGCTAAAGAGATGGGTAGGGTAGACTGTTTGTTGCGCGCCGGTTGCGGTGGCCGGGCGGGTAGTATGGCGCAGCTAAACACTATAGGCCGGCATAATGGGGCGATTCTTGCATAAATGCGTAAATGCGCGTCAATGTTTCGTCCAAGGTATAGCGAGGTTGCCATCCCAAAAGGGCTCGTACCCGGCTCGTGTCGGGTAGGCGACGCCGCATGTCTTCAAAGCCGGGTGCATAGGCCTGGTCATAAGGCAGTAACTGGATTGGAGATGATGCGTTGGTCAAGCGTTTGACGCGTTCAGCCAGATCGCGTATGGTGATTTCTTCTTGACTGCCAATATTGAACAGTTTCCCCGGCGCTTGGGGATGTTCGGATAGGCCAATTAGCGCCCGCACCACGTCGCTGACGTCGCAGAAACAACGGCTTTGTTGCCCATCGCCGTAAACTACAATGGGATCGTTGCGCATTGCCTCGCCAATAAAGCGGGGTATTACCATGCCGTAGCGGCCGGTCTGCCGGGGGCCAACTGTATTGAACAGCCGGAAAGGCACAACGGGTAAACCGTATTCCCGGTAATAGGCCAGGCCTAAAAACTCATCCACCATTTTGCTGGCCGCATAACCCCAACGGCTTTTGCTGGTGGGGCCTAACACGACGTCGTCATCCTCGCTAAATGGGACCCGGCTGCCTTTTCCGTAAACTTCGGAGGTGCTGGTTATTAAAACGCGACAGCGGTAACGCAGTGCGGCCTGCAAAACCGCTTCTGTGCCGGCCACGTTGGTCGTGATGGTGTGTACCGGCTTTTCCACTACTAGTTTAACCCCCACAGCAGCCGCTAAATGGATAATAACATCTGCTTCGCTGGCTAATCGATCGAGTACCACGGCATCGCGAATGTCGGCAATGGCGAAATGGAAATGGGGGTGGTGAATTAAAGGCGCGATATTCTCGAAACGACCAGTGGAAAGATCGTCGATGATAGCGACCTGTTCCCCGTTAGCAAGTAATGCTTCGGCTAAGTGCGAGCCAATGAATCCTGCCCCACCAGTAATTAAATAGGATGTCACAATCTTTCTCCTCTGAAAATAGAACGCAGATTAACGCTGATGCACGCTGATCTTAATTTTCATCCGCTGTGGTGTGCCGCAGGCTCATGATAACTCCTCTGAAAATAAAAATGGGACGCAGATCAACGCTGGCTGCGCACGCAGATAAAAAACAATGGTCCCGGCGATTAGAAATCGCTGCTACAACTGCAAAACCTGCCTGCGCAGGTTGCAAGCTAATCGTCGTAGGGCGATTTTGCAGATGTTGCCGTGACTTTTAGTCACTGGGCGCCGAGTAAGCACCCCCCGGCCCCCAATTCTGGGGGGGGGG
>WFQU01000081.1 GCA_015486845.1 Anaerolineae bacterium | reverse complement strand
CCACAGAGGAGCTTGTAGCCGAGCGATCGCCTGCGTAGTCGCGACTACGCCGACCCGCGTCGGCGCTCGGCGACACCGGCAAAAGCCTCGACTCCGATGCTGAGGAAGATTCGGGATCATTTTTGGCTATTGTTTTTTTATCTGCGTGCGCAGCCTGCGTTGATCTGCGTCCCATTTTTATTTTCAGAGGAGAATATTCGTTATCTCTCTGCGTCCTCTGTGCTCTCGGCGGTGAACCTTTTTGCAGTAGCGTCATTTATGATTGATAATTAGGAAGCGATAGCCGGTTTATCAATAGTCGCCCAGGGTTTGAAGAAGATAGGGAGTAGATTAAAGTTTATTTCGCAAGTGCACTGTTTTAGCGTTTTGTCTGGCGGATGGCTTGTCATGTTAGAGCTATTCTTTCAATGTCTGATGCAACGTAATGTCTATGCAAGGAGGAGGATAAAATGAAAGATTTCCTGGTGAAAGATTGGATGACTAAGAAAGTCATTACTGTTGGCCCACATACTTCGACCCCGGATGCCGGCCATTTGATGCGGCTGAATAAGATCCGCCGCTTGCCAGTTGTGGACAAAAAGGGTAAAGTGATTGGTATCGTCACACGGAGCGATATTCGCGAGGCATCGCCCAGTGATGCAACTACATTGAGCGTTTGGGAGCTTAATTACCTCTTGGCAAAATTACAGGTTGCCGATATTATGACTAAGAATCCTGTGACTATTCACCCAGATAATACCTTGATGACGGCTGCTAAGCTACTTTATAAGAATAAAATCGGAGCCTTGCCGGTTGTGGATGACAACAATGTGATTCAAGGTATCCTTACTGAATCCGATATCTTTCGTGTTTTCATTTGCTGGATGGAAGAAGAATGTGTTCCCGGCTAATGTGCTGGTACGATTCTATCGTTTTTTGTCTGTGGCTTCACTAAGTATTGCACCCTCTGGATAACGTTTAAGGGGCCGTGTAAAAGCCACTTGGGGGAAAAGTGGCCTCTAATCAATCTGGCAAAGTAGTATAAGGCGACGAGTTTTTTCCTTTACGGGGTTTTTGGCTTGTGCGGGTCAGGCTGTATTATTCTTTGGTAATAGGATAGGCTAAAATTAAGCCGCCTTCATGAGGAATGGTCATCGCTTCGTCGTGATGGGTTGAAACCCTGTCATGAACAAGATCGCATTGCTGACTGTTGGGAAGGAATATCTCTCATGAAGAAGTTCATGGCTATTTTGTTCGTTGTTGTTATGACTACATTACTACTCCCCGGCTGCTCCCAGATAGCCTCTAATAGGGACAGCAAGGCATGCCGTATCACTTTTGGCGCCGCTGTTTCTATGACCGGTAAGTATGCTAAAGAAGGCGCGTCGGTCAAGAATGGCTACACGCTGTACCAGGAAGAGATCAACAAACAGGGGGGCATTAAAGTCGGTAAGAAGAAATGCAAGATCGAGCTGAAGCTGTACGATGATGAAAGCGATGCCAACCGCAGTGCTCAATTGGTGGAGAAGTTGATCACCGAAGATAAAGTTCAGTTCCTGCTTGGCCCGTATGGTTCTAGTAACACCTATGCCACCACAGACATTGCCGAGAAGTATCAGATACCGATGGTAGAGGCAAATGGTGCTGCCACCGCGATATTCAGCCGTGGATTTAAATACTCCTTCGGAGTACTTTCCCCGGCACCTAACTACATGCGCGGTATCATTGATCTAGGGCTTGCGGAGGATTCCAGTTTGAAAAGGGTGGCCATTATTGCTGAAGATGAAACCTTTTCGTTGGAAGTTGCCGACGGCGCCAAGGATTACGCCGAGAGCAAAGGCCTGCAAGTCGTTTACTTCGGGAGATATACCGCAAGGGTTAAGGATATTGCTCCTTTGATTATAGCCATGAAAGGCCAGAAACCGGATATTGTACTCGGTGCCGGCCACTTGCAGGACACTCTATTGGTTGTAAGGCAAGCCAAGAACGTGGATCTGGTGCCTAAGGTGTTTGGTTTCAGTGTTGGTCCCACATCCCCCGATTTCCGCAAAGCTTTGGGCAAAGATGCTGATTATATCTTGGGCTCGGCTCAGTGGACGCCGGAAATGAAGTATAAGTCGGATGATGTCTTTGGCACGCCACAGAAATTTTCAGAGCTGTACGAAGCGAAATACGGCGAAATTCCGCCTTATCAGGCAGCCGAATCTGCCGCAGCCTTAATTGTTTACCGAAGAGCCATTGAATCTGCTGGCACCTTAGACAAGAATAAAGTGCGGGATGCTATTGCTTCGTTGGATTACAACTCCTTCTATGGTAAACTGAAATTCAACGATAAAGGCATGAATGTTTATAAGCCGATGGCTGTTATGCAGAACTTTCCCGACGGTAGTTTGCGTACTGTTTGGCCAAAGGCTGCTGCTGTCGAAACGCCGCTGTATCCATTCAAGTCGTGGAATAAACGATAACGATGTTAGCAATTGAAGTCGGGGGGGCTGTTTTGTACAGCCCCCTGCTTTTCCCTGGCTTTGATCTTGTGTCCCCACAGAATATCAGAGCATGAGCAACAATGTTTCTGGTCTGAGGGATGGAATGCACGGCAGATAGTACGTTTTGCTTACTTGAAACGCCGGGCTAATTCTTCTTCGACCTCAGCCCAGGTCAAGCCCCGGGCAGCCAGGAGCACTAATGAATGGTAAAACAGGTCGGCCATTTCGTAGATAATGCGATCCTCTGTTTCGCCTTTGGCGGCCACAATTACTTCGATGGCCTCTTCGCCAATTTTCTTGACGATTTCGTTTTCCCCTTTGCGGAATAGAAACGCTGTATAAGAATCATCAGGCATTTCCTCATGGCGCTGCAAAATGGTTTGCCAAAGCTGATCGATAGTTTCTGACATGAATGTATCTCCCTTGAATATAGAATGATAGTTAACGCTGCTGCGTGCTGACACACGCTGATCTCAAATATATTACGCCGGCAATGCGAAGGCCCCTCCTTTGAAAATAAACTTCTCTGGAGGGTAGCCGAGGGCATTGCCCTCGGCTACCCTCTGCCTTGTCCGGCGATTAGAAGTCGTTGCTACAACTGCGAAACCTGCCTGCGCAGGTTGCAAGCTAATCACCGTAGGGCGATTTTGCTATTTTAGAAGTTCAACTTCTTCAAGAAGTTGAACTTCTGATCAAAGATGATCTTGCCTCCTTTTTCTCTTTCGAGGTCGCTGCCCTCGAGCTCCCGGCAGGGGAACCCCTACGGTTCCCCGCCAACCCTTCCGAAAAGCGTTCCCCCGGCTAAGGTGGTAAAACGAATTAAATAGGTTATTGGTCGGTGTTTAGGCCAGCCGATCGCGCCGGTAATACGAATAATTTCTGTTCTCGGGCCTGGTTCACACTAGTACATAGCAGCAAACTGGTATGAGCTCGAGCCGCCAACGATATGTCAGAACTGGTTGCCGACAGGATGGCGGCGGATAGCAGCGCGGCGGTAGAAAGTGATAGCCTGCAACGAACTATATCCGGCGTAGCCAAGAACCTTTTTCAGGGGGTCTGGGGGGTGAAACGCCCCCAGTGGTATGCCCCTCTTTTTGGGCACGTGGGTTTGGGGGCTGATCCCCAAGAAAGAAAATAAGAAAGATTGTCAGCCGTCATCAACTAATCCCATTCCTATCCCCGTAGCATGACTTTCTCAAGCCTGCCATCCCCAATCTCGTCAAGAGATTTTTATCCGCTGTGGTGCGCCATAGGCCCATGCCGACTCCTCCGAAAATAAGACCTCTCCCCTGGCTTACCGCCCTTTTGGGCGGCAAGCTTTCCCCTCCCCGACACGGGGAGGGGAAAAAGCCAAGCGCAGTGCAGCTTAGAGGAGAGGTCTCCTTTGAAAATAAACTTCTCTGGAGGGTGGCCGAGGGCATTGCCCTCGGCTACCCTCTGCCTTGCCCGGCGATTAGAAATCGCTGCCACAACTGCGAAACCCGCTTGCAACCTGTGCAAGCTAGTCACCCATAGTGGTATACCTCTCTTTTTGGATACGAGAGTTTAGGAGCTGGCTCCCAAGAAAGAAAACTAACTGACTTATCTGCCGTCATCAACCTGCTCTATTCTTATCACAATATCTGGTTTTACAATGAGACTCACATCGGCCGCTTTTTCAGCCTAAACGCTTTCTTCCTGCAATTGCTCGGCGGTTGCGACGCCCGGAATGGGCTCCCAGTGTCCTGTCCCTGCATTCCAGCGGCGATAGAAGCAGCTGCGAGCGCCGGTATGACAGGCTGGCCCTGCCGGCTTCACCAGAACGACTAACGCATCTCCATCACAATCCAAATGCAGCGCTATAACTTCCTGTGTATTGCCGCTGGTTGCCCCTTTGTGCCAGAGTTTCTGGCGACTGCGCGACCAAAACCATGTTTCGCCTGTTTCTATCGTCAGGCGCAGCGACTCGGCATTCATATAGGCTAAAGTAAGTACTTCTTTGCTGGCTGCGTCTTGAACGATGGCCGGCAAAAGATGGTATTCGTCCCATTTGATTGCTGTCAAAGGTTCCTCGTTCATGCCCACCTCACATTCCTGTCAATGGGACGCACCGGCACGCCACGCTCGGCTAAATACGCTTTGACCTGGCTGATACGCAAAGTGCGAAAATGGAACAAAGACGCTGCCAACGCAGCCGAAGCTTTCCCTTCGCTGAGTACCTGGAAGAAATCGTTTAACTGGCCAGCGCCGCCGGAAGCAATTACCGGTACCGGTACGGCTTCTGCCACGGCTTGGGTCAGGGGCACATCGTAGCCAGCTTTCGTACCGTCCCGATCCATACTCGTGAGCAGAATTTCCCCGGCGCCTCGGGAGACTACTTCTCTTGCCCAGGCGATGGCATCCAGCCCGGTGGCAATCCGACCGCCATTGATGAACACTTCCCAAGGTGATTGCCCCGGTACTGTTTCTGTCCGGCGGCGGGCGTCAATAGCGACTACGACGCATTGGCTGCCAAACCGTTGTGCTCCGTTGCCGATCAGTTCTGGCGTGCGCACCGCGGCGCTGTTAATGGAAACTTTCTCCGCCCCGGCATTCAGCATCGTCCAGACGTCATCCAGTGAGCGTAAACCACCACCGACGGTAAACGGGATGAATATTTGATCTGCCACGCGCCGCACCATTTCCGCCACAATTTGGCGGCGCTCGTGCGATGCGGTAATGTCCAAGAAAACCAGCTCATCCGCACCTTCTTCATTGTACACGGCTGCTTGCTGTACCGGATCACCGGCATCCTGCAAATTGACGAAATTGATTCCTTTGACCACGCGGCCGTCCTTGACGTCTAAGCAGGGAATGATTCGTTTGGCTAACATAGAAATGCTCTCCTCGGCCTGAAATCCTCAAAACCCTAATTTGCGGGCGGCTAAAAGCACACCTAACTGCAACGCACCGTCCACATATTTTCCTGTCATGATGCCGTCCAGAACTTGCTGGATCGGCATTGCTTCGATAATAATCTTTTCGTGCTCGTCCAGCATTTGACCCTCTGGTACCGGTTCTAAATCTTGAGCTAAGAAAAAATAGGTGCCGGATTTCAACCCGCCTGGATAGGGTACTTCATATCCCAAGCGCTCGATCCGTTTGGCCCGGCAAGCAGTTTCTTCCCGTAATTCCCGCTCCGCGGCAACGGCGGCATCTTCGGCTGGCTCGATGCGACCGGCCGGTAAATCGTAAATCGCTCGGCGCAACGGATGGCGATACTGCCGGGTCAGTAGTACCTCGTTGGCAGCCGTGATTGCCACTACGGCGACCGTTGCCACAGGCGGAATGACCGTGTAATAAGTCATTTCTTCCCCCGTGATGGGGTGGCGCAGCCGTTCTTTGACAAAATCGATGAAAGGGTGGGCGAAAACGGTTTCTTGATCGGTTACTTGCCATGGCATTAGCAGCGTTTCTTCTTCCGGTGACAACTGGTCACCCGGGTGATGGACGGTTAATTTTCTATTGTGTTGCATATTCCTCCTCTGAAAATAAAAATGGGACGCAGATCAACGCAGGCTGCGCACGCAGATAAAAAACAATCCCCTTTTAGAAGTTCAACTTCTTCAAGAAGTTGAACTTCTAATCGACGGCGTTCTCCGCCCGAGCGCACGGGGGTCAAATCCCCGTGCTACGTCGTCAAGAAGCCCCCTGAAAGGGGGCTGGTGTTGAGCAGTCCCTTGGCAGAGGACGTTACCTTGACGTACCCCGCCGCCGTACCGGCAAGCGGAGGATAGAAGGTGGAAAATGGATAATCGGGACGGTAAGAAGGTCTGATTCCCCTTTCCTCTTTCCTTTCTCCTCCCTGGGGGTAGGGGGTGTTTTCATCACGTCGTGGTGTGCCGCAGGCCCATGCTGATGCCTCTATAAATAGAATGCTGCCAAACGCTGATGCACACTGGCCCTTTTTTATTGATCTGTTGGTGTATAGAAGTTCAACTTCTAAAGGGCTTCCTAACTTTCAGAAATATCCAACCCGGCGGCTCGCATCGCTTCGGGCAGTGAGATAGCACCGGTGTAAAGGGCCTGTCCAATGATCACGCCTTCGATACCGTCTTGTTCCCGGGCGGCTAAGCGGCGCACGTCGTCCGCGCTGCTCACGCCGCCGGAAGCAATGATTTTCAAGCCGCTTTGCTTGGCCAGACGCACACTGCCGGCAATGTCAACCCCTTGCAGCATACCGTCCCGGCGGATGTCAGTATATACAGCCCGTATCACGCCCGCTTGCTGCATCGCTGCCGCCAACTCGCCAGCCGTTACCCGGCTGGTTTGCGACCAACCGTGTGTGGCTACATAGCCGTCCCGAGCGTCGATGCCAACGATGATCCGTTCTGGGCCGAAGCGGTCCAAAGCCTGGCGTACCACTTCCGGGTCGTGCAGCGCCACGGAGCCTAATATGACCCGGCTGGCACCCAACAAGAGGGCTATGTCGATGTCGGAAACAGATCGCAGGCCGCCACCGAACTGGATGGGTACCTGAACCGCGGCGCGGATTTCTTTGAGTCGGTACAAATTCACCGGTAATGCCGTTCCGGCGGTTAGACTGTTGCTGAAAGCGCCGTCTAAGTTCACTACGTGCAGCCAGCGAGCACCAGCAGCAACCCAGCGCCGGGCCATAGCGGCGGGATCGGTGCTGAAAATGGTCTGTGCGGCGGGATTGCCCTGACGTAGGCGCACGCATTGGCCAGCGCGCAGATCGATGGCTGGGAAAACGATCACGCGTCCCCTCCCGCCGTGGCGATCTGGAGGAAATTGCGCAGAATGCGCAATCCCACCCACTGGCTTTTTTCCGGATGCGGCTGGATGCCCCAAATGTTATCGCGGCGCACCAAAGAGGCGTATTCGAGGCCGTACTCGGTAGTGGCGACCACGTCTGTTGGCTCTGCCGGTGCACAGTAATAGGAGTGCACGAAATATAAGTAGGCGCCGTCGGGAATACCGGCTAACAGCGGATCGGCGTGTTGCTGTCGCAACTGATTCCAGCCGATTTGCGGCACGTGCAATATCCCGACCGGGAAACGTCGCACGGTACCTGGTAGCAACGCCAATCCCGGCCAGGAACCCATTTCCTCACTTTCCTGGAAAAGAACCTGCATTCCCAAGCAGACACCTAAATACGGCTTGCCCTGCTGCACGGCAGAAACGATAGCGTCGGCCAAGCCGTTTTCCCGCAAATATTGCATCACTTCGCCGAAAGCGCCCACGCCGGGCAGAATTAGCGCGTCGGCACGGACGACTTGTGCCGGTTCCTCGCTCAGAATAATCTTAGTTCCGGATAGTTCTGGCACTTGGGCGATGACATAGCGCAGTGCTTTTTCCATGCTGCGCACGTTGCCGGCTTGTGAATTGATAACGGCGATGGTGGCCATTAGCCTCATCCTTTCTATGCGATCAGTGTTCCTTTGGAAGAGGGCACGTTCCCGCGGCGGGGATCGATTTGCGTTGCTGCATCTAATGCCCGGCCAAACGCTTTGAAGAGCGCCTCTGCCTGATGGTGGTCATTTTGACCGTACAATACCGTCGCGTGCAAATTTAAGCGCCCTCGAACGGCGAAACTTTCCAGTAAATGCGCTATGAGATCTGTGCTCAACTGACCGATGCGGGGTGTGTGCCAGTGTGCGTCCACGACGCAATAAGGCCGTCCGCTTAGATCAATGGCCACAAATCCTAAGCTGTCGTCCATAGGCACAAAACTGTGGGCAGTACGTACAATGCCCAAGCGTTCGCCTAATGCCTGATCCAGTGCTTGTCCTAAACAAATCATCACATCCTCGGCAGTGTGGTGTTCGTCTATTTGCAAATCGCCGTGGGCTTCAATTTGTAGATCGAACAGGCCATGCACGGCAAAAAGTGTGAGCATATGATCAAGAAAGCCGATACCGGTATCAATTTGGGCACGGCCTTGCCCGTCCAACGTGAGCTGCACCGTCACCGCTGTTTCTGCCGTTTCCCGTTTGATTTTGCCAACTCGCATGATTTCCTCCTAAAAACAGGACGCTGATGCCGCGGATTGCACCCTGATACACGCTGATAAAGTTAATGTCTTGGAAAAGACTGGCGGAAATCAGTATGTGTCAGCGTTATCGGCGTTCCATCAATTTATTTCCCGCAGCGCTTTTAACAGGACGTCTGTCTGCTCCGGCTTGCCGGCGCTGATTCGGATCGCATTGCGCAGTCCTTGTTTATCGAAATAACGCACCAAAATGCCATGTTTCGCCAGGTGTGCGTGCAGCGCAGCGGCCGAGTGTCCCTCCGTTACCCTGCAAAGGACGAAATTGGCCCGGCTGGGCAATGGCTGCAAGAAAGTGAAGTGACTTAGCTCCCTGTAAAGGCGATCTCGCTCCTGACACAGTGCAGCAATGCATTTCTGGCTGTATGTGACATCTTCCAGTGCGGCCAGACCGGCCACAGTCGCGGCCACGTTGATATTATACGGTTGTTTGAACTTCCACAGATGCGGCATTAACCAGGTTGGGAAAATGCCGTAGCCAAGGCGTAGGCCGGCCAGACCGGCCCATTTGCTGAAAGTGCGCAGGACAATCAAATTATCGTGTTCCAGGACCCAGGGCGCAAAGCTGGGTACGCCGCTGAATTCCCAATACGCCTCATCCAAAACGACCATTAACGGCAAATCCAGCAAACGACGCAATGTTTGCGGTGCCAGCAAATTGCCGTCCGGATTGTTGGGCGAAGTGAGAAAGAGCAATTTCGGCGGCGTTGCCGAGATGGCAACTTCCTCGATACCTGCAACATCCAGCGAAAAGTCGTCCCCCCGCCAGACTGTCAGGCTCTCCCCGCCGGCGAGCCCGGCATCGAAGCGGTACATACCAAAAGTGGGTGGGCAATTAATAATGCGGTCGCCGGGTTGCACGAAAAGCCGCGTGATCAAATCTAGAAGTTCATCGGCGCCGTGGCCGGGCAAGATGTTCGTTTCCGGCAAACGGGTGTACTCGGCTAATGCTTGGCGCAACCTGATCTGTTGCGGGTCGGGATAAATGTGGTAAAACGGGTAAGTGTGTAGCCGTTGGCGCACCAGCGGGGATGGACCATACGGATTCTCGTTGGCGTCTAACTTGACAATCTCTGCCGCGGGCCGGCCTAGGCGCTGGCTGAGCACTTCAAAAGGCAGAATCGGTGTGTACGGCTCCATTTCGCGGATGTTCGGCCGCAGCAATTGTTGCACGTCCCGCATTTTATACCTCACCGCCTAAAATCTGAAAGCCGTGCCCCGACAGACGGCGCTTGCCAATCCGCTTTGCCACTGCAGCAGCATGGGCGGTCAGTCCTTCCGCCGCCGCGATGGTACGGGCGGCGGCGCCTATTTCCTCCATGCCTTCCTGGTTCAAGCCCACTAAACTGATGATCTTGACGAAATCCTGCAAGTTCACCGGGCTGGCGAAGCGCGCTGATCCGCCGGTGGGCATGGAATGACTCGGCCCGGCCACGTAATCGCCCAGCACTTCGAACGAATTTTCACCGACGAAAATGCCACCGGCATTCTGGACTTGATTGATCAACGGCCACGGGTCGGTGGTCAGGAGGCAAAGATGTTCTGGTGCGAAGTCGTTGGCCAACGCGACGGCTTCGTTCAAATCGGAGGTAAGTACGATGCCGCCTTGTCTGGTTAACGATTGGCGGATCGTCTCCGCCCGGCTCAGTGTCGTTAATTGTTCCGTCACTTGTTGCTGCACTGCTTCGGCCAGGGTGCGGTCTGGCGTTAGCAAAATGGCTGTGGCTAAAATGTCATGCTCCGCTTGGGCCAGCAGGTCGGCTGCCGCATAGATCGGATTGGCCTGCCCGTCGGCGATGACAACCGTCTCGGTAGGGCCAAGTAGTCCTTCGATGCCGACTATGCCGAATAATTGCCGTTTGGCCAATGTGACGAAGAGATTACCGGGGCCGACGATTTTGTCGACGCGCGGGATGCTATCTGTGCCGTAAGCCAGTGCGGCAATGGCCTGCGCCCCGCCGGAAACGTAGACCGCTTCCACACCGGCCAAATCCGCTGCAATTAACATTAACGGTGAAACAGCACCGTCCGGCTTCTGCGGCGGGGTGATAACCACCACATGCTCGACGCCGGCCGTTCCTGCCGGGATGGCGGTCATCAAGATGGTTGAAGGTAGTGGCGCCGTGCCGCCTGGGGCGTAGACCCCCACGCGCTGTAGCGGGCGCACGATCTGGCCGAGGGTGCCTTTGCTGCCGAATTCCGTCCAACCGTTGATGGGTTGTTGTAAGTGGAAAGCCCGGATGCGCTCTGCCGCTTCTTCCAGGGCCGAGACCACCTCATCGGATACGGTATCGTAAGCCGTTTCGAATGCTTCTTCCGGCACCTCCAAATACGGCAGCGCGACACCGTCGACTTTTTGGGCCCAGGCATGTAATGCTTCGTCGCCGCGCTGGCGCACGTCGGCGATGATTTCCGCTACGGCTTCTTCCGGCGTTATTGGTCGGCCAAACAGTTCTGTTAACCGGCGTTGGATTGATGCTGGCAACGGCCATTCGTCCCAACCGCGCCGGCGCAAAATACTCTTCTTTGCTTCAGTTACCGATAGAATGGGCAACAGATTTTCCATTATACTTTCTCCTCTGACAATCAGTTGACGCAGCGGCGCAAAGGCGCAGAGTGTCTAAAAAACCAAGCTCCCTTTTAGAAGTTCAACTTCTGCGAGAAGTTGAACTTCTAATCAACGACGTTCTCTGCCCGAGCGCACGGGGGTCAAATCCCCGTGCTACGTCGCCAAGAAGCCCCCTGAAAGGGGGCTGTTGTTAAGCAGCCTCTTGGCAGCGGACGCAACCTTGACGTACCCCACGGCACCGGAGTGGAGGCTTTAGCCGGTGTTAACGCTGCTAAGCCGCTTAAAGGCTCGACGCCAGTCGTAAATTTTCATCCGCTGTGGTGTGCTGCAGGCTCATGATAACTACCAAGAAACACACCTGTTTCTTCCTAAACGAATAATTTTGTATTCAAAAATTACGGAATAGCTTCTCTGAAAATAGCCCCCCCCGGCCCCAATTCTGGGGGTATGTTGCTCCCCCCAAGGTTGAGGGATAGGGGGCGTTTTTATCCGCTAAGCCACATTGTGGGCGCCTGTTGGTACCTCCTGCGCAGCGCTTTTGGATAATATCACATCGCTCAGCGCGGCGATCATTTCATGAACTAATGTTTTGTGTAACCGGAAGCTGGCCCGATTCGCAATGAGAACGCCTTGGCTGGCTAAGATCGTTTGTAGTTCGACTAAGCCGTTTTCTCGTAACGTTGCGCCGGTTTGTACTAAATCGACAATTAAATCGGAAAGCCCGACTAACGGTCCTAATTCCACGGAGCCGGAAAGGCCAATGATCTCGGCGGAAATGCCTTCCCGGCGGAAAAAAGCTGTGGTCAGGTTAGGAAATTTCGTGGCTACCCGCAAGACACTTTGTAAGCGCAATGAGGCAGGGCTGAACGTGGGCGGTCCGGCCACCACCAACCGGCAATAACCGACAGGCAGAAGCAGCGGCTCGTAGACATCTAAATGGCGTTCCCGCAGGACATCCAGGCCCACGATACCTAAATCCGCCGCACCGTGTTCCACGTAAGTCGGCACATCCCACGGCTTGGCCAAGATATAGTGCACTTCGCCATTGGTCGAGTCGATGATCAATTTGCGACTTGTGGCGGTCGGCAAAGAAAATCCGGCGTTCCCCAAAATGGATAAGGATTCTTCTAATAAACGCCCTTTGGGCAAAGCAATAGTGACTGGCTGTTTCATGATAGCACCTCCGCGAGGCATGCCGGCGTTAGCGGACGTGGCGCCGGCCAATTGTGCCACCATAATTGCGTCTGCCCGCTTGGCTGGTTGAACAAAAGCACGCCTTGCTCACCATGTGCGGAAGCGTTCTGGCGCAGTGCTGTGGGACTATACGGCCGGCAAGCACTGCGTACGATAAATCCTTGTTGTCGTAGTTTCTCCACTTGGCGGATGTGCGCTTTGGCTAAAGATAATTGGGCTAAGATCCGCGGTGCGGACGGGAAAGTAGGCGCATTTTGACGCTGTCTGGCGTAGAGTAGGCTATCCACATTAAGCGCGAAACCCACGGCCGGCTGGGTTGGCCCGAAGCGTTCCACTAAATGATCGTACCGCCCGCCGCTGCCGATGTTAGTGCCGAGACCAGCGGCGAAACATTCGAAAGTAATACCGGTGTAATATTTGCGCCCGCGTACTTCGGCCAGGTCTAATGAGATTGCTTCTTTGACGTCGTAGCTATCTAAAACAGCTTCGAGCTCTTGCATGTTTTCTACTGCTTGGCGCATTTGCCGATTCAGGGCAATTTGCGCCGCTCGGGTCAGGACGTTTTCTTCCCCGGCCAAAGTGGGCAGTGTTTGCACTGCCCGGCGCTGGGCGGCGGTCAATCGCAGTTCGCCCAAGATCGCCAGCAGGTTCGGCTGGCTTTTGCGGTCAATGGCGTCTAACAACGCTTGTTCTTCCTGGGATGATAATTCTAACTCAGCTAACAGCCCGTGGATGAAAGCCATTTGACCTAAAGTGAGCCGGAAGTCGTTCAACCCAGCCTCACGCAACGCTTGCAAAGCCAGGACAATGATCTCACCATCGGATGCGGCGCCACTCGCCCCGATGAGCTCAATGCCGATTTGGGCAAATTCTCGTTGATGGCCGGCCTGCGGTTCTGCATAGCGGAAAACGCTGCCCCGGTAAAAGAATCGTTGCGGAAATGGCTGATCATAAAGTTTGCTGCCCGCTAGCCGGGCGGTGGGAATCGTCATATCAGGACGTAAGGCCAAAGTCTGACCGTCCCGGTCCACAAAGCGGTACATTTCCGAAGCTAACTGGTTTGCCTCGGTAGAGAGCGTCTCGGCGTATTCGAACATGGGGGGGATGAATTCTTGGTAACTCCAGCGCTGGAATAGGGCTGCGAGCCGATGTTCCAAGGCGCGACGACGCCGGGCTGCTTCGTGGAAGCGATCGGCAACCCCCCGGGGTAAGGCGTGTTCTGGATTGGACTGGAAAAGGATACGTCCCCATTCCATCATTTGTTTAATTCCTCCTGTTAGTGGTCGGTGATAGATCCCCACTTGATAATTCGAGCCAATAAAAAAGACTAGTTGGCGGGCAACTAGTCTCCATGGGCGAGGCAAAACAGAGCGTCAGCGATCGCAGCGCTCGCCCACAATTCAATAATGATGATGTTGGTCAAAATTATTAGGCCATAAGTTCACTTTTCAGCTCCAGATTGTCGCCCGGGCAAAATATCTATCTACCACGGATTGCCTTGAGCGGGATGTTAATCGCTCTATCGTGTTGTGAAAATCCATGTTAAACCGGGACGAAAACGAAAATTGCCAACGCCGGCATCTAACCCAGCTAACTTTTGTGAGTGTAACACAGGAGGAAGAAAGCTGTCAAACCAGCAGTTCCAAATGTGGCGATTCTGCAAAGCCATGGATCAATTCATGATCTGACAGGAAGGAATTGTTGGCGGCGGGCAATGTCCTTGTTTTTCTAAAGCTGTCTGGTAGCTAAATGGACAGGAAAAAGCCGGGGCTTAACATGCCCCGGCTTTACCGTTATAGCTAAGTGGGAGATAAGAATGGATGGTTAGCCGTTGCGCACCATGTCGCGTAACACCGTGTGCAGAATGCCACCGTTTCGCCAATAACGCACTTCCACTGGCGTGTCCAAACGGCTAATCACGGTAAAAACTTTTTTGTCACCGTTTGCGCTGCGAGCAAGGACGGTAAGCTTCTGCCCAGGCGCCATATCCTCGTCGAGGCCATCAATGTCGTACAGTTCCTCGCCGGTTAAGCCCAACGATTGCCAGCTTTCACCGTCCTGGAATTGCAGCGGCAAAACGCCCATGCCCACTAAGTTGCTGCGGTGAATTCGCTCGAAGCTCTCGGCAATGACCGCCTGCACGCCCAACAAATAGGTGCCTTTGGCTGCCCAATCCCGCGAGCTACCGGTGCCATACTCTTTGCCAGCCAACACGATCAGCGGAATGTTGTTATCCAGGTAACGCATGGCCGCGTCGTACATACTCATCCGCTCGTCAGTCGGCAAATAGCGCGTTACGCCACCCTCCGTGCCCGGCACCAGCAAGTTCTTCAGCCGGATATTAGCGAAAGTACCGCGCATCATCACTTCGTGATTGCCACGACGGGCGCCGTATGTGTTGAAATCGGCCGGTTTGACGTCATGTTCCATTAAATATCGGGCCGCCGGACTATCTAAAGCAATGGGTCCGGCTGGGGAAATATGATCGGTAGTAATGCTATCGCCGAACAGTCCTAAAACGCGTGCTGCCTTCAATTCTGGTAATGATGGCAATGCCGTCGTCATTTCGGTAAAGAATGGCGGTTCCTGAATGTAAGTAGATGTCGAATCCCATGTGTACAATTGGCCTTCCGGAATTTCCAGGTTGCGCCATAATTCACTGCCCTCGAAGACGTTGCTGTATTGTTCTTTAAACATTTCCGGTTTCAAGGCTCCGTTAATGACCTCTTTCACTTCGTCAAGCGTCGGCCAAATTTCCTGCAAGTAAACCGGCTTGCCGTTGGGATCCAAAGCCAAGGGCTCTTTGGTCAAATCAATATCCACGGTGCCGGCCAATGCGTAGGCCACTACTAATGGCGGTGAAGCTAAATAGTTCGCTTGCGTATAGGCATTCACGCGGCCTTCGAAGTTGCGGTTGCCGCTCAACACTGCCGCCGCCACGAGATTGTGTTCCTGGATAGCATCGACCACCGGCTCTGGCAAGGGGCCGCTGTTGCCGATACAGGTCGTGCAGCCGTAAGCAACGATGTGGAAATGCAGCGCTTCCAAATAAGGTAGGAGGCCAGCTGTCTCTAAGTAATTTCTGACTACCCGGGAACCTGGCGCTAAGCTGGTTTTCACGTAAGGCTTCACCATTAAGCCACGCTCCACTGCTTTTTTGGCTAATAGCGCTGCCCCAATGATAACCGAGGGATTGGAAGTGTTAGTGCAACTGGTGATAGCGGCGATGACTACTGAACCGTGGTTCATTTCGTATGTTTCGCCGTCCATGGCTATCGCTACTTTTTGATTTAACTGGTTTTTCGGTAGTGCAAAGCCGCGCTGATTGGTCGGTGCAACCAATGATTCGTGGAATGCTTTCTTCATATCCCCCAGCACGATGCGATCCTGCGGTCGCTTGGGGCCGGCTAAACTTGTTTCTACTGTGCTCATGTCGAGTTCCAGGACGGCTGTGTAAGCAGGGTCCGGCGTGGCGTCGGTGCGGAACAGTCCCTGCTCTTTAGTGTATCGTTCTACTAAATCTACTTGTTCAGGGCTGCGGCCGGTGTTGGCTAAATAATGCAATGTTTCGGCATCTACGGCGAAGAAGCCCATCGTCGCGCCGTAGTCCGGCGACATGTTGGCGATGGTGGCCCGATCGGCTAGGCCGAGTTTGCTCACGCCGGGGCCGAAATACTCTACGAACTTACCCACGACGTCGAATTTGCGCAACATCTGGGTTAACGTCAAGACAAGATCGGTAGCGGTGGCGCCTTGTGGTAATTCGCCGTAAAGCTTCACGCCGATAACGTCCGGCGTCAGCATGTAAATGGGTTGGCCTAACATGGCTGCTTCCGCTTCGATGCCACCGACGCCCCAGCCGAGGATGCCAAGGCCGTTGATCATGGTGGTGTGGGAATCGGTGCCCACTAAAGTATCCGGGAAGGCAACCCTTTCGCCGTCCAACGAACGCGTTTGGACTACTTGGCCCAGATATTCCAGGTTGATTTGGTGAATAATGCCGGTATCCGGTGGTACGACCCGGAAGTTCTCGAACGCTTCCTGGCCCCAGCGCAAAAAAGCGTAACGCTGTGCGTTGCGCTCGAATTCTTTTTTGGCGTTGAACAGGAAAGCGTACTCTGTGCCAAAGAAATCCACTTGCACCGAATGATCGATGACCATGTCCGAGGGTACCTGAGGGTTAATGCGGGAGGGGTCACCGCCCAAACGATGCATGGCCGAGCGCAAAGCGGCTAAATCTACTACGGAAGGCACGCCGGTGAAATCCTGTAAGACGACTCGAGCCGGCTTATAGGGCATTTCTGTGCGTTCTGCTTCCTGCGCCTGCCATGCGGCCAATTTGACCACGTCTTCTTCGACGACAGAAAAGCCGTCTTGCCCGCGCAAGACATTTTCCAAAAGGACGCGAATGGAAAATGGCAGCCGGGAAATGTTTCCCAAGCCAGTTTTCTCCAAAGCGTCCAGCCGATAAATCACCGCCGGGCCGGCAGCCGTCTCGACGGTTGCTCGCGCCCCAAACTTATCTTGTTTCATATTAACCATCATTTCACCTCATCCCCGATCTAAGAATCCCTTTTCAGCGTAATATGCCCACCGAACCGATTAGTAATTTACTGATATCATAAGCAACGTGAAGCGAAAACCGGCAAAATTCTCAAGTAGCCCCTTAACCTGGACAAGCCAGAAGCAAAAAGCAATGCCACGGCGTAAAGGAGCCAAGCCACAAAGGGTTTTTTCATATATTCTCTCCGCACATCCATTCCTTTTCACACGTTTTCTTTGCGTCTTCGCGACCTTGGCAGCTTCGCTTTAAGTTTGTGTCCAGTGTACAAGGGTTGCATTGGCAGGATATTGTTGCCACCAAGGTTGCTTTATTATTGGTATGGATATGGGACGCTCAAATTTAATTATACAATAGCTATTTTGCTGGCAGCAAAGTTATACAGCAGCAATTCCAAATTTAGCGCGTAGCGTAGCAGTTTTAGAGAATCAGGCGGTTGAAAACCACATCTATACTTGCTTAAATGGTTCACACTAGCGGACTGAACAGTCTACAGCGGCAATTTTGAATCGCTTAGTGTGAGAATGCTTTCTTTTCGCCAGCCTGTGCAGACGCTGCTACGAGCGTAAAATCGAGATAGAGACATGAATTCTTGAGATTAGTTTTCTTTCTTGGGGGCGTTTTACCCCCCAGAACCCCTGAAAAAGGGTCTTGGCTGCGTCGTGGCTGGTTTGTTGCGGGCTATCACTTTCTACCGCCCCGCTGCTATCCGCCGCCATCCTGTTGGCGACCAGTTCTGACATATCGTTGGCGGCTCGAGTTCGGACCGGCTTGCCTAAGCAATCGTCCAAGAATAAATTTCCCCAACTGTCATTGCGAGCGGGCGCAGCCCCGAAGCAATCTCCGACTTGCAAACTTGGGGATTGCTTCGGCCTATCAGCCTCGCAATGACACAAACGGGAAGTTATTTTTAGACAGCCACTAAACAGCGATCAATGACCTGTTTGATTCGTTTTACCGTCTTAGCCGGGGGAACGCTTTTCGGAAGGGTTGGAGGGGAACCGTAGGAGTTCCCCTGCCGGAAGCTCGAGGGTAGCGCCCTCGAAGAAGAAAAAGGCGGCGAGATTATCTTTTGACCAGACCTCGCCCATAGGCAAAGTAATGCTACGGCGATTAGCTTGCAACCTGTGCAGGCAGGTTTCGCAGTTGTAGCAGCGATTTCTAATTGCCGGCCTATTGTTTTATTATCTGCGTGTGCAGCCTGCGTTGACCTGTGTCCCATTTCATTTTCAGAGAAGACATTTGGATTGACACATTTAGAATGACGGTCATACGGGCCATGTCGTACCAGCAGATCGAATAGCTATTAAGGAGCATGGCGCATAAGTGGCATGGTAACGCGTCAGCTTGCTTTTACGAACTGGTTCGCTCAATGTAGTAAGTCATGTGCTGGAGCACGCTGGTTGGATTGATATGCTCGATGATTACACCAGGCCGGGCGTGTAACGTAGCACTGGTATAATTGAGGATGCCCTTGACGCCGGCCATGACGATCCGATCCACTATTATCTCTGCTTGCGGCGCAGGTAGCGCTAAAATAGCCAACTGCAACTGGCGACGGCGAATCTCCCCCTCAAGCTGCTCAATGGGCTGAATCGGGATATCATTGACTGTGGTGCCAATTTTCGCCGGATCACTATCGAAAAGTGCCACGATACGAAAGCCGTTATGGGAAAAACCATCGTAATTGGCTAGTGCATGCCCCAACTGGCCAACGCCAATCAATGCTATGGGCCAGATGCTATCTACTTGTAAAATATGTTGTAACTCGCGAATGAGTTTTCCAACCTGATAACCTCGCCCTTGCTGACCAAATTCGCCAAAATGGGAAAAATCCTTGCGGATGCGTGCTGCACTGATGTCTAATAGTTCAGCTAAAGCATGGGAAGGAATTTCTTCGACACCATCTTCGCGTAAACGGCATAATGTCTGCAAATAAATTGGCAAGCGCCGGACTACAATGTCTGGTACAGCAGAACGCACCTTTGCTCTCCCTAATCTTGACAAGCTATAACCCTAAGTAACTCAACGCGAAGCCGCGTTAGATTTTTATCCAGTGTGCAAAAATCTCATCGGTAGCTGCTAACTAAATAGACAGTAATGAAATGGCTTGTAAAATAATAGCACTTTCTCCATCTTTGTGCAAAATGGAACAAGAGAATGAAGCGGAAATAATTCGGCCACACGCGAAAAGAATGCTATAATTTTTGTATTGTCACGTTATTTGACGTTTTTGTCGCCTGGCTTCAAGATATTGTTCCCGAGATAGGCGCCGGTATGATCTGGCTGTTTATGAAGCAGGAAAAGAAGACATGGAAAGTGCGTATGCTGTGGAACGCATGGTTCTATTTCCGAGGTAATAATAGATGGCATTTGGTTTGACTAAGAAAAAAAAAGAAGACCGAGAGAAAATTAACAAGAGCTTGAAAAAGACGCGGCGGGGTGTTTTCTCGGCCATTAGCGATCTTTTTCAGGCTAACGAGATCGATGATGAGATGTGGGATGATTTGGAAGCGTTGCTCATTCAGGCGGATATTGGCGTGGATACTTCGTTAGCCCTGGTATCCGCATTGCGCGAGAAGGTCAGCAAGCAAGGCATTAAGCGTGTGGCGGATGCTTACGACTTGCTCAAAACGGAAATGGCCGCGTTATTGCAAGAAGCACAGCCATGGAGTTTGGAGGAACCTAGATTATTGCATGTCGTCATGGTTGTGGGCGTTAATGGTTCTGGCAAGACGACTAGTATTGGCAAATTGGCCTATTACCTCAAGCAAAACGGGCGCAGAGTAGTGTTAGCGGCGGCGGATACGTTTCGCGCTGCGGCTATCGACCAGTTAGAGATATGGGGAGAACGCGCCGGCGTGGATGTTATTGCCCAGAAGCCGGGTAGCGATCCTGGTGCAGTAGTTTACGATGCAATTCGAGCCAGTCAGGCTTCCCGCCAAGCGGAAGTGCTCATCATCGATACTGCCGGTCGTCTGCACACCCGCTATAATTTGATGAAGGAGCTGGAAAAGTTACGGACTATTGCCGCTAAACAAGTGCACCGGGCCCCTCACGAGATACTGCTCGTTTTGGATGCTACGACCGGCCAAAACGCGCTCACGCAAGCGGAGAAATTCAAAGAGGCCGTGAACCTGACCGGCGTGATTTTGACCAAGTTAGATGGTACAGCTAAAGGGGGCATGGTTTTTGCCATCCAGGAAAAATTAGGCATCCCGGTCCGTTTTGTGGGTACGGGTGAGGGTATCGAGGATTTCGCTGAGTTCGACCCGGAGATGTTTGTCGAGAGCCTTTTTGCTCCGGCCTGATTGCGGGGATAGCGTGAAGTGATTGACACCGCTGAATGACTTGGAGCATCAACATGGACCTGCGGCGCGCCACAGAGGATGAAAATGAAGCGGCTGGCGTCGAGTCTTTAGGCGGCTTGGCAGCGTCAACAGCGGCTAAAGCCTCGATTCCGGTACGGCGGCGGGGTACGTCAAGGTAACGTCCTCTGCCAAGAGGCTGCTAAACACTAGCCCCCTTTCAGGGGGCTTCTTGGTGACGTAGCACGGGGATTTGACCCCCGTGCGCTCGAGTGGAGAACGCCGTCGATTAGAAGTTCAACTTCTCGCAGAAGTTGAACTTCTTAAAGGGGGCCTGGTTTTTTAGACGCTCTGCGCCTCTGCGCCTTTGCACCGCTGCGTTAACTGATTTTTAGAGGAGAAAATATCAAATGAGTGAATTGGCAGCAAAACTAAACGAGCTAAACGTACGTATCCAGAATATCCGGAGGCGGCTTTGACGTTGTTGCGCAAAAGGAACGGATTCAGCAATTAGAGGAAGCCATGAGCGAGGTCGGTTTCTGGAACGACCAGCAAGCTGCCCGAAAGAAAGGCCAGGAGCTTTCTACGCTCAAAGAGCAGGTGGCGCAATGGGATCACTTAGCCCAAGAGGTTGCCGACTTGATGGAGCTATTGGCCATGGCCGAGGCGGATCAAGATGAGGAAACTATGGCAGCCGTTGCCGAAGAGGTCGAAACGTTGGCTAAGACACTGGGCAAGCAGGAGTTCCAGTTAGCACTCTCCGGCAAATACGATCGTGGGGATACAATTCTATCCATTCACGCCGGGGCGGGCGGTACCGAAGCGCAGGATTGGGCAGAGATGCTTTTGCGCATGTATACCCGTTGGGCTGAGAAGCACAATTACCAGGTGGCTATGACCGACATGACCCCGGGCGAGGAAGCTGGCATCAAGAGTGTCACCATCGAAGTGGCCGGCCCGTGGGCTTACGGCTATCTGCAAGCAGAACGAGGTGTCCATCGCCTCGTGCGTATCTCGCCTTTTGATGCCTCCCGACGACGGCATACTTCTTTCGCATTAGTAGAAGTAATGCCCTTGATCGACGAAGATATTGATATCGAAATCGACCCCAAGACATTGCGGGTGGATGTGTTCCGTTCTAGTGGGCCCGGCGGACAGCACATGCAAAAAAACTCCACCGCCGTGCGCATTACCCACTTGCCCAGCGGTATTGTGGTGCAATCACAAAGTGAGCGTAGTCAGTTACAAAACAAAGAAGCGGCCATGCGCGTCCTTCGCGGCAAACTTTACGCCATCGAACAGGAGAAACAAGAGCAGGAAGCGGCGCGGCTGAAAGGCAAGCACGTGGAAGCTGGTTGGGGTAATCAAATCCGTTCCTATGTCTTACAGCCGTACCAGATGGTCAAAGACCTGCGTACCGGCTACGAGGTGGGGAATCCGGCTGCTGTTCTGGATGGCGATTTGGACGGGTTTATTGACGCCTGGCTGAAATCGCAAATTGGAGCAGCATGATGAGAGACCGATCTACAGTCAATTTGCATGATTCAGAACTATAAGAGGATACTATGCTCAGTGACAGCGCGCGTATTTGGGCACGACAGTTCTTACTTTCTGTGGCAACACGAGCCAACCGGTTAGGTCTGACACCTAACCGGGTTTCGGCTGTCGGTTTTATTTTCACGCTTTGCTCCGCCCTGCTCATCGGCTTGGGGAAATTTCAAGGGGCTGGCCTGCTCCTTTTAGCAACGTCCTGGTTCGATGCCGTGGATGGCACGCTGGCCCGCATGACAGAGCATGTGACCCCTTTCGGTGCCTTTTGGGATGCCACTTTAGACCGGTTTGCCGAGACCTTCATTTACTTAGCCATCCTCTGGCGCTACCTGCAAACGGGCAATCAAACGATGATATTGTTGACCTATTTGACTGTTACTGGTTCGGTGATCGTTTCTTACACACGAGCTAAGGCCGAAAGTGTTGGTATTGAATGCCGCGGCGGGATATTGACCCGCTTCGAGCGTATGGGAATCCTGATTGTAGCGCTGATATTCGCTCGCGTGGATTGGGCGCTTTGGTTAATGGCACCGTTGGCTTATTTCACTGCTTTACAACGGGTGTTCATCACTTGGCAGGGATCGCAACACCATGACCTGGAGAAGAACGTGAGGCAAGCTAAGTAAGCGTTCTGAAATAATCTCCTTTTAGAAGTCCAACTTCTGCAAGAAGTTGAACTTCGTAGATACGTTCAACATCGGTGAGAATCAGCATTTATCTGCATCCTATGGTTGGAATGGCTTAGTAGTCACCTCTCGGGAAGAAATAGCATAGCATCTGTAAGTTTTTTGTTCCACATGCTGCCGGTATGCCGGCAAGGAGGTTTGCGGTGAAAAAGAAGGATGTTATTGGCATTCTCTTGTTGTTTGGTCTCCTGTTAACAAGTTGTCAACCCCAGCCGGGTGTCGTTCCGCCTACTAACACGCCGGTCCCGCCATCGTTCAGTTACAAAATTGGCGCGTGTGACCAACAAGCACTTAATCTCACATCAGATGAGATGCAAAAATGGAAAGCCTTACACTGGCAATATAAGAACGGCACGCTGGTCATTGACCAAAATGTCATGTACGTGTGCTGTGCCAAAATTCAGGCTTCCATGAAAATGACCGATCATGCCATAACGATTCGGGAAGAAAACGTCGGTGAAGTGTGTAAGTGTATGTGCGGCTATCATTTCCATGCTGAAATTGCCAATTTACAGCCGGGACAGTATCAGTTACAACTGTTAGGCGTGAAGTACAAGGACATTCACCCTTGGGAAACTCTGGGAAAAGCGGAAATTAGCATCCCGGGGAATTAGCCAGTGAGTAGCGATGCCAAAGCGTAACGCAACCAGGGCCCAAATTGATCGGCATATATAAAACCGGCTATAATGCCAACCATGACTAATAAAGCCAACAACACATTCCAGCGGCTTTCGTTAGGCCAGGGAATGGCTCTACCTTCTGATGAGGGCAAAGTAGCTGCTAACACAACTACACTGCGCAAAATGCCTATTGTAATGGCGAAAGTGGCTAAGAGAAACAGCAGGCCCCAACTGGTTTGATAGGTTGATAGTGTTTGGTAGACGGCCCAATGTGGCCCAAAACCGGCAGTCAGCGGCGCGCCTAATAAGCTGAGCAACGATAGAATCAACATGGCTGCTGTGAATGGGAATAACCTCGCCCAACCGTGCAGCTTTTCCAGCGTGAGCGCGTGGCGCTGTCGGGATAAAATAGTGAGCAGTGCGCCGCTACTGGATAACGAAATAGCCCGACCCACAAAAAGCCAGAGCAACGTCAGTGTTAAGGTACCGTTATGGCTCAATAGCAACAACAAGCTACCCCATTCGGCCAAAGCGGCATAACTCCACAGCCGGCCGAGGTCACGGCTGAAGAGCCCGGCGAACCCGGCCCAGCCTATTGTCAGCAAGCCGCCCCAAAGCAGCAATGTGTCCATGTGGGCAGATTGGAACCAGGCCGGCCAGAGCGTGGCCGCGCGTTGAAACATGAAAAGCCAGGCCGCTTCGCTAACAAGCCACCAGAAAGCAATGTTGAGCGGTGCATCGTCCTCATCTTGCATCACCAGCGCACCGTGAAAGGGAAAAGCACCGCTGAGTAAAAACAGAACGATGGTTACCAGCCAATACGCCGTGTGCAAAGGTTGTTGATGCACCGGATTCAAAGCAGCTTTGTCCAAAAGCTGCGGCAACACGAACAGAAATGGCACGGCTAAAATGGGGAATAGTAGCGTGCGCTGGGCTGTAATCGTCGAGCCAAGACGCCCGTTTTGAATCATTACCGCGGCGATTACAGCGGCTATGGCAAACCACCAGGGCTGGAATGCAAATTGGCGCACCATGGCTAACCCGGACAATGGTATAAGGAGTAAGATAGCCAGCGCCGGCCAGGCAGAATGTCCGCCTAATAGAATGTAGAGGATGGCGAAAAGCAATAGTAGAGCGGATAGAAAGGCTAAAAAGGCTTGTGCTGCTGGCATCAATTGGTAAGTGACGCCCAACAGATGCGTCGGCGCAGCTAAAACTACCGTCCAGCGGCCGATTATCAAGTGCTGATCATCCACCATATTGATGGCCAGCCAAAAAAGGGGCAATGTGAGCATGCATAACAGTAGCCCGGCCAACCTACCCCCCCGGTGTAGGAGGTAGACTAGGGAGGCGGCCACCAACAGCCAGAGGAAAAGTCCCGTCACGCCGGTCATTGATCCGACTCCGTTGGCATTGTTTGCCAGGCCGCTAAAATGCTACTGGCCCAAGCGATCCCTATTTGCAAGATTGCCATCGCGAACAGCCAAAAATCGTTGCGCAAATGTAACGTGAGCAAAGGGAAGAATGTCGCCCAAAGGTAGATCGACAAAGCCATGCCAATCTTGATGGGATCTCTTTCGATGCCTAATAGAAGCAAAGCTACCTCAATTTCCAGAATGAATGAAAATTGTTGCCATGGACGCAAGCCGGGTAACCATTGTCGCGCCGGCAGCAAACCAAAGAACAACAACAGTAGCACCGGTAACAATAGGAGGCGAAAAGTCAGCCCAATGTGCCACCGGGAAGAGCGCGGCCGAGCCTCTTTGTGCATTTTACCGCCCATGGCCAAGAGAAGCGCTATAAATGTCCCGGCTAGAAATTGTCCCAATGCCCAACGTAATGGCATCAACGGGAAAAATAGTGTTGTTTGGGCTAAAGAAAATAAAACCCAGGCCAATGACAAACCGCGCCATTCTACCCAAATCCAGATGAACAGCAATGCTCCGGCTGCTAACAAAAATGCCGGCATTTGCCATTGCCAGCCGTGAGCGAGCCATATCCCACCCCAGTGCGACACGATAGCTCTCACGGTGAGAAAATACCTCCTCGTTGCCAGAAGATCGCAACTAACAAGAGGAAAAAGAGTACCCATCCGAAATAGCCTTCTCCTTCCACCAGCAAGGTCATTTGTTCGAACCAGTTTGCTACGAGCTGCAAGGCTTGGCGCAGCGGTTCCACCAGTGGCACCAAGAAAGCAATTCGCATAATACCCCAACGCCACCCCTGCATGCCGCGCAAGAAATATTGTGCCTGGCTGCCCAAAAGGAGGGCTCCGAGCAGTAGTAGCCCGTCAGTTAGAAGTAGTGACCAGGCATGGTGGCGAATGAACCAAAATGGGCGCGCCCCGACCAGAATGGGGATCCAAATCAGCGCGACCAGCCAAAGGAGCATGGTAGCCAGTAAAGGCCATTTGGACCATGGTTTCTTTTCTTTACGCCCCGCAAAACGTTGGGGCCAGACGTACCATACTAACGACGCACCGGCGAGAATTTGTCCTACAATAATGGCCAACCATACTAAAAATGGCGGCTGCAAGGCTGGAAATGTGCTCACATTAGACAAGCTGAAGAAGAAATGGAACCCCGGCAAAAAAAACAGTAGAAACGCCGTCAGGCTGCGGGTGAGATCGATACCAAGAGGATATTCGCCTACTGGCCAGATGAGCAGTACGACAGCACTGAGCACGAAAAGTGTTGCCGAGGTCAACCATAAGCTGATCTGAGCGGGAATAAGGATAACCATTAAAAAGAGCAAGGCCAGCCGGTTTGTCAACAGCGAGGCGAAGCGGTCGCGGGAACGGCGGGCAACCCAAGCAGCCAAGCCGGTCCCTAAGAAAACAGTCACTAAACTCCAGACGGCTAATGTGCCGGTTTGCCAGGAAACAGACAAAGTCATAACGCGAAGAAGCAATACCAATCCGGCGGCATATTTGGCCAAAAGCCATGACGCCGGCAAAGTGCTGTTCTGGGCCAGCATGCTGAAGTCAATAGGATAGCCGCCGCTGCCCAACCAGGCCAGCAATAAGAAGAGTATGACCAGTCCTGGCGAAATAGCGGCGAGACGCCATGGTAGCATTGCTCCGGCCAGCCCACCAAGGAAAATGCTTCCCCAAAGCAGGAGGACCGTTAGCACTTGCATGGTTATTTCTACAGAGCGGTGACGATGCCCGCGCAGGAGGGCAATGAAATACCAACTGCCGTCCAACAGAAGCCAAGCCGCACTCAGCGTTAGCAAGTTATCGGCGACGACGAACAGGCCGACGGCGGACAACATGGCTAACCCTACAACTACGGTGTGTCCTTGTCCGGTGCGTAGGCGGGTGGGTAAAAGCATGGCGCCGGCTAACGTCAACCAACCCAACAGCATCAAACCCCACGTGGCTGGCATATCCGCCACCCAAAGGAAAAGACCACTTTCATGCAATGGCGTGCGCCATTCCCAACTGGCGGAAACCGGCAATGGCGATTTCCCCATGAACCACGTAGTCGCTAAAATTGATAGCGCGGCCAAGATCGCCGCACCTTTCACGAAACGAGGATGGCGCTGTGGGCCGGCTAAGAAAACAACCCAGGCGGTCACGGCGAGAATTAATGCCGGTAACCACGGTTTTAGTAACCAACTTATCGCGACAAACAGAGCTGTGTCCCCTTTCCTCTGAAAGTAAGACCTCTCCTCTGGTTGACTGCCCAAAGGGGTGGTAAGCCTTCTCCTCCCCGTGTCGGAGGGGGAGGGAAAAAGCTAAGCGTAGCGCAGCTTGGGGGAGAGGTCTCCTCTACCTATCTACGTACGCACTACGCATTACGTACTACGTATTACGTATCATGCCTATTTTCGTCCGCTGTGATATGCCGTAAGTTCATAACAACGCTCTCCGTTGTCATGAAACATGTCGCCATTCTAATAGGGCAAAGGGACGATGTCAAACTGTTGACAGTCATAACCGCCGATGTTACAATCTTCTTGTGCACTACTGGCGCAATAGGCAGCGTGACGACACACTTTCAGCGGACAGGTAGAGCCATGTCAACGGCAATAACAGCAATAATTGAGCAAGACAAACAAGATTTAGCGCGGCAGCGCGGCCGACAACAACGGTTTTTTATTTGGCTGGAATTTGTGCTGGCGCCTCTCTGGTTGCTATTTTTCTGGTTCAGCGCGCTTTCCGGTCGAGCCGTTACGCTGGCAGTTGCCATCACGCCGTATTGCGCTTTCCGATTAGCCGTTTACCTTTTATTATTAATTTTTCCGGCCTGGTTGTTGGAGTGGCCATTAGCGTATTGGGAACGGCGTTTACAACAGCGATTCAATTTAGATCGTCAGACCATTCTGGCTTGGGCTGGGGATCAAATTAAGAGCAGTATATTGATAGCACTTCTGTTGATTGTTTTGGTGGAAATACTTTACTTTTTGCTACAGCATTCTCCGATATGGTGGTGGCTTTGGGGCACCATGATTTTTTTCTTGTTGACGTCTTTTTTGGCGGTGATTCTCCCCGCGATGATTTTCCCGCTCTTTTTCCGGCTCACTCCGCTGGCAGAAGGGTCGTTGCGAGCCCGAATTGAACGCTTATTAGCTGAAAAAGGCATCCAGCAGGCCGGTATTTTTCAATTTGATTTGGGCCGGCGCACTAGCAGCGCCAATGCAGCTCTGATTGGCTTGGGTCGCAGTCGGCGTGTGATCTTGGCGGATACATTGTTGGGGGCTTTCAGCGAAGAGGAGATTACCAGCGTCGTGGCCCATGAATTGGGGCATTTGGTACATCACGACATGTGGCGTTTGCTACTGATTAACAGCGGCCAAACGGGTTTGGCGCTTCTGGGGATGCATATTGCCTGGCGACTGCTTTGGCCGACAATATCAATGTCTTCTATGAGCCGGTTTCCGTTGTTGGCCTTGCTCTATCTCTTTTTTAGCGCCATGTTCATGCCGATCAGCGCTTATTTATCGCGTCGGCAAGAGTGGGCGGCCGACAATTTTGCCCTGACCGAAAGCAATCCATCCACTTATGCCGCGGCGCTCATTCGCCTGAGCAATATCAATTTGGCCGAGCTGGTACCGCCGGAAAGTTACACGCTTTGCGCGGCTTCACATCCCCCTATTGGCCTCCGCATTGTCCACGCCGAGCTATTTGCTAAGCAGGATCGGCATGAACCTACGGTACACCACAGCGGATGAAAACGCCACCCATCCCCCAGCCTTGGGGGGAGAAAGGAAAGCGGGAAGGGGAAGCAGATCTTCTTACCGTCCCGATTCATTTTCCGCCTTCTATCCTCCCCTTGCCAGTGTGGCGGCAAGGTACGTCAAGGTAGGATCCGCTGCCCAGAGGCTGCTTAATACCAGCCCCCTTTCAGGGGGCTTCTTGGCGACGTAGCATGGGGATTTGACCCCCGTGCGCTCGGGCGGAGAACGCTGTCGATTAGAAGTTCAACTTCTCGCAGAAGTTGAACTTCTTAAAGGGAGCCTGATTTTTTTAGACGCTCTGCGCCTTTGCGCCGCTGCGTCAACTTATTTTCAAGGGAGTTATCATGAGCCTACGGCACACCACAGCGGATGAAAATTAAGATCAGCGTGTATCAGCGTTAATCAGCGTTCTATTTTCAGAGGAGTTATCATGGGCCTGCGGCGCACCACAGCGGATGAAAACGAAGCGGCTGGCGTCAAGCCTTTAGGTGGGTTGGTGGGTCTACCACCGGCTAAAGCCTTGATTCCGGTACGGCGGCAGGGTACGTCAAGGT
>WFQU01000080.1 GCA_015486845.1 Anaerolineae bacterium | reverse complement strand
TTTTCGGGGAGGAATATGGCACACCCGTTGCTAGATTGCGTCCTACAGGCAATGGAGATGAGGTTGAAGTTTTGTGGTGGAGTCACCGAGACAAGTGGGAGCCTGTTGGTGGATTTGGTGGGGTCATACTACCCTTGGATGAGGCACTAGAGTATGTAGCTGAAGACCCCCTTGGCTGTTTTTGGATTTGAATGCTTGAGGTTGATGCCATCGCAGTTTGCTTTCAAGATGGAGGCCGCCCAACAAGTCAATCAAGCTGACGCACTGATCGATGCTGCAATTGAGGCGGGGCAGGGTTACGGATCGCAGTTGAGCTTGGTGGGAGGCTCGGAGAACCCGCGCGCAGATTATCTCCGGTCCGTTAGCCCGCCAATTGGGAAGAATAAAGCCATGAACAGATTAGCCGTTATTTACGAAAACAATGATAAAACCGCTCATGCCGTTCAAGCGTTTATTCGTAATCAGGGAGATCGGTCATTCTCGCTTCGCCCATTCAACCGATTCGCTACCGCTTTTACCGAATGGTGGTTAGTTCCTACAACTGGATGGCCAGCCTTCAAATATGGCAAACTGTGTTTTCACAAATATCCCAGAGCATCCGATGGGGTTTTGTATACAGGGTATTACGTGGAAAAAGGGCTTGGTGAGCAGCTGGTAGGGCTTCCCGATATCCAAAAGAATCACACCATACAAAGAGACTGGCGCTGGTCTGAATTTGTTAATTGGGCGTCCAAGGGCAAAATTGACAAAGTTGTGGAGCAAGTTCAGAATCTGAGTCAAACGAATGTTCGAGTGCTTGTGGAGATTCACGCGTTTAACAAAGTGCCTGCGCCTGACACAGAGCGTAGCACTCCAAGTGATACTATAGAATTCGAAACAGCGGCTTTGGATACGAGATGGCAGCTGATACAACCTGGTCAAGACACATTAGCGAAGTTTAATGGTGTAGCCAATATTGCTGCTTTAGCAAAAGGCATCATCACTGATAAAGACATGGACTATTTCTGGATGGATTTGGTTATAGGTATCCGTTTACATTATGGGAATAGTGCATCTCCGGGCTGGAGCGCATCCGATATTTGGGCAAAAGCATTGCAACCCTGGATTGAATTCGTTCGCTGATTGGTAGGCTGGCTAACACCGGCTCCAGCGGACAGCAGCTACGGCGGCAGGGAAGCGGTGCAATTTTGCAAAACGAGTATATAATCCAGCTATGGCGTTTTCGCTCTCATCGGCGGGCGGCTAATACCCCCGTTGGGCATGGTTCGGCCTGGTGAATGATACACCGATAGGCTCCGGTCGTGCGCTCAGGCAGGGTAGTTTTTGGGCAAGCGAGGTGTCTTGCCCGCCGTGGGGGTTCGGCTGGCGTGGGGTTTTCAGGCTGCGAGGCGTTTCGTCCGTGGCTGCGTGGTGGCCGGAGCGGCGCGAGGGTGCCTGGGCGGTTACACCTTGCCTGCCTTCGAGCCATCCCTTCCGCAGCGGCCGCAAATGGGATGATCCGGTAATCTTTGAAACTCGAAGATGAAATGATGGCCAAGGTGAAGATCACGATCGTCAAGCGGGTCGTCCACGAGGATCTGATCGATTCACACATCAACAAGGAAGGCTGTCCGGATGGTTTCGGCCGCTGCCCCCTGTGGAATGAGAAGGAAGAGTTCATAGTCGAGGGCTGGCCGGACAAGCCGGCCGATTTCCCGTGCGACTGGGCGCGGACGGACATCCAGCGAGATGTAGCGATGCTCAATGTTCGGGGCGAATCCGCCGTGGATGCCAAGGCCAGGGACGGCGATATCCTGCTGCAGCGACGGGTTCCGACCGGTCTCCTTCCTGATCGAGCGGATCACGGAGTAGGAAATGCACCCGATCAGAGTCTGTCCAGAAATTCGAGCTTGTTTGGATACTTTTGACAACTTGACATCTTTCGTCTCCGGATGTATTATTTTGTTTGAAAGTATTTTCATCGTCAAATCCGACTTTCCGCCATATTGTGGATGAGACGGAGTTTAGCCGTACATGCAACCCTGCACGGGTGTTACCCGGATGTATGCCGGATAACACCATCAGAGAGGATCTCAGGCGGAATGAGTCCAGATAGTATATAGTTGATGATCTGAAGTAGGGAAACGGGATAGGTATTGGTATCGACTGATGTTACAACTTCAATGCACACAAAAAGTGTCGAGGCTATTTAGGTTAAAATTGCAAGAGATACCCGGCAAGCCCAATAAGACAGTGTTTGGCGTATGGTATGTAAACTCTGCCAGGTTTTTCAGGCGTGATTTCGTTCTATTTGTTAACGACCCGACACTGTATTCGATCCCCATCTACATTCAAGATAAGGAACAGCGGAAAGATATTGTAAGAGAGTTCAAAAAGAATCTATATTACGGTTTAGTTGCAGATGGGATAAGTGAATATCAGGTCAAAGAAAAACTGGCGGAGTATGAGCCGCTGATATACACCAAGACGAGCAATCGAAGCATTTTGGGGCATATGAATGACTTAATGCAAAACATGTATTCTTACATAGAGCGAGAGATACACAGAACCGGAGATGTGGTGAGTATGTTGTCAATCCAACCGTTACTCAATCGCATACCGCAACGTACAATTGGCTGGAAATGTGCAGTAGAGGCAATGAGAGAAAGTTTCAAAAGTGAGTAGAGCATCCCAATCAGGAAAATCCGAGGACGCTGCCGCATAGAGGAACTCATAGCCCAAATTCCCGAAACGTACCAGGCCAGCGAAGTCGATTGGGGAAAGCCGGTAGGAAAGGAAGTGTGGTAAATGGCGGTTTATGTGCCAAGATAAGACGACATCATCACCATCAGCTTCGCTTCTCAGTCCGGCCACGAACAGAAAGGGCGTCGCCCTCGAAAGGGAAAATGGCGGCGAGATTATCTTTTGACCAGACCTCGCCCATAGGCAAAGTCATGCTACGGGGATTAGCTTGCAACGCGAGGCGGTCGAAGCGTCCCCCCACACCACCTTGGAGATTGCTTTGCCCCCCTACGGGGGCTCACAATGATATTTGCCTGGCTGAACTGCGTAACTCCTAACTTTTTTCAGGAGACTCTAATAGACGCTTCCCAAGCATCTACTGGAGCGCTGTCAGCAAGCTAAAACGCGTTCTGGAAATGACGCTGGACAATTTCGTCTAACCCTTCAGCAAAATGCTCGTAACGCTGAATCAAGTTATCCGCATCCGCGGTAAGCAAACTACCACCACCGCCCTGACCACCTCGTTCGCTAGTCAATAGGGACATGCCCAGACATGTCTCCATTTCATGGATACGCTGCCAAGCCAGCCGGTAGGGAATTTGCATCCGTCGCGCTGCCGCGCTGATAGACCCAGTTTGGGCAACCGCTTTCAACAGATCGACACGCCAGCGGCTAAGCACAACGACCCCATCCACTTCGATCCAAAAATTATCTCGTACAACTAAATTCAAATTTTCAAAAGCTTTTTCTGACATCGTTAACATCTCAACGCGACGAAAAAACGCAGTTTTTCGGCCCATATCACCTATTGCTGGCCAAAAACACACAAATCAATTTCAAGCACTCTTGGCCAAAGCGCTTGGATACCAGTCAATGGGCAGTTTCCCTTTGGCGTACAAGAGGGGTAGCTGCTTACGCAACACGGTTTCCTTTTTGACGACACACAGCTCCGCTTCAGGCAAGGAGGGAATCTCGTACATTACATCCAACAATATCTTTTCCACAATAGTGCGCAAACCACGGGCGCCGGTTTTTTGCCGCTCCGCTTTGGCCGCAATAGCCTCCAACGCTTCCGGCTCAAAGCGTAATTCCACACCATCTAAAGCAAAGAGATAGTGAAACTGTCTGACAATCGCGTTTTTGGGCTCGGTGAGGATACGCACTAAAGCAGACCGGTCAAGATGATGCAGGGAAACGACCACCGGTACCCGGCCAACGAATTCGGGAATCAGGCCATACTGCACTAAATCCTCAGCTTCCGCTTTAGTCAACCATTGAGACGCTTCAACCTCTTTGCGATGCGGCTTTGCATTGTTAGTAAAACCGATATTGTCTCTTTGATGCAATCGTTTCTCAACAATTTTCTCCAACCCGTTGAAACTACCCCCCAAGATAAACAGGATGTTGGAGGTATCCAACTGGATGAAATCCTGTTGGGGATGCTTACGCCCACCCTGCGGAGGGACATTCACTACATTACCTTCGATAATCTTCAACAATGCCTGTTGAACGCCTTCGCCGGAAACATCACGGGTAATAGAAGGATTTCCGCCGGATTTACGGGCAATTTTATCAATTTCGTCCACGTAAACAATCCCCATGCTGGCCCGCTCGACATCGTAATCAGCCACCTGCAACAAGCGCACCAGGATATTTTCGACATCCTCCCCCACGTAGCCAGCCTCGGTCAATGTCGTTGCGTCGGCGATGGTAATCGGCACATCCAAAATTTTAGCCAGTGTTTGCGCCAACAAGGTCTTACCGCTACCCGTGGGACCGATGAGCAAAATATTGCTCTTGTGCAATTCAATGTTACCGGGTTCGTCCTCTTGTACACTCAATAACCGTTTGTAATGATTGTACACAGCTACCGAAAGCACCTTCTTCGCTTGTTCCTGGCCAATGACATATTCGTTTAAACGGCGTCCAATCTCCGCCGGCGGCATGACATCATCCCGCTGTAAAATGAACTTGTCGGTAGGCGCTGCGTCGTCCTCCTCTAATATTTCTTGGCAAAGCGCTACACATTCATTACAAATATAGACATCGTCAGGACCTGCTATAAGCCGTTCGACTTCGTCTTGCGAACGCCCACAAAAAGAACAATGCGCTGTTGGTGTTGATCTCGTATAATTCATCCCTGCGCCTCGTCGTGATCGGCCAGCTTTTTTTCTTTGTCTACCCCAACAATGTGATCGACCAAACCGTAAGATAGCGCTTCTCGGGCGCTCATGTAGCGGTCGCGATCAAAATCCTTTTCAATCTGTTCCTGCTCCTGGCCGGTGTGCTGAGACAAAATATCAAAAAGAAGATACTGCATCCGCTCCAGTTCCTTGAACTGAATGCGCACATCCTGGGTATAACCCTGGGCGCCGCCGCCGGCCGGGTGCATGTGGATCGTGGCATGAGGCAGCGCATAACGTTTCCCTTTCGTGCCTCCAGCCAACAGAACCGTGCCCATGCTGGCGGTCCAACCAACGGCAAAAGTCGCTACCGGTGCCTGGATCATCTGCATTGTGTCATAGATCGCCAGACCGGGGTAAATGTGACCGCCGGGTGAATTAATATACAACTGAATATCACGCTCCGGATCTTCCCGGTCCAAAAAGAGCAACTGGGCAATAATCAGATCGGCTACAGCATCATCGATGGATGAGCCGAGAAAAATAATGCGTTCTTTCAACAGTAGTGAGTAAATATCGTAAGCGCGTTCGCCCCGGCTTCCCTGTTCAATAACCATGGGGATCACTGCTTGAGGATTCGTTTTCATATACTCCTTTTCCTTCTGACCCTTCCGCCAACCCGGTCGGAGAATCATTTTAGTGCCATGCCAGTTCCTACCCTAAAATCATGTTACTTTGCATACTGCTAAAAAAGCGGCAACGAGGTTTTCTGTTACCTCCTTGCCGCTCCTTTGTATTTTCGGATGTGTCAAGAAGGCCATGCACCATCAATCCGAGACTTTTTCTGTCTGTGCGCCGGCTTCTGCATCGCCATCCAAGCTGGCCTGTGTCTCAGAAGTATCTTCCACCTCCACAGCCGCCGTTTTCGTGTTAGCTTCTGCCGCCGTTTCCGTGTTGACAACTGCGTCCGGCTCTGCCATTTCTTCTTCTGAGGAGAAAAGTGTCTCTAAGAAATTCCGCACATGGTCATTCAACAACTTCAGACCGATTTCATGCCGTTGTTTCTCCGATTCGTAGAGCTTACGCGAAGTCTCGCGCATAAGTGGATCCATCTCGCCTAAAATGCGCTCAATTTCGGCATCGATATCCTCGGGTTTAATATCAAGGCCTTCCTGTTCAATTATCTGGCGTAAGATAAGACCATAACGCGTCATGCGCGCTGCATCGTCTCGATAACGTCCGCGTATATCATCTTCAGTGGTCTGTGCCGTCTTAAGATAGTATTCCCAATCGAGGCCCGATTCTTTCAGGCGCTGCTTCAATTCGTCGACACTTTCGTCAAGACGCTCCTCGAGCAACACGGGCGGGAAGAGAACTTCACTTTGCTCGCTGAGTGCTTCCAAAATACGGTCGAAATATTCGTCTCGCGCTTTGTTCTCGGCATCCTCCCGAATAATAGGCCGTAACAGATTCCGCAGGTCCTCTTCCGTTTTGATCTCCCCAGAGAGCTTCTCGTCAGCGACAATACGTGTTACAATTTCCTCGCTGAGTTCAGCCGGCTTACGCCCCTGCACTTTTTTGACCGTAACATCAATGGTCACATCACCGGTCCAGGACGATTCACTGTCGTCGCCAAAGCTAACGGTGTAACTTTTGCTTTCGCCGGCGGTCATACCCAACAAATTCTCTCCCAGATGCGGCACAAAGCTTTCTTCGTCTCCAAGTTCTTTGACCATATCCGTCTGATCAACCAAGATTTCATCGCCCTTATGCAATTTGAAATCAAAAGTCACCTTATCATCGGCATCAACGGGGCGATCCACATCTTCCCAAGTGGCGTATTTCTCCCGCCAGGTTTTTAGTTGCTTTTCCAGCAATGCATCCACATCGGCCACTTCTGGCTTTTCCACACGCATAGCATGATAGTCCGGCAGATTGACCACTGGCTCCTCTGGAACGCTCACTACCATGCTAAAAGGCGACCAGTTCACGTCTTCCAGTGTAGGGCTACGAAAAGGCTTGATCCCTTCGGTCTCCAAGACTTTCTGGAAGAACGCATCACCTTCTTTTTCGTACCATTCTTCGGCCAGAGCATCTCGGCCATAATAAGCAAGCAACACATTATATGGGGCCTTCCCTTTTCGGAAACCGGGCACAGAGATATTTTTAGCGATCCGCCGCGCCACATTACGCAATTCCGGTTCCAGCGTCTCGTTTGGAATAGAAATCGTCAAGCGCATTTGCCGATCTGCTAATTCTTCTTTGCTAACTTGATAATCTTTTATCAATGTCGTAGTCCTTTCAATTCAGCAACTTCATGCTATTTTCAGATATCATGGCATCAGCATGTTACCTGCCTCAGAGGTCTGATCCCACGAGTCATCTTCGTGACCTAAGAGTATAACATATACGCAGCAACGTCGGAAATCGGGCAAAAACCGTTCAACCTTTGTCTTTTGGATTAGCTCCGTTAAGACTTCTGGCTAGCCCGCAACCGTTCGCCGTATTGACGCTCATAATACGCTCGAAAATCGCCTGCTTTGATGGGACGCCACCACCATTCGTTTTCCATGTACCATTGCACAGTCTTGCGAATCGCTTCCGGTGGCGTGTATTGCGGCATCCAACCCAATGCTTTCACTTTGGAAATATCCAACGCGTAACGACGATCGTGCCCCGGGCGATCCGCGACAGGCTGAATAAGGCTTTCTGGCTTGTGCAAAGTCTCTAAGATGATGCGCACCATAGCAATGTTCTCCAGCTCTGTGCCAGTACCAATGTTGTAAATCTCTCCAACTCCTCCCCGGTGCAGAACCAAGTCAATAGCTTCGCAGTGATCCAAAACATACTGGTAATCCCGCATTTGCCGGCCATCTCCGTACAACGGCAGCGGCTTTCCTTCCATTGCGTTAGTGGCAAACAAGGGCACGACTTTCTCGGGATATTGGTAAGGGCCAACGTTATTCGATCCCCGGCTAATAGTGACCGGCAGCCCATAAGTGACAAAGTAAGCTTTGACCAGCAAATCGCCGCTGGTTTTGCTGGCCGCGTAAGGAGAGCGGGGCGCCACAGGATCGCTTTCACGCGACCGTTTTCCTTCAGCAATATGGCCATACACTTCATCCGTGCTGACCTGATGATACCGCTCTACATCGAACTGGCGAGCCGCTTCCAAAAGCACGTAAGTGCCATAGACATCGGTCTGGATGAACGCGTCCGGATTCAAAATTGAACGATCCACGTGGGTTTCAGCGGCGAAATTGACAATGGTGTCGATCTGGTAATCTTGCATCGCCTTGGTCACCGCGCCTGCGTCACAAATATCGCCGTGCACAAAAGCATAACGAGGATCGTTGGCAATATCCTTCAAGTTGTTCAAGTTACCCGCGTAGGTAAGTTTGTCGAATACAACCACGCGATAATCGTGTTGTGCTAACATGTAATGCACAAAATTAGCGCCGATAAAACCGGCACCGCCGGTTACAAGCAGATTTTTCATCTTCCTGGTTCCTTTCCAAATCAAGATTGTGCCGGCTACAATGATACTTGTTTTCTCCATTTTGAGTAAATAAGCAGATAAAGGTGTACAACCTGTGCATTAGATAATCATGCCATAACCGTTCAGTTTCCCCCAACGACACGGCGCAGATTATGCGATAAATGCCGATTTCGTCGATCTCTTCTGATTTGTCTGCGGGTATCTACGCGAAATCTGCGTAATCAGCGTTCCATCAGAATTGGCAAAATCGTTCTACTACCCAGAACATACCGTCTCAACAAGAAGAGGGACACCCATAATGCAATCAGGCATCCCTCTCAATGACTATGGCCGGTTCATCCGGTTAAACTATCGGTTGGTAAACGGCAAAAACATGCGGTAACTGTCGCCGCCGCTGCCGGGATCGGTGATGGTTACTTCCACCGGGCCATATGCTACACCACTCGGCTCGCTCACGATCCGGTACAACTGTCGTCCGGCCGGCACATCCTGCTCGGTGAATCGATAGCTATTGTCACCCAGCCCCACCGCCGGCACCTCGCCAACATTGTTCCAGACGCCCTGCGCATACCGTTCCACTACGAAGCGCTCCACTCCCTCTTCCGATGCCGTCTGCCAAGTAATCGTAACGTTATGGCCGGCTGCCTGTGCCTGCAATCTCACCACTTGCACTGCTGTCGGTGACAGCAAGCCGAAATCCACGTCATCTTTCGCATCACCAGCATTCAAATGGAAGCTTTGCGGGTTCGTTGAAGTGACCGTGTAACCAGTGGGCGGCGTGGCTTGCACTTGATAGTCTCCCGGCAGCAATTGGTTAAAGGCATAGCTGCCGTTGACATCGCTGGTTGTGGTGAGGTCCACAGAAGCGCTGTTGATATCCGTCCCTGTCAGATGCAAAGTGGCGTTGGGAATGCCCTGTGTTTCCGTGGTGTCCTGAACGCCATTGCCGTTAACGTCGGAGTAAACGAAGTCTCCCACCGATGCGTACTGGATGTCGCCGAAATTGTTGTCCACATCGCTCCCGGACGGCCCGCTCACTATGAGTTGCACTGACTTCACGTTGGGGGTCGTATCGTCCATGCCTGCCGGCTGGGTCTCCACTACCAGGTAATCCCCCGGCATCTGGTCGTGGAAAATATAGGTGCCGTCACTGGCCGTGTTCTGGCAGGTTAACTTGGTGTCGCCGCCGTCCAATTGGCCATCGCCGTTGTTATCCTGGTACAGGCAGACTTCCACGTTGGGAATGCCATCCTCGCCGGGTTGCTGCGAGCCGTCGGAATTCCAGTCGTACCAGACGGTACCGGCGATGTCGCCTTTGCCGGCATAGCCGAAATCGGCATCATTGTAATCATCGCCGTAGTTCACTGCCACCAGCAATGGCTCGTTGGCCGTGGTCAGACTGTAACCGCTTGCTAACGTGCTCTCGTCCACGTCTACCCAATAGCTACCAGCATAGAGCATGGTAAAGTCGTAGGCGCCGTCGCCAGAGGTGACCTTGGTAGCCACAAGCGTGTCGCCACTACCCGGCTCGAAAGTACTGTTCCCATTATCTTTATACAGCTTGACAGTAACATTACCAATGCCTGGTTCACCGGCATCTTGCAATCCGTTGCCATTGGTATCATTCCATACCCGGTCGCCGATGCTGGCCGGCATCTTGCAAATGACGCTGGCTTGATCTTGCGCATCAGGTGCGATCTGGTTATTAACATCCTCAGCATTCTGCACCACCGCCGTGTTCACGGCATTGTCATCCGCCGCCGCAGTCTGGAACGGTATGGTTACCGTATACGCCTCACCCGGCTGCAGATCATGACCAAAACTCAATGTGAGATCCACCCAATCGATGCTGTCACCGCTGTGGTTGTTCTCCTGCGGATTGGCACTCTTAGGTGAGTAACGCAAACAAGTATCGTCGAATTGGTCGTGCAGCGGGATATAAGCTAGCGTCGTTGCACCGGTGTTGGTGACCACAACCTGGAAATTCACCGTGTTGCCCACTAAAACGACATTGTTGACCACGTTATCCTGTTGCGGAACGCTTTTATCCACAGCCACGCTGGGTGCCTGGTACATTCCCGCATCCCAGGTCATATCATTCTCACCGGCGCTGAGGCTGATGCCACCACTGCAACCGGTAGACGTATCCGCATCGCTGTCCACTGCATCATCGGAGCCCTGGTTTTGCGGACTGAAGGTGTAAGTGGAGGGGAGCACGAATTTGATCGAGTAGGTGCCCGGCGTCAGGTTCGTGAAGCTGTAATTGCCGCTCCCGTCCGTGGTGGTGGAAGTCACGGCGCTACCGGAGCAGCTATCGCCGCTGTAAAGATCCACCGTCACGCCGGAGAGGCCGGGCTCACTGCTATCCTGAATGCCGTCGGCGTTCGTGTCGTTCCACACAAAATCTCCCAACGAGCCGTTGCACAGCAATTGCACCGTCCAACTGGCCTGATCAGTCACATCATCCACGTACGTGCCATCGCCTTTCCTGGGATGCCCTATGACCGTCGCCGTGTTGGTGAGGTCACCGCACTGGCTCGGGTCCGGCGTGTAGGTTTTGTCGAACTCATACACTTCGCCGGGCCATACAGTGTTTGTCCATATCTCGTGGTCTCCCCCCGGATTGATCAGCGGGTCGTAGACATGCGCGCCACCGTGTAACACCAAGTCTCCGGTGTTTTCCACACGGAAATGATACGTGATCACATCTCCGGCTGCCACGCTCTGTGGTCCAGTCTTTGTCAGGCTGACGCCTGTGCGATAGAACCCGAAGTCCACGTCCTGGTCGTCCTCGCCGGAGGAGAGCGTCACCGATGCCTCGTGATTGCTCTCGTCCCCATCGCTGTCCACCGTGTCGTCGCTGCCTGCGTTCTGAGGGCTGGCGTACCACCCTGCCAACACCCCACCGCCGGCAAAATTGGAATCAGCCACTTTCACCGTGTAGTTGCCGGGGATAACGCCAGTGAACGTGTAGTGCCCGTTCGTGTCCGTGGTCGTGGTCGCCACCGGCGCGTGGCTGCTGTCGTACAGCTCCATGACCACCCCGGCAATGCCCGGCTCTCCGGTATCCTGGATGCCGTCGACTTCGTGAGTCTGAGAGTGATACAGGTCATGCCAGACGAAATCGCCGATAGAAGCGTGACGTATGACAGTTGTGTCTTCAGTGTCGCTATTGTTACTCGTGTCAGAATCCTCGGTATCCGAACCCACGACAGCCGTGTTCGTGATACTCCCGCTTGGCACGGAAGGATTGACTGTGCCGCGGATCAAGATATCCTGCGAAGCACCGGAAGCCATCGTTCCGAGGGAAAGCGTTCCAGTCCACGGTTGCCAGCTGCTTCCGCCATCCGTGGAATACGCCGGAGACTGCAGTTCACTCGGCACGCTGTCCGTCACGACCACGTTTTGTGCTTCCGCGGGGCCGTTGTTGGCCACCGATAGCGTGTAGGTCAGCGGGGAGCCTTCCAGTACCGGATCCGGATCGTCGGACTTAGTGATGCTCAGATCGGCACCCGTACAGATGTTCACCGTGACCAGCAACCGAGGATTCTCGTGGTCGTCGTGCTCAGTCGTCACCGGCACAGTGTCGTCATCTTCGAACCGCAGCATGAAGCTGGCGGTAGATGGATGGCCGGCCAGTGCTGACGCAATATCGAAGAGCTGGGTATCTTTGCCACCATCGTAGTACTCCGTGTCCAGCAGCGAGCCCATAGCCGGCGTCGTGTTCCATGTCAAGTGCGTTGTGCCATTCCAGTTAGTCTCATGTAGCCCCATGGTGCCGGCATCACCGCCAGTGGGATCGATCATGAATTTGGCAGAGGTAACTGATCCTGCAGGCAGACTGGAAAGGTCAAAGTAGTAATAAGAACGTCTCACATTCCCGTCCGTCTTGTTCCGCACGTGGAGCTTGTTATCTCCATAATGGCTGTCATTCGGATGATCATTGTCCACCCAGTCCACGTGCGTAGCGTTGAGCATGAAGCCCTGGATGCAAGGCTGGTACATGCCAGCATCTACTTTGTTGCAATTGCACCCGCCGCTCAGAGAGAAGGTATTTGTCTTGCCGGTCGAGGGATCGGCATCGCTGTCTTTGGCGTCGTCCCATCCCTGGTCTTTGGGGCTGAACACGTAGCCGTTGGGGAGAATGAACTTCACGTAGTAGTGGCAGCATGTTTGCAGGTTGTAGAAGTGGTAGTTTCCGTCGGCATCGGTGGTCGTGGACGCCACGAAAGTATCGTCGGACTTGTATAGCTCCACCGTAACGCCGGAGATGCCGCTCTCATCGGCATCCTGAATGCCGTCTCGATCCAGATCTTCCCAAACTCGATCTCCTACCGAAGCATAAGAGTAAGAGCAGAACAAGCCCGCATCCCAGTTGTAGAGCTGCTGGCCCTGAGCGACCGTGAATGTCACAGTGCGCCCGGTGTGCGGATCTGCATCGGAGTCTTTCGCATCATTGCTTCCCTGATCCTTCGGCGAGAAGTAATAGTGGGACGGCAAGCTCCCGAAAGCCAGATAGTAATCGCCGGCGGGCACATCGGCAAAGAGATAGTGTCCTTTTTTGTCAGTGTAGTGCTTCGCCACGACGTTTCCGTTGCTCTGATGCAATGTCACAGAAACATTTTGCAGCCCGCTTTCTCCTGAATCCTGGATGCCATCCTGATCGCTGTCCTTCCAGACATAGTCGCCGATGGCGCCGTTCCACCACACCGCCGCCGGACAACCACTCTCATTACAGAACTGGCTGATGGCAAATTCCAGCGTGCCGTTGCCACCGATATCGACGAAAGCGCCGCGGGCCGTCCAGTAGTTGCCGGGGAAGGCGCTCGTATCTTCTGTGAAAGTGCCACTGTTATTTATGTAGAGTGTGTTGGGCTGAGTGTCCTTGACGTTGGCAACGGCCAGGTCTAAGTCGCCGTCGCCATCGACGTCGCCCCAGGAAGCGCTGACCGAATTCCTGGTACCGAACTCGCTCCTTGGAGTGAACGTGCCGTCGCCATTGTTCACGTAGAGCTTGTTCTGGATGTCGGTAGAATAACTTCCTTCACTTGGCCAGATGCCGTTCATCACGGCGGCGTCTAAGTCACCATTGCCATCAAAGTCCCCCCAGGCTATGTCCAATGTGTGGGCACTACCAAATTGTGCCTGTGCGGTAAAATTGCACGAGCCGTTGTTGACATACAGGTAGTTCTGACCGTAGTTCGCTACCGCTGCGTCCAACTTCCCGTCGCCGTTGTAATCCCCCCAGGTAATGCTGTAAGTAGCGCCATTGCCGAATTCAGCGTGCTGGGTGAACGTGCCGTTGCCGTTGTTAACGTAGAGGTAGTTCTGCTGTCCGCTATGGTTGCTCGGCCCCCGATTAGCAACCGCCAGATCGGGGTACCCATCCCCATTGCAATCCCCCCAGCTGACGCGTATGGTATCCCCAGAACCAAATGCAGCAACGGCCGCAAAATTCCCATGTCCATCGTTCACATACAGGTAGTTCTGGCCGAAGTTTCCAACAGCGACATCCATATCGCCGTCTTTGTCGAAATCAGCAGCCGCCACGCTGTAGCTTTGGTGAGACCACGGAAGCACATTCGAAGTGAAGCCCCCATAGCCGTCGCCGAGGTAAAGCGTATTCTTGTGGTTATCCCCGGAATGAGTTTTGGTTTGCGCCTGGATGAAGTCCAGGTACCCGTCGCCGTTATAATCCGCCCAGGCGTTTTGCCAGGCGGACGTGTTATATGGTCCAATCTCCTGTGGATTGCCGTAGCCAGCGGCATAGGTTGCCGGTACCAAAATAAGGAATAAAACGCCCAACAGTACGATACCCCACAGCTTTAGTCCTCGCATCAAATTCTCCTTCCGCACGAATTAATTGGATCAGGCCGTCACACTATACTCGTCAATACCGCTATGAAAGCACCCCTCTGACTTTCGTTATACCAAATCCGACCACACCACGCATAACAGACTCACCTTTAGCTCCATTATACAAAATAATAGGTCTCTCGTGCGTTACAAATCCATGACACTTCTACAACTATTAACTAAGAAACAAAAAAGTAGCCCCCTTTTTAGAAACCTCACTTATAAGTATTATTCCTACCGTTCATTTATGACGTATAATACAGCCAAAAAGTCACGTTGCTCGCGGCAATTCCAATCTACCCAATCTTTCTTATCTTTGCGACAGACTACCGCTAGCTATTCTATATTTCGCACGAGGTGTGGAACAAGTATGGCATCAAACTGACACTAACGTCGCTTAAAACACCAATGTGTCAATTCCGTAAAAAGAAACCGCTGTATACGGATGGTATACAGCGGCTCCTTCCTACTGTTAGGATCTCTTTTTCACTTGGTAGTTACTTTGATGGTGCGGGGACGTAATTCTTCTTTCTTTGGAATAGTCAATGTCAACACACCATTATTGAAACTAGCACTAGCCTTATCCGTTTCTACCGAAATGTTCAAGACTAAATCTCGACCTACTTTGCCGAAACGCCGCTCGCTGAGCAAATGGCTGCCACCGTGTTCCGGCTTGGGTAACTCCGCCTCGATATGCACGGTTTCGCCTTCAATGGTGATGTTAACATCTTCCGGCTTCACACCAGGTAAACTGGCCTCGATAACGACAGCGTCATCCGTTACCCAAGCATCCAGAGGGAGGCGCATGTAAGCAGGCTGATCTTGCCAAGCCTCTCTCGGTTCCCTATTTTCAGCTAACAACTGATTGACCGCATCACGCAGTGTCATGAAATCAGAGAATGTATTACGCATAATTGTTGTCTCCTTCAGATCAACAGATCTTATACCTGTTATTTTGTTAATTCGATTCTTAACAGCATCCTTATTATCAGGACGCTCTGTTAGAAACGTGCATGTCCCTGATTCGCATTTCGTTAGAGGAAGGCAAGAGTTTTGTCAGAATAAGAACCTCGCCAGGGCGTTGCCGCCAACGCCTCTTCATTTTAGCGCTGCAATAACAACAAACGACCCATCGCCATAGCCGCGTCGCACCGGCTCAACCATTTCTACTTCTGTCAGGTTGTGGAATACAGTTTGCACAAAGTCAAAATCGCTGAAACCTGCTCGCTGCAATGCAGAAACCACCTCTTGCGTCGTATAAAAAGTAGCTATTCGATAGAACACACTCTCGTTCTTGTGTTGCTGATACTGTTTGCCAATGCTACTCTCTTTGTCAATAAAGCCAATAATCGCCCGACCGGTGGGCTTTAGTATCCGGTATAGTTGCTGCAAGCCGGCGTCCAGGTCATCAATAAAACAGATCGTTGTCACCATAAGAACGAAATCAAACTGCGCCTCGGCCAAGGGAAGTGCCTCTGCAACGCCATTAATAACAGCAATCCCGTTCTGCATAGCCACACGCCCCATGCGAGCAGACGGTTCCACCCCGAAACGAATACCCAAAGGTGCCGCAAACCGTCCCGTTCCAACGCCGATTTCAATGCCGCATCCTTCTCGGGGTAAGATCGTTTTGATGGCTGTAAGTTCCGATCGGTAGACAAAATCGTTATGCTCAAACCACGCTTCATAACGCAAGGTATGTCTTTCAAATGGCTCAATCTTCGGCATCGTTATAGCCTCCTCCAAAAATCAGTTGACGCAGCGGCGCTAAGGCACAGAGCGTCTAAAAATCAGGCCCCCTTTAAGAAGTTCAACCTCTTGAAGAAGTTGAACTTCTATTCGACGGCGTTCTCCGCCCGGGCGCACGGAGCTCAAAGCTCCGTGCTACGTCGCCAAGAAGCCCCCTGAAAGGGGGCTGGTGTTAAACAGTCTCTTGGCAGCGGACGCTACTTTAGACGTACCCCGCCGCGGCGGCGGCAAGGGGCCGGCGCACCGGAATAGGGTGCAGGTCAACGCAGTCTGCTTCGCCCGGCGATTAGAAATCGCTGTTACAACTGCGAAAGCTGCCTGCGCAGGTTGCATACTAATCGCCGTAGGGCGATTTTGCAGACGTTGCCGCGACTTTTAGTCGCTGGGCGGAATCGTTACCCCCGGCAAAGACGGCACAACGAATTAAACGGGTCACTGGTCGCTACTTAGGCGAGTCGTTTGTAAATAGCGCAACAAGAGTTGCAACGCGGCCTCGGCGGAGTGCCATTTATTCTCAAGCCGCGTTCCAACCCACTGAAATCGTTCTCCCATTTCTACATCTGGAGCAGAAAGATGCAAATAGACTAAACCTACCGGTTTTTCCGGCGTGCCCCCACCCGGGCCAGCAATGCCGGTGACGCTCACAGCCATTTCTGTCTGGAGCGCTCGCCGCGCTCCGCCGGCCATCTCGGCGGCAGTTTGCGGGCTCACAGCGCCGTACCGGATCAATGTTTCCTCACTAACATCCAACAAATGCGCCTTGACTGCGTTGCTATACGAAATAACCCCGCCGGCAAAATAGCGAGAACTACCAGGGATATCGGTCAAAAGATGCCCCACCAACCCACCAGTACAGCTTTCCGCTACACTTAGCGACCAGCCCCGGGTCAGCAACGCATCCCCAATAGCTTCCGCCAATGAAAGTAACCGTTGTTCCCTCTTTAAAGGCATGTCTCGCTCCCCACTTTTCATTTACATCAAGCATAACCATGACTTCTGTATATTCTATGACCAATCGCAGGCGATTAACAAAAAGGGGGCTATTCCCATCACGAGAACACGCCCCCTTTTTCTCATAGCTGTGTGGCCAAAGCCCATTCTTATGGTGCCGCCGTGGGGGTCGGCATAGGCGTATAGGTCGGCGTCGGTGCTGTGGAAGGGGGTAGCAACGGGTAACTGGCTGGACTATTGCCAATAGGCTTTTGCAATGTGATCACTTGTGCCGGTGGCGTATTAACCTGGTGCACTTTTTGAACAATCGTGCTGGGCAAGGCAATGCCGACGAGCCAGACCAGTAACAATGTCGCCACGGCTAATTCCAGTTTGATGACGCTAGGCAAAACGCCGAACCGTTCCAACAAGCCGAGTCTAGCCGTTTTAGCAGGTCGAGCAGCACGCTTTACAGGTGTCGGAGCTGATCTCGTCACCCGCGCGGTGGCTTCCGTTACGGTTGCCGGTGCAACGGTGGATAGCCGCAACACCCTTTCACTCAGCAAACGGCTAATATTATAAGCTAACACCGGATACTGAAAAATAGCCTGGCGCAATGCCGCCGGCCCCAACAAGAAAACATCAGTTTTTTCTGCCGCCGTTGCCGTAGTTACGTACTTTCCCTGCTGTAACGTCTCTTCCAGACCAAAAACGTCCCCGTTTCGAAAAGTAGCCTGTCCGCCGCCCCCTTGTAGTTGCACCTTGCCGCTATCAATAATGAATGCGGCCTTAGCAGGTTGCCCGGCACGCATAATTACTTCGCCGGGGTCGTATCGGTCTGCTTGCAAAATACGCAGGAAAGCTTGCAAGTGAGCGCGAGTCATGCCTTTGAAGAGGGCAAATTTCTGTAAGCGATTCCCGCCCTCGCCGCCGGCTTCCCCTAACCGCTGCTCTAACGAACTGTTTAGCTGCATGCCAATGGCCGGGTAACGCACGGCTAATTCGTCCAAATCCTGGCGGTAAAGCAACCAGTAAACCGTCGGCAAGACAGCAATGGCATCTACGGCATGAGGTTGGCCGGTCAACACTTCCATCTCGCCGAAAAAATTACCTCCCAGTAAGCGAGCTACCGGCAAAGCGCCATCTTCTTTAGGCTGGCGAATTTCAACCTCGCCAGTGTGCACAAAATAGAGCGCATCACCAACCGCACCAGCACGAAAAAGAGCCCGCCCGGGCGGGGCATAAGCCCACAGAAGGCGATCCACCACGACAGATAGCTCATTTTCGCCCAAACTTTGGAACATAGGTACTTGGCGTAGCTTAGTCATAGCTATGCTTCGGTCGGGTTGGCTCAACAGGGCATGGGCAGTGCTACTCAAGGCAATGGCCACGGCCGGATAGGTCTTATCGAGCTGTAAGAAAGCATCCCGCTGGACTCGCCAGAGCATTGTATCGGCGGCTGCTTGTGCTGATTCTTCCTCCGGCCTTCCCGACAAAAAGGAAAAAAGGTTCAATGCTTCGCCACGATTGGGCGTAATCACTTCTTGCTGGCCAGTGCGATTCCGCCGGCTAAGTCGGATATCACCTTCTTCCAACAAATATAAGAATTTCGGCGTATCTCCTGCAGCAAAAAGTGTCTGGCCTTTCATAATCGAATAAGGCTGTAACAGAGCCACAAAACTTTGCTGCTCCGCCAAGTCTAATCGATCAAAGCCGGGCAGTGCCTGAAGCGCATTCAACAAATAGCCCTCCAGTGGGAGAATGCGCTTTCCCATGGCTTTGCTCAGGGCGAGTCCCAACGCTGGATTGGCATTGACGAGTTCTACCAAGTCATCATACTGCAGAGACCAACAGGATACTTCCCCGATAGCTATAGAGGTCGTCAAATATGATCGCCCCAGGAGCATATCTATGTCGCCAACCATGCCACCCGAAGTCAAGGTGGCTATTTCCGTATTATTCCGATCCAGCAAACGCACATAACCCTCTTCGATGATGTAAAGCGTTGTAGCTGGTTCGCCTCCCTCGAAGAGTGCTGCGCCGACCGGAAAGGTCTGCCGCCGTAACCGTTTGCCAATCCGCTCACGATCGGCAGTGGCTATGACTTGAAATAACGGAACATGTTCTAATGATAAACTCAAGTTATTACCTCCACTTGCTCACAAGGGGAAATCGCCGCTTATACATCGTGTTCCAGCAAAGCAACTTTCTGGGCGAAATTGCGTGAGCGCTTATATAGCGATTCAATAATCTCGAACAATTCTGGATCGATAAAAATGCCCAGTTGCTGCACATTTTCACCATCCTCCGACCAGGCAAAGTCCCATGCTTGCGCCAGTTCCGATCCTTCTGCGGCCAGCTCTCGTAGTTTGTCGGTCCAATCTGTCATCTTAATCACTCCTTGCATGCCAAAAGTACCAGCCATTATAAAGGAGAAAGGAAGCCAGGTCAAGAGTGTGCCCCCCCGGCTGAAAATCAGGTCCGATAGCAGCCAAAGCCTTGATTCCGGTGCAGCGCCGGGGCACGTCAAGGTAGCATCCGCTGTAAAGGGACACCCCAACGCCAGCCCCTTTCTAAAAGGGGCTCATCATCTTACGTAGCACGGGGATTTGCCCCCCGTGCGCTCGGGCGGAGAACGCCGTCGATAAGAAGTTGAACCTCTTAAAGGGGGCCTGACCTTTTTTTACGCCCTGCGCCTTTGCGTCTCTGCGTCAACTATTTTCAAGGGGGCAAGCCTAACAGCCAGTAACGGTAACAGTGGTTTTCCAAATAGCTGCCGTTCATGTTAAGATTAAAGTATATAACAGACACAAGGTAACAATCTGGACAATAACGACAAGAAGGAACGACAAACACACATGGTTGAAAAGTCAGCGCCGACAGCGAAGCAACCACCGGAACACAAAGTCGGAGTGATGTACTGCACGAATCACCCGGATAGAGAAACCTACTTGCGTTGCAATAAATGCGGCAGGCCCATGTGCATCGACTGTCTGGTTCTCACGGATGTGGGTTACCGCTGCCACGATTGTATACGAGAACAGCAAAACAAGTTTTTCACGGCTAAGCTCTCCAATATCACAGCAGCTGTAGTCACCTCTATGTTGGAAGGCATAGCCATCACCTCAGTCGGCATTGTACTCATGGCAGTTATCAGCTTATGGGGGCTTCTACTGGCGCCGGCATTAGGCGGATTAGCTGCGGCGTGGAGTTGGCGCGCAGCGGGCCGACAACAAGCACGCCACTTGAAGCGCTACACGACGGCAGCACTCTTGGCCGGCAGCATCGTGCTTTGGGGAACACTTGCCATAGCCGGCATGACAGCGTTATTGACATTACTTTTTCTTGTCATTGCCACCGTGACATTTTATAATCGAATGCCTTGAGGATTTTGCCTGAACACAATAATGAATCGTCCATTTAATTTGTAGATGCAAAGGAGCCTTATTCGATGTCAATGTTACGTACTGTTCTCTTAGCTTTATCGGCCAGTGAAAAAGCAGAGGAATTAGTAATCAAAGTTCCAATTTCTCGCCGAATGTCTCGCCGTTTCGTCGCCGGGGAAACATTGGAAGATGCCATGGCGGCCGTCAAAACGCTTAATGCACAAGGCATGACTGTTACCTTAGATCACTTAGGCGAGCATGTCGAGCAAATGCAAGAGGCGGCCGGCGCAGATCAGGAATACATCAACGCCCTATCCCGCATTCAGAAAGAAAATGCCCAAAGCGGTGTTTCTGTCAAACTAACACATTTGGGATTAGACATCGACGAAGATTTCTGTTACAAGAACTTAGAATCCGTCGTGAACAGAGCAATGGAAGCCAAACGTTTTGTTCGCATTGATATGGAAAGCTCCGATTATACTGATAAAACCCTGTCATTTTATCGACGTTTGCGTGCAGAACATGATAATGTAGGCATCGTCCTTCAAGGATACCTTAAGCGGACCATAGCCGATGTCAAAGCGCTGATCGAGGAAGGCATTGCCGATATTCGCCTTGTCAAAGGAGCTTACGACGAACCAGCTGCTATTGCTTTCCGAGATGCCCAGCGCGTCAACTTCGAGATGGCCCGGATCACCGAACTGTTGCTTGATGATGATGCTCGTGCCAAAAACGCTCGCTTAGCCTTAGGCAGCCATGATTCATTACTCATCAACTACACCAAAGAGTTGGCTGAGGATCGCAACATTCCCAAAGACCAATTCGAGTTCCAGATGCTTTACGGTATTCGCCGTGATGTGCAGCGCCAATTAGTCCAAGACGGATACCGCATGCGCATCTATTTGCCGTACGGAGATGCCTGGTATCCTTATTTCATGCGTCGTTTAGCGGAGCGGCCGGCCAATTTGCTCTTCTTCTTACGGGCATTAGTCGGGAAATAGCGATTGTTAATGATACGTAATTTACCTGTCATCGCGAGCGCAGCAAGGCAATACCTAACGCCCATGAGAAAGACTGCTGGATAACAAAGAGGGGCACGCAGTCGTCGCTAACACGCCTTGCAATGACGCGGCTAATTTTTAGACACTGCGTCCTATTTTCAGAAAGGAGTCGACATGGGCCGGCGGCCTGCCTGTGTGTGGCATGCGGACAGGCGCACCACAGCGGCTGAAAATTTACGACTGGCGTTGAGCTTTTAGGCGGCTTGGCAGCGTCAACACCGGCTAAAGCCTCGATTCCGGTACGGCGGCGGGGTACGTCAAGGTAACGCCCACTGCCAAGAGATTACGCAACACCAGTCCCCTTTCAGGGGGCTTCTTGGCGACGTAGCACGGGGATTTGACCCCCGTGCGCTCGGGCGGAGAACGCCGTCGATTAGAAGTTGAACTTCTTTAAAGAAGGCCTGATTTTTTATCTGCGTGCGCAGCCTGCGTTGATCTGCGTCCCATTTTTATTTTCAGAGGAGGCATCTATGCACATCAGTTTCTGGGATTTATTCTGGGTTTTTGTTCTCTTTGCCAGCCTACAACCCGTTTTAAAACAGCGCTGGTTAGAGGCAGCACGACAACGCTTAATTCGACAACTGGAAAACAAACACAACTCCCGGGTTATCACGATTTTGCACCGGCAAGAATCCATGGCATTTTTGGGCTTTCCTATCGCCCGTTACATTAACATCGAGGATAGCGAGCAAGTACTACGAGCCATTCGATTGACCCCCAAAAACATGCCCATCGACATTATTTTGCACACTCCAGGCGGCCTCGTCCTAGCTGCCGAGCAGATTGCCAAAGCTTTAGATCGTCACCCTGCTAAAGTAACGGTTTACGTGCCCCATTATGCCATGTCCGGCGGCACGATGATTGCGTTATCTGCTGATGAAATCATCATTGATGAAAACGCTGTCCTCGGCCCCGTGGATCCACAATTGGGCGAGTATCCGGCCGCGTCTATCGTGAAAGTAACCGAAATGAAAGAGATGAACGAAATCGACGACGAGACGCTCATCCTGGCCGATATTTCCCGCAAAGCGCTACAACAAGTGCACATCGTCGTCCGCGATCTCTTGAGCCGGCGCGGCATGGATATCGACAAAGCAGAGGAAATCGCCCAGCAGCTCAGCAGCGGCATCTGGACACATGACTATCCCATCTCTGCCGCCCAAGCCAAAAATTTCGGCTTGCAAGTGAATACGGAGGTTCCAAAAGAAGTGTACCAATTGATGGAACTTTATCCTCAGCCGGGACAGCAAAAAGCATCCGTTGAATATATCCCCATTCCGTATGCACCCCGCCGGCCAGCGGGAAGTAACAAAGGATAAACCCGTGATACCATTAGGCGACAGCGTTCCATCCCGGCACTTTCCCTTCGTAACATACACACTCATTCTCTTGAACACATTAGTGTTTCTGTTTGAACTGGCTTTGGGACCTCATTTGAACCAGTTCATCATGCTGTTCGGGGCTGTTCCGGCCCGACTGGCGCAATTTCATCATTACCCATTGGTGCTCTTGACACTCATTACCAGTCAATTCCTGCACGGTGGCTGGTGGCATATCATCGGCAATATGCTCTACCTCTGGATCTTTGGCGACAATGTCGAAGACTTAATGGGGCCCAGCCGGTATTTGCTTTTCTATTTATTAGCCGGCTGCGTGGCCGGGATTGCACAATCGGTATTATCGGCAGGTTCCATGGTGCCATCCATCGGTGCCAGCGGCGCCATTGCCGGCGTGTTGGGCGCCTATCTGTACTACTACCCCAAAGGATGGGTGCATGTGGGAATTTTCGTTTTCATCACGCTCCTCGTCGTCGACGTGCCTGCTTACCTGTTGCTCGGCTTTTGGTTCATCAGTCAATTTTTCAACGGCGTTACGGCCATCGGTCATGCTGCGATGGGAAGCGGCGGCATTGCTTGGTGGGCACACGTGGGCGGCTTCTTAACCGGATTGCTCTTAGCAGCACCTTTGCGAAAAAGAGAACCTTATCCACAGACATTCCGTGCCTAACGTTTTTCTGACACCTTTTAGATACAATTCTTGCGGCAGCAAGCGAAAATCCGAGTATAATAAAGATACTGAGGCAAATGAACAAAGCCGTTCAAAGCCCTTACCTTTAAGCAAAACCGAGGAGGATATGATGGCAGGCACGGCATACGATGACGAAATCTTAAGCGATGATGCATTGCGAGAAGCAGTTCTGGCACATTTATTCCACAGCTTTCCCGCGTTGCGAGAAATTGGCCAGTGCTTTGACGCCGAAGTCCGAGACGGGAAGGTGATTTTGAAGGGATGGGTGCGCACGGAGACCATCCGCGATTTAGCCCAAGAAGCAGCAACAGAGGTTGGTGGCGTCAAAGCAGTCATTGTTCAACTGATCGCTGATGAAGAGATAGAACGGGAAGTAGCACTCGCCTTAGAACAAGATGCCCGTACAGTGAATGATTTTCCCGGCATTTTTGTGGACGCTTATTGTGGAGAAGTCAAAATATGGGGCGCTGTCTCCCACCCGGAGGATGTTGTCGTTGCTGAGAAGATCGTTTCGGGTGTAAAAGATGTACGCGCCGTGCGCAACGAGCTCAAGGTAAAGGAATCTATACTGACATAGACGATGGCTAAGATGGCAGGACAATCGGGTCGGGAGCGAAGAGATGGAAAAAGATAATTTAGCCGCTCGACGCAAAGCTGCATTGGGCGCAATCTGGAACGAAGTCGTTCACTTTGTCGAACAAGAGATTCGCTACTATGAAGACGCGCATTTGCTTCCGGAAGGACAGATTTGTGCGGAAGAGATTGTCGATGCCGTAGCGGACGATGTACTGCAAAAAATGCCAGATCTATCCCCGGCTCAGTGCCGTCATTGGATATGGCAAACAACCATGTACAAACTACGAGCGGCATTAGGCACAGCCTGGGTGAAAACGCCTGACCGTATGTCTCTCAACACAATAGTGCCGGCAACCGAAACAGCTTCAGCAACAGATGAAGCGGAAATGGAGTTCGTACAACCGGACAACGCAGACACTTGGGCTGATATCTTACCCGACCCGAGAGCTATGTCGCCGGACAATATCTTAGCCTCGTGGGAGATTGCTGAGCCCTTGGCAAAGGCTTTGGCCGCTTTAGCGCCACAAGTACGAGAGACTTTCGCATTGTACAGCATCGATAGCAAGACGTCAGCCGAAATCGCCGCATTGCAAAAACGGGATATCACCGCGGTACGTGAAGATATCACGCGAGCGCAGAATATTTTGCGCCGACTCCTGCGCCGCGAGTGACAGAAAAGCCAAGCAAGCAACGCGTCGTTTTCCATTTCGAGTAGGTGGTTATATGCGCCAAGGAGAACAGAATGTTCAAACGAATTTTAGTGGCTTATGACGCTTCCCCCGCAGCCGAACGGGCTCTACTTTACGCGGAGCACGTGGCCCGGGTAGAGAATGCCGAGTTGACAATTTTACACGTATATCAGTCACCAAGCCTTTACGCCACCGCACACGGGTTTGAGGCATTAGATGAAACATTGTACCAAGTAGTGAACAATTTCATCAAAGATGCCGTGGCCGATTTGTTAGAAACAGGATTCCCAAATGTGCACATTTTAGTTCGGAAAGGGGAATCCACAACAGTTATTCTACATGTTGCTGAGGAAATGGACGCGCAGCTTATTGTAATGGGATCGCGGGGCTTGACGCAAGTCGAGGATTTGTTGGGCAGCGTAAGCCTACACGTCTTGCGCAGTGCCCAACGGCCTGTGTTAATCATTCCATAGCAAGTTAGTGCGTTTCGAGTAAGTTACAGGAGGTGATATATGGCAGAGAAAAAACAGGGACTGTTATTTCTGATTCTGGGCGGCGTAATGGGAGCAGCGGCAGCAATCTATTTTCTGCAGAAGAACGAACCTGTGCGCGTAGAAATCGGGGAACGGCTACAACCTTTGCGTGAGCAGGCAATGACTTGGGAATCACAGTGGGGTAAAACACCCGAGGAAATCGCTGCCCGCCAGGCAGCGGTGAGTGCCGAGGTCGAGGAAAAGTTACGTGTCGGCAAAGCCTCATTACAAACGTTGTTGCAACAAGCCCGGCAAGAGATCGGTCCTTTAGAGACAAAAAGTCGTTCAGCCATGGCCACTGCTCAAGACCAACTGCAGTTAGCGCGCAAAAAAGCAGAAATCCTGGCCTTAGAAGCTCGCGCCCGAATCCTGGGCAAAACGACCGAATCTAACGCATCAGCGGAAGCAACTACTGCCGAGGAAGCCGGATTAGCAGAAGCAGCCGCCGCCGAGGAGGCCGAAGCCGCGTAGATAGGATGTGATGTAAGTAGGTGCGGGCAATATCCGCACTTACCGAGGCCGTGTCGCACACCCGGGTAATTGCGTCTGAGTGCTTAGGACATATCAAGATGTTTGTTAGTCAGTACGGAAAGGAAGGATTGTCATGTATGTCTGTCACCATTGTGGGACGCCGACGACAAATATCCATCCCAAGAAAGATGACCTCTGTAAAAAGTGTGGGTACCATTTACGGGTTTGTGCAAATTGCCAATATTATGATGGTACACGATGTATTTTAGGCTTACCTTATGTCTTGCGCAGCGCGTTACACGGTAACCAGTGTCCGCGTTTTGTATTCCGGAATACTCCGGAAGAGGAGATAGAAAAAATGAAGAAAAAGAAAGAAGAACCGATATTGCAGGACGTGAATATCAAATCCATTGTCGTAGCTATTGATGGTTCTAAACAAACAGGGCAGATCATTTCCAGCGCCATCCACATAGCAAAAACGCATTCTGCCAAAGTCTATTTAGTCCACGCCTTCTCGCCCGTCTCGGAATTGTTAGGCAAAGAACGCTTAGAGAAAGCCGTGGCCAAATCCATCGAAGAGGCACACGAAGTAATCGACCAGTGGGCAGAGTTAATGAAAGAAGCTGGCGTCAAGCCAGAGGTCGAAGTCATCGAAGGGCCACCGGCACGGGCCATTTTGTCCGTCGCGGGAACACGTTCGGCGGACATGATCATCATGGGCGCCAGAGGGCTCAACCCATTGACTGAACTGATGTTGGGCAGCGTAAGCGAACAAGTGGTGCGCCGAGCGCGGTGCCCGGTGATGATCGTGCGCTGAGAAGTCTTGATGACACACAAAGACAACGAGGTCTTGAGTCCTACCAGTTAGGAAGAGGAGGTAGAAAGGCGCGCCTTTCTACCTCTTTTCGTTTTGGCACCGATATGGCAAATACAAACTATCTACAAAGGAGAATCCATGAAGACTTTATTGGCAGGCAACGAAGCTATTGCCCGGGGTGCTTGGGAAGCTGGCGTAACTTTTGCATCCGGCTACCCAGGTACACCAAGCACCGAAATCTTGGAGAATTTTGTCCGTTATCCACATGTATACGCCGAATGGGCCCCCAACGAGAAAGTTGCTTTAGACGCGGCCATCGGTGCCGCTTATGCCGGCCAACGTTCGTTAGCCACCATGAAGCACGTGGGACTGAATGTAGCCGCTGATGCGTTTTATTATGTGTCCATGACCGGCACCGAGGCCGGCTTAGTAATCATCTCCGCCGACGACCCGCAGATGCACTCCTCCCAAAATGAGCAGGACAACCGCAATTTTGCCCGCTTCGCTCGCGTGCCTTGTCTCGACCCCAGCGATAGCCAGGAAGCAAAAGATATGATAGTGGCGGCCTACAACCTAAGCGAGCAGTTTGACACGCCAGTAATGGTACGCCCAACGACTCGTATCTCACATTCTTTCACGCAAGTAGAAATGGGAGAACGGGTCGAACATCCATCGCCCATCAAGCGGTTCCCAAGAAATCCGCAGAAATATGTGATGGTGCCGGCTAACGCCCGCCCACGCCACCAATTCATCGAAGAGCGTCTCAAAAAGTTAGAAGCGTTCGCAGAGACATTCCCAGGTAATCGGGTGGAATGGCGTGACCTCGACTTGGGCATCGTGACCAATGGCATTGCTTACCAATACGCCCGCGAAGTGTTCCCTGAAGCGTCTATTCTGAAATTAGGCATGAGCTTCCCCATTCCGATACAGATGGTGGCCGATTTCGCCCGACGGGTGCAACAGCTGGTCGTTTTGGAAGAGTTAGATCCGTTCATCGAGAATCTCATCCGTTTAGCCGGCATCTCAGTCAAAGGAAAATCAATCTTCCCCCTTTGTGGCGAGTTTTCGCCCAACATCGTGCGCGAGTGCGGCATCAAGGCTGGCTTACTGCCGCCCGAAGCCACTTTACCGCGCGTGGATTTGCCGGAGTTGCCGTCGCTGCCAGCCCGACCGCCAGTGCTTTGTCCCGGCTGTCCGCACCGCAGCACATTCTGGGCTGTGAAAAAAATGCACTTGCCCGTCAATGGCGATATCGGCTGCTACACACTGGGTGTGGTGCCCCCCCTTTCGACCATCGACACGACCGGCTGCATGGGCGCCAGCATCGGCGTTGCCCACGGCGCCAGCAAAGCTCGCGGCAAGAAACATATTGCGGTCATCGGCGATTCTACTTTTTTTCACACCGGCATACCGGCGCTGGTCAATGTGGCTTACAACCACAGCCAGGTCATCACCATCATCATGGATAACCGGGTAACCGCCATGACCGGCGATCAGCCGAACCCGGGCACAGGGAAAACCCTGCAGGGCAACAAGACAGTCGCTATCGACATTGCCGCGGTGGTTAAAGCAATCGGCATCAAGCACGTCGCCGAAGTGGATGCCTACGACGAAAAAGCGCTGGAAACGACGTTGAAAGCATTCAAAAAGCTGGAAGAGCCATCCGTCATCATCGCCAAACGCCCCTGCGCTTTGTTACCAGAGGTGCGCAAGACATACGAACCGTTGCATATCAATCCGGAGCGCTGTGATGGTTGCGGGGTATGTTTGCAAACTGGCTGTCCGGCACTGCATCACAGCATCGAAATACACGAGGCAAGCGGCCGAACCAAAGTTGAAATCGATCCGCTACTTTGCACCGGTTGTGAACTTTGTGCGCAAGTATGTCCGCAAAAAGCCATTTCCTTCCGCACGCAGACAGACCAACAAAGCTATTACCCACAACTGTGAAAGGGATAAAAAATGAAACAGCGTATCAATTTTCTGTTAGCCGGCGTTGGTGGCCAAGGCGTTTTGACGGCCAGCAACATTCTGTCTGCAGTGGGCTTAGCAGTCGGTTATGACGTCAAAAAATCAGAGGTTCACGGCATGTCACAACGAGGTGGCAATGTGACCAGCCACGTGCGCTGGGGTGAGAAGGTATATGCACCACTGATTGGCGGCGGTGAGGTCGATTTCTTGATGGCGTTCGAGGCAGTAGAATCATTGCGCTATTTAGAAATGCTGCGCCCCGAGGCGACGATCATTGCCGATAACCACCAAATTATCCCCATCACAGTGACCGATGGGGCAGCCAGCTATCCATCCCAAGAAGCAATCGACAGTTGGCTGCGACAAGTCACGCCACATGTCTTCTGGGTGCCGGGGATGGCCATAGCCGAGAAAATGGGCAATGCCCGGGTCGCCAACATCGTCCTACTGGGATTCCTGGCGGCGCTCTTGCGGATGCCAGACGATGTTTGGCATAACGCTTTGGTACGTTGGGTGCCCAAGAAAGTGCTCGCGCTGAACGAAGAAGCATTAGCTGCTGGCCGAGCGTTAAATAAAGCGCCAGCCGAATAAAGCGGCTGAAAACGCCCCCTATCCCTCAATCTTGAGGGGGAGCAACACACCCCCAGAATTGGGGGCCGGGGGCTATTTTCAGATGAGCCCCCTCCTCTAAGCTGCGTTGCGCTTAGCTTTTTCCCCTCCCCGTATCGGGGAGGGGAAGGCTTGCTGCCCCTTTGGGCGGTAAGCCAGGGAAGAGGTCTTATTTTCAAAGACGGTAAAGAGGGTAGCCGAAGGCATTGCCCTCGGCTACCCTCCGGAGAGGTCTTATTTTCAAGGGAGTTATCATGGGCCTACGGCACACCACAGCGGATGAAAATCTACGGCTGGCGTCAAGCCTTTAGGTGAGTTGGTGGGTCTACCACCGGCTCAAGCCTCGATGCCGGCGCAGCGGCGGGGTGCGTCAAGGTAACGCTCACTGCAAAGAGGTTATTCAACATCAGCCCCCTTTCAGGGGGGGTCTTGACGACGTAACACAGGGATTGGCCCCCCGTGCGCTCGGGCGAAGAACGCTGTCGATTAGAAGTTCAACTTCTGCGAGAAGTTGAACTTCTAAAAGGGACTGTGGTCGTGACG
>WFQU01000079.1 GCA_015486845.1 Anaerolineae bacterium | reverse complement strand
GTAAATCCCCGTGCTACGTAAATAATAAGCCCCTTAGAAAGGGGCTGGTGTTAAGCAACCTCTTGGCAGAGGACGCTACCTTGACGCACCCCGCCGCCACACCGGCATCGAGGCTTTAGCCGGTGGTAGATCCACCAACCCGCCTAAAGGCTTGACGCCAGCCACCCCCATACCCGGGGCTGAAAGCCGCCGGGCTACGCCCGCTGAAGCGGGCTGCCTCACCACAGCCCCCTTCCAGGGGGCTTTCTCACCCTGTAGCACGAAGCTTTGAGTTCCGTGCGCCCCCCGGCCCCCAATTCTGGGGGTGTGTTGCTATCCCCCCAAGGTTGGGGGATAGGGGGCATTTTCATTTGCTATTCTGCGCCTGTCTGCGTGCCCGCACAGGCAGCAGGCCGAAGGCTCATGATAACGCCTCGTAAATGCATTAATAATGACCAATCAAAGAGAAATGACTACTGTATCAAACACCGCAATAGTAATAATGACGCGCGGGTTGTTAGGCGACACCCCTATCCGCTCTGATCCAAACGCCGGAAAGCTTCATCGATACACGCTCTCAGTTGCCAACGACTGTCCGTCAACTGATCAAAGGTATCGGCATGAGCTAAAGCCAATGGCCGCAATCGCTCCAGCTCGTCGGCAGGCTGTGCGGCGCTGCGAATGAGCCCTAACAAACCGACAGCATAAGCTAAGGTAAGAACCTCGCCGCGACGATAGCGCGCAACAGGGCGCAATAAATCATCCGGCACTTGTTCTAAAATGACCAGCAGCCGTTTGCCCAGGGATATAAGTCCGTCGCCTCCCGCATCCTGAACCGTCCATGCCTGTACTACGGCGGAAATTTTCGTCAAGGTTTCGTCCATAGCCTCCGGGCCCAACCTCCAGGCTAACGATAACGCTTCAGCATAATGGTGACCGGCAGCTTTCAACCTGTCCTGCGCCTGCGCTTTTAGCGCTGCTGCCAACACTTTCTGCCATTGTGCCTCAATTTCCATGACCTATAAACCCTCGTGACGATAAACCAGCTAAATTGTCGAACCAAGTAACAGGAGGGTACCGTTAATGCACACGACCTGCGTGCCGACAAATTAGTTGTTAAGTATCGTCTAATTCGCATTTTTGTGCAAGTATGTTTATCAGAAGTCAACTATTTCCAATGCATCAATCCAGTGGCTCCTGCTCCGTTCTTGTGTTTGCACACTGAACAAAAACTTAACGCGAAACTATCAGAGGCGCAAGGGTGCAAAGAAAACAAAAAACTTTGCGGCTGAGCTTCGCGACTAGGCGTTGAGTTTCTTGGTTCTGGCTTATCCGGGTTAGAACAATAAAACAGTTCTCGCGTTGGACGACTCAAAGTTACCGCTACAGGCTGCCGAGTTTGCTAAAGCGGACTATTGGACTCCGCATCGGCTTGGCAAGGAAGTACTTGCTATGGCTTCACAATAGGGCTCCCTAAAGGCTATTCGAAGACGACAGTGTGCTGTTGCAACCGGAGGCTGTTTCAGATTGTTAGTATGCGATTTTCCCGTGATGCACTATAATATAGCGAGAGAAATTAGTATCAGGCAATAGGCATCGTTTGGAGACACTGTGCGTGATTGCATTTCCAACAATAGGACGCGATTTCCGCTAATTCTTTCTGATTCACCCGCGGATATCTGCGTGGAATCTGCGTAATCAGCGTTCTGTTTGGCCGGGGCTGAGTAGTTATTTACCATTACGTGCAGGATTTAGCCGGTAACATGAACACTTACCGGCGCCTCTCCCCTTGTACAACTGCAGGGAGCCCGAGCATAGGCCAATAGCTAATGCCTGTAACCTCGCCTGCTTGGACTGACGCCGCTCAAGGCGTGAGTAACATGGAATGAGAAGGAAAAATGCTTGACGAGAAGATAAAGATATGGGCGTTCTAACCGATAATAAAGTGCTCATTATTGCTTTGGTAGCTTGGGTCTTAGCCCAGATTCTCAAAGTGCCAACGACTTTGTTGCGTGAACATAAATTGGACGTATCGTGGTTAGTGCAACCGGGTGGCATGCCCAGTTCTCATGCTGCGATCATGACAGCTGCTACCCACGCGATCGGCTTGTATGTCGGCTTCGACTCGCCCCTGTTTGCTTTGGGCGTGGTGATAACTATGATTGTCGTTTACGACGCCACCGGCATTCGGCGCCAAGCCGGCAAACACGCTGAACTGCTCAACAAAGTCATTGCCGATCTGTTGGCCGGGCATTTGCTCTTCCGGGAGTACCAGGAACAGCTACAAGAAGTTCTTGGCCACACCCAGTTAGAAGCACTAGGCGGCGTTCTATTAGGCATCGCCACCGCTCAAACCATTTGGTTCTTTTGGCATTAGTCAGCTAAAACGAACAAAACGTTCAACTTCTGCGAGCCATTGAACGTCTTATTTGGATTTGCCTTTTTCGCCCTAAAGGTGTAAAAAGAAAGTGCAATACGTTTCAGGTCAACCATTTTGTTTCAGAACTACCTGCGCCAGGAGGTGATGCCAAATAGATAAAGCGATCAACACGTTTTACGGGGTTAAAGCGCCTGGGCTTGTCGCCTGACCACGACAAGTTGACGAGGAGGAGGTTTCTCACTTCGCGGTGAGACTAACCCGTCGCCGGACGGGGAAAATCGATCAGATCGGCGGATGCCTCCAGGAGAAGTTCTCCTGTACCCCACATTTCATCCAAAATTCAGCAAACCTGACAGCACAGCGATGCCGGTACCATCTATCTTGGCCGCGAAAACCTGTCACCATAAAATCTGCGCCGGGAAAAAGGGCACCGACAGCGATGAATTCCGGCTCGCTCGGCGTGCGTCTCTTTGCATATAGCGACGTTACATGGGGCTTTTTGCTTCCGGCCCGGCCGAATCAGTGAAGAAGGAGAAAACAAATGTGCGGAATTGTCGGCTACATTGGAGAACAAGACGCCGTTGACATCCTTTTAAACGGCTTAGGACGTTTGGAATACCGGGGCTACGACTCGGCAGGTATAGCATTACTTTCCATTGACAAAAAGCACGTGCAAGTGCGCCGAGCAGTGGGTAAATTACTCAATTTGCGTACCGAAATCAGCCAGGCGCCGCTGCACGGCCGGCGCGGCATCGGCCACACACGGTGGGCCACCCACGGCAAGCCTTCCAAGAACAATGCCCATCCCCACTCGGATAACGGGGCGAATATCGCGCTGGTACACAACGGCATCGTGGAAAATTTCCTCGCACTGAAGCAATCTTTGCAGGCGGACGGCGTCCAGTTCAAATCTGAAACGGACACCGAAGTTATCGTGCACCTGGTGGCCCGCGCACTGCAAGATACTGATGACTGGGCTACAGCGGTCCGGACGGCGCTAATGAAAATAGAAGGCGCCAGCGCAGTCGTGCTGCTCTCCCGCCAATTCCCCGATCAACTGATCGCGGCCCGTTTGGGGAATGCCGGCGCCATCGTCATCGGCTTGGGCGAGAGAGAGAATTTCATTGCCTCCGACATCCCGGCCATATTGGAACACACCCGCCGCATGGTCTTCTTAGAAAACCGGCAAATGGCTGTTGTCGGGCCCAGCGCTGTGCACTATTTCGATATCGACAGCAATGAAGCGGTGCAGCCGGAAATACACACCATCGCCTGGGACCCCATCGCCGCGGCTAAAGGGGAATACAAGCACTTCATGCAAAAAGAGATCTTCGAACAGCCGCGCGCCGTCACGGACACATTGCGTGGACGCATCGATTTCACGAACGGTGCTATTCAGTTCCAACGGCTATCGCTCACGACAGAAGCCGCGCGCCGGCTGCGCAAATTGACCATCGTGGCTTGCGGCACTTCTTATTACGCCGGGCTGGTGGGGAAATTTCTCTTCGAGAATATCGCCCGTTTGCCCACCGAAGTGGATTACGGCTCAGAATTTCGCTATCGTGACCCGCTCGTCATCCCCGGCGATGTCGTTCTGGCACTGACCCAGAGCGGGGAAACGGTGGACACGTTGGCGGCAATGGAAGAAGGACGTGCTAAGAGCGCCGCGCTGTGGACCATCGTCAACGCCATTGGCAGCCAGGCCGCCCGCATCAGCGACGGCACGATTTACATGCAGGCCGGCCCGGAGATCGGCGTAGCGTCCACGAAAGCGTTCACGACATCGCTGGTGGATCAATATCTGTTGGCGCTCTACCTGGGGCAGCTGCGCGGCGTGGTGTCGCCGGTGCAGAGCCGGGAACACGCCCGCACTTTGGCCGCGCTGCCTAAGCTGATGGGCGACACGTTAGCCGCCAATGCCGTCATCACCAAAGAACTGGCCGGTGCACTGTACAAAAAAGAGGACTTCCTCTATTTGGGCCGAGACATCAACTATCCCATCGCCCTTGAAGGCGCCCTGAAATTGAAGGAGATCAGCTACATCCACGCTGAGGGGTACCCTGCCGGGGAAATGAAGCACGGGCCCATCGCGCTCATCGACGAAAACATGCCGGTGCTGGTTATCGCTCCCCACGATCACGTCTACGAGAAAATGATCAGCCAGGTGGAACAGGTCAAAGCGCGCAACGGCCAGGTTATCGCGGTGGGACACGCCGACGACGAACTGCTGCGGGAGAAATCGGACTGGTTGCTGCCTGTTCCCCTGGCGCCGGAATGGCTCTTGCCGGTGTTGACCGTCCTGCCGCTGCAATTGCTGGCCTACGAGATCGCCGTGCGCCGCGGCACTGATGTGGATCAGCCGCGCAACCTGGCCAAGTCGGTCACGGTGGAATGAGTGTGCCGGCCGGATGGCCGTCTACCCGCTCTCCTGGCCTGTTTGAACTGACGTCGTAATGCTGGTACAATGATAGCATGGACGAAAAGACGTTTGGGAAGAACTGGCTGGCACTGTGCGAAGCGACAGAAGCGGTTATAGCTTCGTGGCTGGAATTACCGGCGCGCCTGGCTATGGACGATTACGATCTGCACATTGCCGTGGCCGAGGCTGATTTCGCCGCGTTTTACGGCCGGCGCTGGGCGTGGCTGGAAACGTGGCAGCCGTTAGCCTACAAGCGCGATCTGAGCTACTTTCCCGCCCGGCTGCAGGCACTAACGGCAGCGGGAGATTCTTTCCGGTTAACCATGGAAACCTGGGGCAGCATACCCTTTCCCCGACGCCCGGCCTGGCGTCTCCTTTTCGACCACAGCGGCCGCCTGACGAACAGATTGCGCCGGAGCACCACGCCGCGCCGCCTGGAATATCAAGAAGTCAACGACCGGCAACAAGACTTTATCTGGCAAATGGCGAGGTACCGGCGAGCCACAGTTGCGGGGTACAATGTGGCAGCGGGCCAG
>WFQU01000078.1 GCA_015486845.1 Anaerolineae bacterium | reverse complement strand
GCTGGCGGCGCTACGTTCTCGGCGGCAGCGGGGGGCGGCGCTGCTTCCTCCAAGTCTTCCCGTGCCGCGGGCTGGAATGGTTCCGCCGCACCCCGTTGCACAAAAGCCGGCGATTCGATGCTGTCGGGTATGGCGACGTCCGGCACAGTGCTGTGGCCGGCCGGAAAACCGGGGGCTGCTTGGCCAATGGAAGTTTCCACTTCCGGCGCGATGCGCAAGGTCGGTTGGTAATGCTCGACATGCTGGACAAAAGGAAGCTGGGCCAATGTGTCGAGTTGGCCCGCATCGATCTCCATGATGTAACTGCGCGGCGGCACAGCATCGCGTAGCTTGGCGCCGGTTTCCCCGCAAGCCTGGAGCCAAGCTGGCTTGATGGGACCAACGAAAGTCACTTTATAATGGTGTCTCCCTGTGGCAAATGGGTCACCGGCCGCCCCGGGGGATGGGACATCGTTTCCCTGCACAGGCGGGTCGAACGACGATGCCGCGGGCACCCCAACCCCAGGCGGTCCTTTTTGTTCGTTAGAGGTCATTTCTTCCACTTCGATGCCCCTTTTTTGCAATGTTTCGATCTGAGCCGACGTGGCATGGGCCAAGAAGAAATGATCGTATTGCGTAATTACCGTGTCGACTTCCCGCTGCAGTCTCTTTTGCCGACGTTTATTAGCATAAATAACAACTTGTTTCCTTTCCACTGCACACCTCCCGGTGGGAAAGCAGGATTTCCTGGTTGTGCAGGGCTACTTTTATTTGCCCGGTGCAGTAGACGAAGACATTGTCTTCGTCTACCCACCGACAACCATTGAAGAACGTTTACCCACCCATTTCTTTCAATTTTGCTTGCCATTTAGCTGTCAGTTTCTCGTACAGTGCTTCCGAAAGCTCGCCGTTGGCCAAGCGCGTGTCCAGATTATCCAACAAAGCCTGAACCTCTGCGGCGCTCTTTGGCGTTGCCGGTGCTGCGGCTGGCGCTGTTTGCTGTGTGCCTTGCATAGCCTGGGTTAACATTTGCGCCATGCCAGCGCCCATGCCGATGCCAGCGCCGAGGCCGACCCCCATGCCGGCGCCGGTACCCGCCCCGCCGCCTTGATTTTGCGCCGCATCGCCCATGGCACGCGCAGCTTTGAATTTTAGATAAGCATCCAGGTTGCCAATGGCGCCCATTGAGGCTCGTTCGTCGATGGCTTTTTCGGTGTCCTCCGTAGGCGAAACGGATTGCAACACAACCTGTTTCAGGTTGAGCCCTAATTCCTGGAAACGATCGTTCAATTTAGCACGTAAGCCGGCGCCCAACTCTTCGTACATAGCCGGCAGATCGAAAATGGAGAGCTTCGCACTGCCTAAAAGGTCTGTCAGCGACGAAACAAGCATACTACGCAGGAAATTTTGAATGTCTTCCGTTTCATAGAGACCTTGCGTGCCGACAATCTTATTGACGAACATCTGCGGGTCGCTTACCTGGATGCGATAATTACCAAAAGCGCGCAGCCGCACCATGCCTAATTCTTTGTCTCGCATGGTAATGGGGTGGGGCGTGCCGAAAGTCATCTCCAAAAATTCCCGCATGTTGACGAAATAGACTTCCGCTTTGAACGGCGATTTGCCGCTGAAAAGCGGCCCGAGCAAGTTGATCAAAATGGGGATATTGTTCGTGCTGATGGTGTGCCGGCCAGCGCTGAAAGTGTCCAACGCTTTGCCATCACGATAGAAAACAGCAGCCTGCGACTCGCGCACGATGACTTGCGAGCCTAAACGGAAATCGCCGGAACCTTGAGGTGGAAAACGCCGCACCATGTCGTCCGGACGCATGTCAGGGATTTCAACAATATCAAAAATACGAGCCATGTTTCTTTTTCTCCTTGTCTGTCATCACAACTACAAACGAATTATCTTTTTTCGGCAAAATGACGAATGAGCCGGGTTACCGGTCCATCTCAGTGTTTGGCAGCAACGTCATTGCTGGCCTTACTGTCGTCGCCCAGGGGATCGTTTCCCAAGTCAGCAAGTAGATCTGCGGCGGAAGGGGCACTTTCTCCGCCGGATGAACTGCTTGGCGACGCCTCGGCCAACGGATCTGATGCTTTCGCAGCGGCTAAAGGATCGGAAGCCGATGCAGCAGGCGCTGCGGGCTCGGCGACACTCGCCGCATCCGTGTCACCGGCCGGCGCATCCTCTTTGCCTGCGTCAATAGCGGGTGGCAGTGGCTGAGTCTCGCTCTCCGCGGCGGGAATCTCTTCCGCCGGGGTTGGCATTTCCGGCAGTTCCGGCGCCGGCACATCTTCCCCTTCAATGGCCTGTTTTCGCTGCAAGAAGAGGTCATTGAGCTGCCCAATCGCCTCCGAAACCGCCTTGATACTGCTTTGCACGTTGCCGCCGTCACGGATTGCCTGCTGTAAAGCGTTCACTTTTTTGGCTAAGCCGGGAACTTTGGCCGCTAAAGCCCGATCGAAGCGAATGAGCTTGTCCAGTTCGACCTCTCGAATCTTGTCGGCATCGAAAAGCGGTGCGTAGCCATAAGTAGTCGTTTTAACGCGATCGATGAGCAATTGTAACTGGCCGATGGCCTGCTCAAAACGTTCCATTTGCGTCAGCCCCCCGGCGGAATTCAGCAGTTCGACTTGCAACCCGGAAATCTCGTTGCGAATTTTGCTCAACGAATCGGATAACAACAGCCGCACCCGTTTGTCTGCTTCCCGGCGCAATTCCTTTTCTTTGTAATCTCGCACTGCGGGTAACTTGCTCCAAAATCCTTCCACACCGGATAATTTAGATTTCATTTTTTCTACCAGTTTATCCATTTTCTTTGTTCCTTTCTTGATCAGCCTAATGAATTCTTGTTTTCTCAATTACGCTGCAAAGTTGTTATGGCCGGCACCCGGTGAAACATCCAAATGCCGATTGGCAATCCGATGATGGTGATAGAAAGCAGGTACGCAACGGCCGACCAAATTAAACTAAACCAAATACCCACTAACACGAAATAGAGTAAGCGCCATAGTAAAAATGGTTGAGGTGCGGTGTGAATTTGTACACCATTTTCTGTCATGACGCCGATTTGTTGCCGTGCTTGCAATGTCAATACTTGCGGTATGCGGTCTATCATCCACAAACCAATGGGCAATCCAACGATCGTTACATTCAAAAGCCAGGCGATGACGATCCAATAGAGCGTCAGATGCCACCCTAACAAAACGAACCAAATAGCTCGTAACAAAAAAGGGGGATTGGGCCGACGCAATTTTTGTGTAGTGGTCATACGCTCTCTATCTTCCCTAATAGACTGGATCGTAAGTGTTCGCGCAAATACGCTAAAGGCTAAATGCCTGCTGGTTGACTATGAGGAATCAGCGCTACAAAGCAGGTGTAGCGCCGGATCAATTGTGCAAGAATATCTCCGTGCCGCAATAAGGACATTTCATCACCCCTTTGCCGGCAATCTCGATTTTGGCACCACAATTAGGGCACACTTGATTCTTTTTCAAGAGGCGTGCTTCCTCCGAATAAAGCACGCCGTCTTTCCAGCTCACAGCGCCGCTGAATAGCTTTTTGCCCACTAAATCGCGCACCCATGCTTCGACCTGATCCCGATCAACGTTGAGATCAATGGCTGCTTCTGAAAAACGGACCTTACCCTGGGTGAGTACCATGTTCAGTAATTTCTTCTCTTGTGCCGCCTCTGCGAATTGCCCGCTTTCTACTTGCCCTTTGCGCAAAAGGTAAACGCCGGCTCCCCCTAACGGTGCGACTAAAATCAGAACGATAATGAAGATGCCCAAAATTGCTCCGGTAAGGGTCGTCTCGCCGCTGCTCACCTGAGCGCCTAATAAGGCAATAGCCAACACTAATACCAACGCGGCAATGACTAGGAGTACAGTGCCGACTAATTTACCACTTCCAACCATGAAATTGTTGCCTCCTCTGAAAATAGAACGCAGATTAACGCTGATGCACGCTGATCTTAATTTTCATCCGCTGTGGTGCGCCGTAGGCTCATGATAACTACCAAGAAACACACCTGTTTCTTCCTAAACGAATAGTTTTGTATTCAAAAATTATGGAATAGCTCCCCTGGAAATAAAAATGGGACGCAGATCGACGCAGGTTGCCTCGCCCGGCGATTAGAAATCGCTGCCACAACTGCGAAACCTGCCTGCGCAGGTGACAAGCTAATCGCCGTAGGGCGATTTTGCAGAGGTTGCCGTGACTTTTAGTTACTGGGCCGAGTCGTTACCCCTGGCTAAGATAGAATCCCTT
>WFQU01000077.1 GCA_015486845.1 Anaerolineae bacterium | reverse complement strand
TATTTCTGCCGGAGGGTGTGGAGATGGTGATGCCTGGGGACAACGTGAACTTGAAGGTAAAACTGATTGCGCCGGTGGCGTTGGAAGAAGGAAGTCGTTTTGCCATTCGCGAAGGTGGACACACCGTTGGCGCCGGGGTTATCACTAAAATTATCGAATAGAAGAGCATTGGCGCAGGGGACGGCTAAACCGTCCCCATTCTGGGGGAGGAATGCATGGCCAAACAGCAGCGAATTCGTATTAAGCTGAAAGGGTACGATCACCGGGTTCTTGATGGTGCTGTGCGGGATATTGTGGAAGTTGCGGAGCGTACAGGCGCTATGGTTGTAGGGCCAGTGCCTTTACCAACGCGCGTGGAAAAATTCACGGTTAACCGTTCGCCATTTATCGACAAGGATTCTCGTGAGCAGTTCGAGATCCGCACGCACAAACGGATGATGGACTTATTGGACCCGAGTTCTAAGACTATTGATAATTTAATGCGCCTGAGTTTACCGGCAGGTGTGGATATCGAGATTAAGCTTTAATAGTTGGTCATTCTTAAGACACACAAAAATTTGTGAGTGATCTATGACATTAAAAGTCATTTGAATTAGGGGATGATGCGGCGTTGAGCTGGCAGTCCCGGGAGGTCTGGTTTTGTGAAAGGAATATTGGGCAGGAAAGTGGGCATGACCCAGCTCTTTGACGATGCCGGCTTAGTCGTACCGGTAACCGTCATTGAAGCAGGGCCATGTTTTGTTACGCAAGTGAAGCGTAAAGAGACAGATGGCTATGAAGCGATTCAGGTTGGTTTCACGGAAGTGCCGGAACGTAAACTGACGCAAGCTGAGCGTGGTCATTTAGGCTTGTTAGGCGCAGATAAAAAACATCCTGAGCGCAAACAGATGGAGAAACCAGTGCCCGCTTTGCGCGTCTTGCGTGAAATTCGGGTGAGCGATGCGAGTGTATTCCAGGTGGGGCAGCAATTGGATGCCAGCGTATTTTCGGCCGGTGATTATGTGGATGTCACTGGCACATCGAAGGGGCGTGGTTTTCAGGGTACCATGAAACGACACGGTTTCAGTGGTGGCCCGAAAACACATGGACAGTCAGATCGCCAGCGTTCCCCGGGGTCGGTTGGTGCCGGCAGCACGCCGGGTCGCGTTTTCAAAGGGATGCGCATGGCCGGGCACATGGGAAGCCAACGGGTGACCCAGCCCAACCTTCGCGTGGTACGCACAGACGCGGAACAGAATTTGTTGATTGTACGCGGGGCGGTGCCGGGGCCGAAGGGCGGTTTGTTAATCATTCGCGATGCTCGGAAACAGGGGTAAAGAAATATGAAAGCAATTGTCAAGAACATGGCGGGTGAACAAGTCAGCGAGGTGGAACTGAACGATGCCATTTTTGCGGCACCTGTGAATCAACCTTTGATGCATCAGGCGCTGGTTCGCCAACTGGCTAATGCCCGTTTAGGTACACACAAAGTGAAAAACCGCAGTGCGGTGGCTGGCGGTGGTGCCAAGCCGTGGCGGCAAAAAGGTACCGGCCGCGCCCGGCAAGGTACGATTCGAGCACCGCAATGGCGGCACGGCGGCGTTGTTTTTGGCCCCACGCCGCGTTCCTACCGCAAGCAAATGCCGCGCAAAATGCGCCGGGCCGCGTTGCGTTCTGCGCTTTCTGTTCGCGTGGCCGAAAACGCGCTGGTTTTTGTGGATGGTTTGGCCTTCGACGCACCGAAAACGCGGGATATGGAAGCTTTTCTGGAACGGTTGGATGTGTTAGGCAGTGCGTTGCTCCTTTTGCCCGATCGGAATGAGAATGTGGAATTGGCGGCGCGGAATATTCCGGATGTGAAAGTCCTGCGCGCTTCCTATTTGAACATCAAAGACCTGTTAGGTTACGAAACGCTAGTTTTGCCGCTTGCGGCGCTGCCGGCGATCGAGTCATTTTTGGCATAGGAGGTAAGCAATGCATCTCTATGAAACGCTCAGAAGGCCGGTAGTCACGGAGAAAAGCAACGCGCAGGCTGCCGAGAATAATCAGTACACGTTCGAGATAGATGCGCGGGCCAACAAGCACCAGGTGAAGGTGGCCGTGGAGCAAATCTACGATGTTCATGTATTGCGTGTGAATGTGATCAAACAGCCGGCGAAATACAATGCGTTGCGTGGGCGCCGTCGCACCTTGCGCAAATCCGCCTGGAAGAAAGCTATCGTGCAATTGGCGGAAGGCGAATCGATTACGCTGTTCGAAGGTGTTTAGTGGTTGATGGGAAAGGACAGGCGGCAAAGGGCGCGAGCCTTGGCCTTTTCAGGCTGAGCAGGTAACGTCTGTCTGCCCGGTCGTAGGGCCGGGTCAGCTTGCGAAATGAGGAGTTTTTGTTATGGGAGTGAAAGTTTATAAGCCAACTTCCCCGGGCCGACGGGGGATGAGTGTCTCCACTTTCGAGGAGATCACTCGTACAGAGCCAGAACGTGCCCTGTTACGCCCGTTGCGCAAACGGGGGGGGCGCAACCGGCAAGGGCGCCTGACGGTTCGGCACCAAGGCGGGGGGCACAAACGGCGTTATCGCGTGATTGATTTCAAACGCGATAAATTCGGTGTTCCCGGCCGGGTGGATAGTATCGAATATGACCCGAACCGCACGGCGCGCATCGCTTTGATTGTTTATGCGGACGGTGAGAAGCGCTATATTTTGGCGCCATTGGGCCTGAAGGTGGGCGCGACGATTGTGTCTGGGCCAGATGCGGAAGCGCGTGTGGGCAATGCCGTACCGTTAGCTCGTCTGCCGTTAGGGGCGCAGGTGCACAACGTGGAATTGTACCCCGGACGTGGTGGTCAATTGGTGCGTTCGGCCGGTGCTTCGGCGCAGTTAGTTGCTCGTGAAGGCGATTACGCCACCTTGCGTTTGCCCAGTGGCGAAATGCGTAAAGTGCGGGCTGTTTGTATGGCTACGGTGGGGCAGGTCGGTAATATTGATCATGCCAACATCAGTTTGGGCAAAGCAGGGCGTAAGCGTTGGATGGGCATTCGTCCAGCAGTGCGCGGTTCGGCCATGGATCCGTCTTCGCATCCGCATGGCGGCGGTGAAGGGCGTTCTCCGGTAGGAATGCCAGGGCCAAAGACCCCTTGGGGTAAGCCGGCGTTGGGCTATAAGACACGCCATCGGAAGTCGTCGGACAAATATATCGTTCGCCGTCGTGGCAAAGGGCGTTAAGCGCGTTTGAGTTAAGCGAGAGGGTAAGGTTTTATGTCTCGATCTCTGAAAAAAGGGCCGTATGTAGAAGAGAGATTGCTGCGGAAAATTGAGCAGATGAATCGACGTGGTGAGAAGCAAGTGATCAAAACCTGGTCCCGTGCTTCTACGGTGTTCCCGCAAATGGTTGGTCATACGATTGCTGTGCATGATGGCCGACGACATGTTCCGGTTTATATCACCGAGAATATGGTGGGCCATAAGTTGGGCGAATTTGCGCCGACACGCTATTTTCGCGGGCATATAGCAAAGGGAGAGAAAATATCTCACCGTCGGTGAGTTCTTTTTCTCGTTGAGATGTTGAAGGGTTTATGCTATGGAAGACTATGCAGGTAGCTTTGAAGTCAGGGCTGTGAACAAATACGTGTCCAGTTCGGCGCAGAAGGTTCGCTTAGTAATTGACCAATTACGCGGGATGCGGGCAGAAGCGGCTTTAGCCGTTCTGGCTTATATGCCACAGGGCGCCGCGAAGCCAGTTGCCAAGACCATTGCCTCTGCCCTGGCCAGTGCGGAGGAGAATTTTGGCTTCGCGCGGGAAGATATGGTTATTTCGTACATCGTTGCCGACGAAGGACCAACGCGCCGGGGGGGACGTTTTGGTGCCCGAGGGCGTTTCAAACCAATTTTGAAGCGTTCTTCGCACATTACTGTCGTGTTAATTGAGGAAAGTGCCTGAACCAGGTGCAGGGAAAGGGGGGCAGATTTTGGGTCGTAAAGTTCATCCTTACGGGTTTCGTCTGGGTATAACAAAGGATTGGAAGTCCCATTGGTATGCTGAGGGCCGTCGCTATAATGAATTGCTTATCGAAGATGAGAAAATTCGCACTATGCTCCAAAAGGATTTAGAGAGTGCTGATTTAGAAGATGTTCTTATTGCCCGTTATCCGCAACAAGTGCATGTGACCGTGCGATCGGCAAAACCGGGGGTTGTGATTGGCAAAAGTGGTGCTAACGTGAAAGCGTTGCGCCAACGGCTGATCGACCTGACTGGGAAAAAGGTAAAACTGGATATCGAAGAGGTCAAACGGCCGGAATTGAGTGCTACTTTAGTGGCACGTAGTATTGCTGGCCAGTTAGAGCGGCGTATTTCCTATCGCCGGGCCATGCGTCAGGCTATTGGTCGGGCTATGCGCAGCGGCGCTCAGGGGATCATGATTGCCTGTGCTGGTCGCTTGGCCGGGGCGGAGATGGCCCGGCGGGAGTTGATGCGAGAAGGCCGCGTGCCGCGTCATATGCTGCGTGCCGATATCGACTATGCTCAATCTGAAGCATTGACGACATTTGGCCGCATCGGCGTGAAAGTCTGGATTTATCGTGGCGATATTTTGCCCGAAAAGACCAGCAAGGCGGCTTGATAGGAGAGAATGATTCATGTTAATGCCAAAACGCGTGAAGTACCGCAAGATGCATCGCGGCCGCATGCAGGGCAAAGCAATGCGCGGTAATTCTGTGGATTTTGGCGATGTGGGTATGCAGGCTTTAGAACCAGCTTGGATTACCAGTCGCCAGATTGAAGCTGTACGCCGGACTATAGTCCGGCATTTACGGCGTGGTGGTAAAGTTTGGATTCGCATTTTCCCGGATAAGTCGGTGACTGCGAAAGCTGCCGAGACCCGCATGGGGAGCGGTAAAGGCAATGTGGACCACTGGGTCGCGGTAGTAAAACCGGGCCGGGTCATGTTTGAGATCGCCGGAGTCGATGAGGCATTGGCGCGGGAAGCTTTCCGTTTGGCTTCTTACAAATTGCCCATTCGGACGCAAATTATTACCCGCGAAGGCGAAAAGGGCGGCGTGTGAAATGAAAGCCAGCGTGTTACGCAATTTGAGTGAAAAGGAGCTGTCGGCCCATTTGGACGAAGTGTACGAAGAATATTTCAAACTTCGTTTCAATAAAGCGAGCGGTCAGCATAAGAATTACGCTCGTTTCCGGGAGGTACGCCGGGATATTGCCCGGATTCGTACAGTCATGCGGGAACGGGAATTGGCGGAGGGGATATAGCCGATGGCTCGAAAAATTTTAGTCGGCCAGGTTAGCAGCGACAAGATGGCTAAAACTGTGGTTGTGATGGTGGAGCGACGGCGGCGGCACCCTATTTATCACAAAGTGGTGCGCACCACACGTCGTTTCAAGGCCCATGACGAGAACAACAGTTGTCGCGTCGGCGATACGGTTCGCATCGAAGAATCTCGCCCGCTGAGCAAAGAGAAACATTGGGTTGTGGTGGAAATTCTCGAACGTGCCCACGAGGCATAGCGTGAATGGCGGTTGCCGATTGGGATAGTTTTCCGTTGGCGTGAAGGATGGTGGAGTTATGATTCAGCAAGAAAGTAGGCTGCGAGTTGCCGATAACACGGGAGCCAAAGAGATTCTTTGTATCCGCGTGAAAGGTGGTTCCATGCGGCGTTATGCGTCGGTGGGGGATGTCATTGTGGCCACGGTTAAACAAGCAGCCCCTAACAGTCAAGTAAAAAGCGGTGATGTGGTCAGGGCGGTCGTGGTGCGCGTCGCTAAAGCGTACCGGCGTCCGGATGGCACTTACATTCGCTTCGACGACAATGCTGCTGTGTTGATTGATGACCATGGGTTGCCTCGGGGGACGCGTATTTTCGGTCCTGTGGCCCGTGAGTTGCGCGAAAAGCGCTATATGCGCATTGTTTCGTTAGCGCCAGAGGTGCTATAGGAGGTTGTCGGATGAAGGTTCATATCGTAAAAGGCGACTTGGTAGAAGTTATTTCCGGAGATGAAAAAGGGCGTCGCGGGACGGTACAGCGGGTCATTCGGAATCGTTGGCGTCCCCCGCGCAAAGGGTATAATCCTGATGACGTGTGGGTGGTTGTCGCCGGTATCAATCTGGTGAAAAAACATCAGCGTCCTACCGGCAATGTGCGGACGCAGGTAGGTATCATTGAACGTGAAGCGCCTATTCGTATTTCCAATGTGATGTTGGTAACGCCCGATGCGAATAAACGCACTCGAGCAAATTACAAAGAGACTTCTGAAGGGGAATACGTTCGCTACAGCCGCAAATATGATGAGTTTTTGCCTAAGCCTCAAGAAAGTAGTTGATTCTGAGGGGTAATTTTTGTAAGGGGTGAACAGGATGGGACGAGTTCCAAGATTAAAGGCACGCTATCAAGATGAAATTGTGCCGGAAATGGTGAAAGCTTTCGGCTACAAAAACGTCATGGAAGTGCCGCGTTTAGTCAAGGTGGTGGTCAATGTTGGTATTGGCGAAGCGTTGCAAAATGCCAAAGCGTTGGATTTTGCTACCAATGATTTGATGACCATCACTGGACAAAAGCCGATCGTGCGCCGGGCGCGCAAAGCCATTTCTACTTTCAAGTTGCGTGAAGGGAATCCGGTGGGGCTGAAAGTGACATTGCGCGGCAATCGCATGTATGATTTTGTCGATCGCCTTTTTAACATTGCCTTGCCCAGGGTGCGTGATTTCCGAGGTGTTTCGGCGGATGCTTTTGACGGTCGAGGTAATTACACGTTAGGCTTGCGCGAGCAGGTGATTTGGCCGGAAATCGATTACGATAAGATCGACAAAGTGCGCGGCATGGAAGTTTCTATTGTCACTACGGCGAAGACGGATGAAGAAGGTCGTGAGTTATTGCGATTGTTCGGCATGCCGCTTCAGCAAGCTTGAGTTTAGGAGGGGTTGTGGCTAAGAAAAGTATGGTTATTAAAGAAGGCCGGCGTAAATATAAAGTGCGGGAGCACAACCGTTGTCGAAAATGTGGTCGTCCGCACGGGTACATTCGTCGGTTTGGCCTCTGTCGCATTTGCTTCCGCGAAGAAGCTTTGAATGGGCGGTTGCCCGGTGTAACGAAGTCGAGTTGGTAAGTTTGTAGCGGTTAAATCAGTTTACAGTGGTTCTCTTTAATTTTATAGTGGAAAATAAATATTTTCCCCTTTTGGGAACCAGGCTGTAAGTCGGAAAAACTGCTTTAGGTGCAGCCGATACTGCAACTTGGAGGATAGCACTTATGATGACGGATCCTATTGCGGATATGTTAACACGCATACGCAATGCAAATATGGCTCACCATCGTTCTGTGTTGATTCCCAGTTCTAAGACCAAAGTCGCTATGGCCCGGATATTGAAAGAAGAAGGGTACATTCAGCACTTTGACGTGAACCGGGCGGAACCACAGCCGATGTTGCGGATAATTTTACGGTATGATGAGAATCGGCGGCCGGTGATTACGGGTTTGAAGCGGATCAGCAAGCCGGGCCGGCGAATTTACACGAAACGACAATCCATTCCTCGGGTGCGTAGTGGGCTGGGAACGGCCATCCTTTCTACGTCACGCGGGGTTATGACGGGGAAAAAGGCGCGTCAGCTCAATACGGGCGGCGAGGTCCTTTGTTACGTCTGGTAGTCGTCGGTCACAGGAGGATAGTATAATGTCTCGAGTTGGACGACGTCCGGTTGTAATTCCGAAAGGGGTAACAGTGACCATTGCCCCCGATAATATGGTGACGGTCAAGGGCCCGAAAGGTACTTTGACGCGCCAATTATCTCAAGATATGCAGTTGACGCAGGATGGCAATCAGGTGATGGTCCAGCGTCCTACCGATCAACGCCAGCACCGGGCTTTGCACGGATTGACGCGTGTGTTGCTTAATAACATGGTAATCGGCGTCAACGAGGGTTTCCAGAAGACTTTGGAGATCGTTGGTGTGGGCTATCGTGCTGATGGTGATGGCAGTAAATTGGTGCTGCAATTAGGCTATTCGCATCCCATCGAATTCAATGTTCCTGGGTTGGCGTTTGAAACGGATCGCAGCGGCCGAAAATTGGTCATTAAGGGTATCGATAAAGAGGTCGTGGGACAAATCGCGGCGGACGTGCGCAGTTGCCGTCCCCCGGAACCGTATAAGGGGAAAGGCGTTCGCTATCAGGGCGAATATGTACGGCAAAAAGTGGGTAAAGCGGGCAAACGCTAATGGCGTATTGTCGGGCGGCCCTGTATGTTATGAAGAGGGAAGGTTATCATGGCAAGGGATAAACGTTCTGCGGCACGGTTGCGACGTCATGTTCGGGTTCGGAAACAAATTTCCGGCACGAGCTCTCGTCCGCGCTTGAACGTGTTCCGCAGCTTGAATCATATTTATGCACAAGTGATTGACGATGAGGCCAGCCGTACACTGACGACAGCTTCTACCATAGACAAAGAACTGCGGGATAAAGTGACGGGTTTGGGGAGAATCGAGCAAGCTAAACTGGTTGGTCAGTTGGTTGCCCAGCGGGCATTGGCGCAAGGTATCACGACGGTGGTTTTTGATCGTGGCGGCTACCCTTATTTTGGGCGAGTGAAAGCGCTGGCGGAAGCATCGCGCGAAGCTGGCTTGCAATTTTAAGTGTTTGGTGTGAATGAGGAGGACAAATGCCAGCGAGAAGAAATGTTGCCAGGGGTAGGCGCGAAGAAGTTGACGAATTCGACGAGCGTGTAGTTCATATTGCGCGCACGGCAAAGGTCGTCAAAGGTGGCCGGCGCTTTAGTTTTCGTGCTGTTGTGGTGGTCGGCGATCGAAAAGGGAAAGTTGGCGTGGGCGTTGGCCGGGCCGGTGCGGTGCCTGATGCTATTCGCAAAGGCTCTGAGCGGGCGCGCAAGCACATGATCACGGTGCCCATGGTGGAAACGACGATTCCCCATGAGATCATTGCTCGCTACAGCGCAGCCAAGGTACTCTTGCGGCCTGCTTCTGCCGGTACCGGCGTTATTGCCGGTGGCGGCGTGCGTGCCGTGTTGGAAGCTGCCGGCATTCGGGATGTCTTGACGAAATCCATGGGTAGCGCCAATATTTTGAATGTGACCAAAGCTACGCTGGAAGGGTTGCGCCAGTTGCAATCGCCAGAAGAGGTTGCTGCCCTGCGGAATAGACCCGCAGGCTCGTTGCAGCCATTTTGGCTGAGAAAGGAAAAGCGTGGTGACTGAACAAGCGACACGCCGTTTGTGCGTAACTTATGTGAAAAGCGCCATTGGCTATTCAGCTCGCCAGAAAGCGACGGTGCGTGCTTTGGGGTTGCGCCATTTAGGTGATATGGTAGAACACAATGATCAACCCGCGGTGCGCGGCATGGTGGCGAAGGTGAGCCATTTGGTGAGCGTGGAAGTGGTGGAGGAGTGACCATGAATTTGCATGATTTGCGACCTGCTCCCGGCAGTCGTCGCCCCCGGAAACGGGTTGGCCGAGGCATTGCTGCAGGGCAAGGTAAAACGGCTGGCCGGGGTACCAAAGGCCAGAATTCCCGCTCCGGCGGCGGTGTGCGCCCTTATTTTGAGGGCGGTCAGTTGCCTTTCGTGCGGCGATTGCCTTTCAAGCGAGGTTTCAAGAATCGCTGGCGGGTGGAATATGCAGAGGTGAATGTCGGCGACCTGGACGCAGAGCGGTTTCCTGCCGGTAGCGAGGTGACGCCGGAGCAATTGGCTGGCGCAGGCTTCATTCGTTCTACAGCGCTGCCCGTGGTTTTGTTAGGTGATGGTGACTTGGATCGTGCTTTGACGGTGAAAGTACATCGGATCACCAGAGGTGCCCGGCAGAAGGTAGAAGCTGTCGGCGGTACCGTTGAATTGCTGTCGCGTTGATGTCGATCCTGCTGAGTTGGCCAGTAAAACGCGACCAGCCCGGGTGGGGGAGATTTGTGACAGGGTATCCTGCTTTTGAGGAGAGAACAACGCAATGATTGATGCTGTACGTAATTCCTTCCGCCTGCCGGATCTGCGTAATAAGCTGCTGGTGACGCTGGGGCTTCTGGTCATTTACCGGCTGGCGGCGCATATTCCTGCTCCCGGCGTGGATCAAAATGTTTTGAAGCAAGTATTTGCCAGTAATCCGTTAGTGGGTTTATTGGATATGTTTTCCGGCGGGGCTTTGTCCCGGTTTTCGGTTATGTCCATGGGCGTTTACCCGTACATCACGTCTTCCATTATCTTGCAGTTGTTGGTGCCTATTATTCCGCAATTGGAAGAGCTGTCCAAAGAGGGCGAGCAGGGTGTCCAGAAGATCAACCAATACACCAACTGGCTGACCATTCCTTTGGCGCTGTTGCAAGGTTGGGGACAGTCGGTTTTGTTAGCGCGAGCGGGCGTTTTGCCGCATTTCGGTTTCACCGGCGCTAACTTGTTGCCCACCGTGACGACGTTGATCTCCTTGACGGCCGGCACCGCTTTTGCCATGTGGTTAGGTGAACTGATTACGTCGGATGGCATTGGTAACGGCATATCGATCATCATCTTTGGTGGTATTGTGGCGGCTATGCCCCGGCGCATGGGCCAGATGTTAGCCGCCGGCAATTATGTCGGCTTTACTGTTTTGATCTTGGTGATGATTATTACTGTTGCTGTGATCGTGTTTGTACAGGAAGGCGAGCGCCGTATTCCAGTACAATACGCCAAGCGGGTGCGCGGGCGCAAAGTTTACGGCGGCCAGAGCACCTATGTGCCGTTGCGCGTTAACGCCGCCGGCATGATCCCGATTATCTTCGCCCAGAGTTTGATGATTTTGCCGGCCACCCTGGCCAGCTATTTCGTGGGTTCCAGCACGCCTTGGATTGCTTCCGTGGCCAGCGCGACGACTTCTGTCTTTAATATCCAAGGTTGGTTTTACTGGTTTGCTTATTTCTGGATGGTTGTCGGGTTCACCTATTTCTACACCGATGTGGTGTTTCGACAACAAAACTTGCCGGAAACATTGCAGCGACAGGGAGGGTTCATCCCCGGTATCCGGGCTGGTAAGATTACCGAGACGTACCTGAACAAAGTGATGTCCCGTATTACCCTGGTGGGAGCGTTGTTTTTAGCCGCCGTGGCGGTCATACCTTTCTTCGTGCGCGGGTTTACGTCCACGTCCGTCATGCTCATCAGCAGCGCCGGTTTGCTGATCGTTGTCGGTGTGGTATTGGACACGATGAAACAGATGGAAGCACAGTTGCTCATGCGTCATTACGAAGGTTTTATTCGTTAAGCTAAGTAAGTGGAGGTGGGGAGGCGTTCTTTTAAATCGATGGGTTTTGGAGGCATAAGAAATGCCGCAAGGACCGTTTTTCGTCGTCTTTTTAGGGGCACCAGGGGCCGGAAAAGGTACGCAGGCTAAGTTGTTAGAAAAAGCGACCGGCTTACCCCAGGTATCGACAGGTGATATTTTTCGGGAGAACTTAAAAAAGGAAACAGAGCTAGGGCTTTTGGCCAAGTCCTACATGAACAAAGGCGAGCTGGTTCCGGATGAAGTGACGGTTGCTATGGTCAGAGGGCGGCTCTCGCGGCCAGATTGTGCTCGCGGCGCCTTGTTGGATGGCTTTCCCCGAACTGTGCGGCAGGCGGAGGCCTTGAACGAGGTGGTGGCTTCTCTTGGCGGCCAGGTTGATGTCGCTGTGTATCTTAAAGTGCCGGATGAAGTCTTAATCCAACGACTCTCGGGACGTCGGATTTGCCGAAATTGCGGAGCTGTTTATCATGTATTATTCAACCCGCCCAAGGTGGATGGGGTTTGTGATTTGTGCGGTGGTGAACTTTACCAACGTTCGGATGACAGCGCAGAAACAGCTCGTAACCGGCTGCAAGTTTACTTTCGAGAAACGTTGCCGGTGATTGCGTTTTATCGTCAGCAAGCGCTTTTGCGAGAGATTAACGGTAATTGTAAGGTTGATGATGTGCAAGCCGCGTTGATAGCGGTTGTAGAGAGTGTCAGAGCGTAGTGAAACAGATGAAGCGGCGTCCGGCGCAGGTGAAATGCCGGACGGCAGAACAAATTAAGCTGATGCGGGAAGCAGGGCGTTTGGTCGCTTTAGTACATGCGCACATGCGGGAGGCTATTAAACCCGGCGTTACGACTGCCGAGTTGGATACTTTGGCTGAGAGCGTGATTCGGAAGAATGGGGCTATTCCTTCTTTCAAGGGGTATTATGGTTTTCCGGCTTCTATTTGTGCGTCCATTAATGATGAATTGGTGCACGGCATTCCCCGCCCGGACCGGGTGTTGCAGGAAGGCGATATCGTCAGTATCGATACCGGCACGATTTACAAAGGCTGGCAGGGAGATGGTGCCTGGAGCTACCCTGTGGGGCAGATCAGCGACGCCGCGCAACGGTTGCTGGATGTGACGAAAGATGCCCTTTATAAAGGCATTGCCGCAGTGGAAGCGAACAAGCCTATGATGCAGGTTTCGGCCGCTATTCAGCAATATGTGGAAAACCACGGTTTGGCGGTGGTGCGGGAATATACCGGACACGGTATTGGCCGGGAGATGCATGAGCCGCCGGAGATTCTGCATTACGTCAATATGGCGCATGCCGATAGCTATTTGGTTTTGCAACCGGGCATGACATTTGCCATTGAGCCCATGGTAAATATGGGCACTTGGCGCACGCGGGTGTTGGCTGATGGCTGGACGGTGGTCACAGCTGATGGCGCGTTGTCGGCCCATTTTGAACATACATTGTTAGTCACCGAAAACGGGGCTGATATTTTAACACGCTTGTAATTTTCGGGCGCTGGGGAGAAAATGATGAAAGTACGATCGTCTGTGAAGAAGCGGTGTGAGAAGTGCAAAATTGTGAAGCGCAAAGGAGTGGTTCGGGTAATTTGTTCTAATCCGAAACACAAGCAGCGCCAAGGTTAGTGAAAAAGGAGTTGGCGAATGGCTCGTATCGCAGGGGTTGATTTACCCCGCAACAAACGCATTGAAGTGGCGTTGACATACATTTACGGCATTGGGCTTTCCACCAGCCGGGAGATTCTCCGGGTGGCTAACGTGGATCCTGATACGCGCTCGAATGATTTAACTGAGTCTGAGGTCATTCGTTTGCGTGAGATCATCGATCGCAATTATCGTGTGGAAGGTGATTTGCGCCGGGATGTGGCGATGAATATCAAGCGTTTGACGGAAATTGGTGCTTATCGCGGTTTGCGGCATCGCCGGAATTTGCCGGCGCATGGCCAGCGCACTCGCACGAACGCTCGCACGAGGCGTGGGACACGTAAAACTGTGCCAGGCCGCAAGCGAGCGCGGAAGTAAATGGCTTAGTTGGTCAGGCAGGAGACCGGTGGTCGGTCTGTTGTGCCTGTTTTAGGGTTTATCTTGCAGAGGGAGTTATATGGCTCAACCAACACGTCGTCGAGGTCGCCGTTCTGGCGCTCGACGAGAAAAGAAATTGGTGCCGAGAGGCCGCTTTTACATTCAGTCTACTTTTAACAATACCATCATCACGGTAACAGACCAACAGGGGAATGTCATCGGATGGGCGAGTGGCGGAACGGCCGGGTTCAAGGGATCGCGTAAGAGCACGCCTTATGCTGCTCAGTTAGCTGCCCAACAGGTGGCAAAAATGGCCCTTGATGTTGGCATGCGTGAGGCGGAAGTGCGAGTGAAAGGGCCGGGGCCGGGGCGGGAAACTGCTTTGCGCTCGTTGCAAGGCAGTGGTATTGTGGTTCATGCCATTGTCGATGTTACGCCGGTGCCACACAATGGTTGCCGCCCGCCCAAAAAGCGACGTGTCTAAAGTAGTGGCTCGGTCGCGCGAGTAGAGGCCGTTCTGAGCGCCTATGTTGTAGCTTGCTGAGTTTGTGCGATTTATCGGGGGATGAAAGTTTAGCCAAGCTGTAAACCCCAAGAAATTCGAGAAGTGGAGGTTAATTTGGCTCGTTATACAGGTCCTGTTTGTAAGTTATGCAGGCGAGAAAATCAAAAACTCTTTTTGAAAGGTGATCGTTGCCTTTCGTCGAAATGTCCGTTCGAGCGTCACCCCTACCCGCCCGGCGATCAAGGTAATAATCGCCGGCGTCGTGGCAAGGCATCGGACTTTGCTATCCAGTTGCGCGAAAAGCAAAAAGTGCGCCGTATTTATGGCGTGATGGAACGGCAGTTCCGCCGCTATTTTGCGGAAGCTTCTCGCCAAAAGGGTAAGACCGGCACGGCTCTCTTGACGTTATTGGAACGTCGTCTTGATAATGTCGTGTACCGGCTTGGTCTGGCGGACTCTCGTGCCCAAGCACGACAGCTGGTCCGTCACGGCCATATCGCTGTCAATAGCCGGAAAGTAAATATTCCTTCTTATTTGGTGGCTCCCGGGGATACCATTTTAGTGCGTGAAGGTCACCGCCAGAATGGCTTTTTCAAGCTGCGTGAAGAGATCGCTGCTGATAAAACAGTCCCCGATTGGTTGCAGCTAAATATTGAATCGTTGAGCGGGGTCGTTTTGCGTTTGCCGGAACGGGAACACGTCGACATCCCCATCAACGAACAGTTGGTTGTCGAATATTACAGCCGCTAATGGGTAAGAAGCGTGCCGTCTATTTTCACAGGGATGGGACGTCGGTTTTTCCTGAGCAAGGAGGTTTCTTTTGTTAGATTTAGTCTTGCCAAATGTAGTAGAAATAGAGGCAACAACGCAGACATATGGCCGTTTTATCGTGAGCCCGTTGGAGAAAGGATACGGGATTACGTTAGGCAATGGATTACGCCGTGTGTTGCTTTCTTCTTTGCCCGGGGCGGCTATTACATCTATACGTATTCTTGGCATTCAGCATGAGTTTTCACCGATTCCTCATGTGCGTGAAGATGCCATTCAGTTTATTCTTAATTTGAAGCGGTTGCGTTTTCGTTGGCTGACCGAGTCTGACGATCCAATCCAGGTCAAGTTGGAGGTGAATGCGGAAGGGCCGGTGACGGGCATTGATGTCTACTGCCCGCATGGTCTGGAAGTAGCGAATCCGGAACTTTATCTGTGCACTGCTGATTCCAATGATGTGGAATTAGACGCGGAGTTGACCGTCACGCGGGGACGAGGCTATTCCCCAGCCGAGAGTCGCCGTGAGTTACCACTGGGTAATATTCCTGTGGACGCGATTTTTAGTCCAGTGCGCAAAGTGAATTTTTCCGTGGATAGTGAACGCATTGGCCAGAAAACGGACTATGATCGCTTACTGTTAGAAATTTGGACGGATGGCACTATTGCACCGGAGGACGCACTGCGACAAAGTGCTTCCATCTTGTTGCGCCATTTTGCTTTGGTGGCCGGTGTTAGCGATGTCCCGCCGGTTGTAGAACCTGTGACTGATGTGGAGAATATCCCGCTGGAAGTGTATTCCGTGCCGATGGAAAGCTTGGTGCTTTCTTCTCGGGCGGACAATTGTTTGAAGCGGGCCGGGCTTTTGCAAGTTGGTCAGATTATTGAGAAGATGCGCTTGGGTGACGGCGAGATGCTCTCTATCCGCAACTTTGGGCGCAAGTCTTTGGATGAGTTGAAGGCGAAAATGCACGAAAAAGGCTACGATCAATATATCGAGTAATGGATTGGATCGAGCCAGTCATAGAAAGTTGGAGTGAAAATCAATGCGACATCGAGTAGCTGGACGACATCTCGGTCGTTCTTCGGGGCACCGCAAGGCACTATTTAGGAACCTGGTAACGGAATTATTTCGTCATGAGCGTATTCGCACCACAGAGGCGAAAGCGAAAGCTGCGCGTTCCGATGCCGAGCGGCTCATTACAACGGCGAAACGTGCTTTAGAAGGGCAGCGCGCTGTGGTAGCTGCACGACGCAGAGCAGCTGCCCATTTGAACGACAACGAGATGGCACGGAAATTGTTCACGGATATTGCGCCGCGTTACCAATCCAGGAAAGGTGGTTATACCCGTATTTTGAAGTTGGGGCCTCGTCCTGGAGATGGTGCGCAGATGGTTTTGTTGGAATTGGTTGAGGGGCCCGAGGATTAGGTTTGCCTGTCGTAAAGGAGGTGGAAGCGGTCTACCTGCGGGCGAATATTGCCTACGATGGTACCGATTTCCGGGGCTTTCAAATTCAGGCCCGGGGACGAACGGTGCAAGGGGTTTTGGAGCAGGCTTTGGCTCGGTTGAGCGGGGTGCCGGTGCGAATCGTGGGTGCCGGTCGCACGGACAGCGGGGTGCATGCTAATGGGCAGGTGGTTGCTTTCTCTCTTCCGTGGCGCCACGATTTGGCGACGTTGCGGCGAGCTTTGAATGCTATTTTGCCGGATGACCTGGCCGTTTTGCAGTTAGAACTGGCCGAGGGGAGGTTTCATCCTCGCTTTAGTGCGCACAGTCGCGAATACCGCTATTTTTTGTGGCGGGGTGAGGTGCGTTCGCCGTTGCACGAACGGTTTAGCTATCATGTGTCGGGCGCTTTGGATTTTGCTCTGATGCAGCGGGCGGCGAGGATTTTGGTGGGTCGGTATGATTTTTCTTCGTTCGGCAAGCCGCCGGCCGGCAATAATCCGGTGCGCGAAGTACTGCAATCGGATTGGTGGCAGGATGGCCGTATGTGGCTTTACCGCGTGGAGGCTAACGCGTTTTTGTGGCGTATGGTCCGCCGTTTGGTGATGGCGTTGGTTTGGGTCGGGCAAAAACGTTGGACGGTGGAACAATTGGCGGCTGTTTTGGCAGCTAAGGATTTGGCCATGGCACCACCGCCGGCCCCGGCTAAAGGCCTCTTTCTGTGGCAAGTGAATTATTGAGTAAGGAGTAGAGTACGGTGCGAACGTACAGTCCTAAGCAAGGTGAAATTAAAAGGGAGTGGTACCTGGTTGACGCTCAGGGTAAGACTTTGGGGCGGTTAGCCAGCGAGATTGCCAAAATCCTACGAGGCAAACACAAGCCTATTTTTACGCCCCATGTGGATTGTGGGGATTTTGTAGTGGTGGTGAATGCCGGTAAGGTGCGTTTGACGGGTCGGAAAGCAGAGCAGAAAATGTATTATCGACATTCCGGCTATCCCGGGGGGCTACGTGAGATTCCCTGGCAGGAGATGATGGCAAAGCACCCGGAGCGTGCGATCGAATTAGCGGTGCGCGGCATGTTGCCCCATAATTCGTTAGGACGCAAGATGTTCAAGAAGTTGAAGGTGTACGCGTCGGATACGCATCCACATCAGGCGCAGCAGCCCAAAGTGTTGGACCTGTAGATGTTAGGAGGCATAGATGGATGAGGTGAGATATACAGAGGCGATTGGCCGACGTAAAGAAGCTTCTGCTCGGGTGCGTCTTTATCCTGGGACGGGAACGGTAATTATCAACAATAAGCCTTTGGCAGATTATTTTCCTCGTGAAATGGACCGTCAGCATTTATTAGAACCGCTGGCAGTCAGCGAGAGTTTAGATAAATTCAACATTACGGTTCTGGTCAAAGGTGGTGGCATTGCTGGCCAGGCCGGCGCTGTGCGTTTGGGCATCGCCCGAGTGTTGGTGAAATTAGACGAGAATTTACGTCCGCTGATGCGCCGTTATGGCTTGTTGACGCGGGATGCTCGCATCAAAGAGCGCAAGAAATATGGCCTCAAGCGAGCTCGCAAGGCACCGCAGTACACCAAGCGTTAAAAGCGAATTTTTCTGTGGTGAGCTTTTAATAGTTTACTAAGTTAGCAGCGGGGGGATGATGTATTTTCTTTCCGCTGCTTTTTTCTTGGCCTGCGTGGACTGTCGTCTATATTGGGGGCCGGGGGGCGCACGGGGGTCAAATCTCCGTGCGCTCGGGCGGAGAACGCCGGCGAATAGAAGTTCAACTTCTCGCAGAAGTTGAACTTCTTAAAGAGGCCCTGATTTTTTAGACGCTCTGCGCCTTTGCGCCGCTGCGTCAACTGATTATGAGAGGAGCTATTCCGTAATTTTCGAATACAAAATTATTCGTTTAGGAAGAAACAGGTGTGTTTCTCGGTAGTCGGCATGGGCCTGCGGCGCACCACAGCGGATGAAAATTTACGACTGGCGTCGAGCCTTTAGGTGGCTTGGCAGCGCAATTACCGGCTAAAGTCTCGACGCCGGTGTTGTGGAAAGTGCAGTGCTTCGCTAATAATGATGTCATCAGGCTTATTTTTTCGCCATTATTTTTTATCTGCGTGCGCAGCCAGCGTTAATCTACGTTCTATTTTTAGAGGAGGGGGGCGATGATTAGGATAGGTGTTTTGACAGCCAGTGATCGGTCGGCGCGTGGCGAACGGGAAGATCGTAGCGGCCCGTTGTTAGCTGAGTTAGCCTTACAGCTGCCCGGCGCTGTGATCGTGGAGCAAATTGTCGTTTCGGATGATGTGCCGGCGCTACAAGCCGTTTTGCGCCGCTGGGCGGATGATTTGCAATTAGATCTGGTCTTAACGACGGGAGGAACCGGCTTTGCGCCGCGTGATGTAACGCCGGAAGCTACTTTAGCCGTCGTAGACCGGTTAGCGCCCGGATTTGCCGAGGCGATGCGAGCGGTCAGCCTGCAAGTGACGCCCCACGCGATGTTGAGCCGAGCTGTGGCCGGCATACGGGGGCATACTTTGATTGTGAATATGCCAGGCAGTCCCCGGGCTGTACGGGAAAACTTCGCTGTGATTGCGCCGGCATTACCACATGCCGTGCAATTATTGCAGGATGCTCCCGACGCAGAAGCGCATCATCAATTTCGTGGTGTCCAAACAGCATAGCGCATGTGAAAAGGGCTTGGTCTACAAAAGGGCAGGACTGTTATTTGCAGTCCTGCCCTTGTCTTACGCTTCGGATGATCTACGCCGCGTCTGTTGCCTTACAGGTCGTATTTAATCGTGCTGACTTTCATGAGCTTATCCCACCTGTGAATGGCTCGGATGTAGCGAATTGTACCAGTTTTGGAGCGCATGCTGACGGATGTGGTTTGGGCGCCGTTGCCGAAGAATTTTACACCGTCTAAAAGCTCTCCATCGGTGATGCCAGTCGCAGCAAAAAAGATATTTTCGCCGGCTACCAGGTCGTCAGTCAATAGAATTCGATCGGGGTCCAGGCCCAAAGCTGACGCGCTGTCTCGCTCTTCATCGTTACGCGGCCAGAGCTTGGCTTGAATCTCGCCTCCCAAACATTTGAGGGCTGCTGCGGTGATGACCCCTTCTGGGGTGCCGCCAATGCCTACTAAAATGTCAATGCCGGTGTCCGGTAAGGCCACTGAAATAGACCCGGCCACATCTCCGTCGCGAATGAGGCGGATGCGTGCGCCGCTGTTGCGAACGCGCTGGATGAGTTCTTTGTGGCGTGGGCGGTCCAAGATTACCACGGTGAGATCGTCAATGTCTTTATTACGAGCCCGGGCGACGCTTTGTAGATTTTTTTCGATGGGCCATTCGATGTTGATGCTGCCTTTGGCTTTAGGGCCGACGGCGATTTTATCCATGTAGACGATAGGCCCAGGATCGAACATGGTACCGCGCTCCGCAATGGCGACGACGGCGAGTGCGCCGGGGCTGCCTTCTGCCGTTAGTCTGGTCCCGTCGATGGGATCGACGGCGATATCTACAGCCGGCGGGGCGCCGTTACCCAATTTTTCGCCATTGAAAAGCATGGGGGCTTCATCTTTTTCCCCTTCCCCGATGACGACCAGGCCGTCCATATCCACATGATTGAGAATGTAGCGCATGGCGTCGACAGCTGCCTGATCTGCCCCTATTTTGTTGCCGCGTCCCATCCAGCGAGCTGCCCCTAAGGCTGCCGCTTCAGTGGCTCGTACTAACTCTAACCCTAAATTGCGATCGATTGTTGAGGACGAACTCATTTTCTTTCTCCTTTGGCAAAATGCAATGAGATGCTTCTTTGTTTACTATGTGTTGAACAAATATAACACGCCTGAACAAAAGTATAACACAAGGAAAATCAGTTGTTAAATGAACGCGCTTGGGATTGAACGAGGGTAACTGCTCAGCTTTCCCAACAATTGGACGTGAAACAACGTGACACGCCGGCCGGCATTCGGCCGCAGGTACTGTGCGGCGTGACTTTCAGTCGCCACAACCCACAATCGCCCGACGTGCCGCCCAAGAGCAACGCAGCATGGATAGAAGTTCAAAGAAGTTGAACTTCTGAAATAGGCTTCTAAAACCGGGAAGTGATTTTCAAAGCAGACGCGAGGTTGCTCGCTCAGGGCCTGATGATGACGGGCATGCCGATGTAGGCCAGCCGGTAAAGTGTCCTGGCGGCGTAATTATCTAACATGATGCAACCGTAAGTGATGGGAACGCCTACGTAGCCGGCCCAGGTTTGCCCGCCAGTGGTGGCATTCCACGGCAAGCCGTGAATGCCATTTTGGCTGCTGCCGGCCCAGTAAATGCCTAACCAGTACGGCATCCAGATATTCCAACTGCCTCCGTACGCCCGGGAGAGCTTGTTTTGCACGGCAAAAGTGCCGGTGCGGGTGCCCCATCTGGATCGCCCGGTGGAGCAACGCCAACTGTATAGCAGCGCGTTGTTGTTGTAAAGCCAACAATGTTGCCGGCTGATGCTTATCACGAATTTTTTTGCCCCATTGTAGATATTGGCGCTGTGGGGAATGCGCAGCCGTTGGCCCGGGTAAATGTGGTTCACGTTATTGAGTTGGTTGGTGTAAGCAATGGTGGCAATACTGCTGTTGAAACGAAAAGCAATGGCCGACAGCGTATCGCCTGGCTGGACTGTGTAAGTGGAAATAGCCGGCCCATCTGTCGGTGTTATGTGCGGCGCTTCAGTGGGAATGTGTAATCGCAAGCCGATGTAGATGAAATCCGCATTGCTGATATGATTGTAACTGGCTAAACCGGATACGGTCATACCAAATTGCGAGGCGATATGGCTCAATGTATCGCCCCGGCGCACGGTGTAATAACGCCCTTGCTGGCTGCTCGAACCAGGCTCGCTAAGCCGCAATGATTGCCCGCTGTAAATCAAGTTCGGATTGCTGATATGGTTCCATTGTTGCAATTGCTGAATAGTCAATCCGTGACGCGCCGCAATGACGGAGAGCGATTCGCCCGGCTGCACGATATGAATATTGCCGCTGGCGTTGGCCGGCAAAGTCGGTAAGAGCAGCGCGGCTAGCAGCGTAAACACAAGGAAAATCCGGTAGTATACGCTTTGTTTATTCCTGGTTTGGGGCGGGGCGGCGATTGACATGGTGTCCCTTCTTCTGTGTGATATGATTAATGGTCAGTCAGCCGGTAAAAGGGAGCACGCTCAACGTGTTGCTAAAAGCATCAGTGTTTCTCTATTTGCGCTGAAATATATTGTGCGGTGATTGTGCGAAAGCTCATTGTGCCGGCTTCCTATGTTATGACGGGTCGTTTCTGGTTTGGTTGTGGTTTGGCTCGTTTGTTGATCCAGAAATTGGCGCTGGGGTGGCTGCTTCCATCGATTGTACGCTGACCACGCAGTTTAGTTGTTCTATGGTACGATTAATCGCCGTGATGTTTTCCAGTGTCTTGGCCCGTTGTGATGTCTGACCGTTCAATATCTTCTGTAATGCCTGTAAGCTTTCGACAAAATTAGAGATGGCTATCTCTTGTTGCTCACTATTCAAGGCTATTTCCTCTAACCGCTTTTGTATTTCTGCCATTTGTTTTAGTGTACTGATGTTGATCTCTTTTGTTTCGCCGGCTTGCTGGAGATTACGCTCTGTGGCCGGTTTAGCAGCGTCGTGAATCTGTTGTAAGTTATCGATGTTGTTAGCTATCTGCTGGGCAAGTTTCTGTACCTCTTTGCTGGTGGTTGTTTCTTGCTTAGCTAAATAACGCACTTCGTTGGCAATAACCTGGAAACGTTCACCCTGAACCCCAGCTGCCGCAGCCTCGATACTGGCATTGATAGCCAGAACATGTGTTTCATCGGCGATATCGGATAGCTTTTTGCTCAGTTCCTTGATTTTTTGGTCGGCAAGTTGCTCTTGCTTGATAAGTTTGTTGAAGTAAATGATGAGTTGTGCTAACTCAGTGGCTTGTTGTTCGCTTTCTTTACTAATGCGTGTGGCTTTTTCTGCCTCAGTGACTGTTTGTTCCGCATGCTCCTTGATACGCAATGTGGATTGCGCTATTGAGGTCGCCATGGCCCTATATTCCTCACTGCTGGCCGTGATTTCAGCCAACGACCTGGAACTTTCGTTCATGGACTTGTATAAGCTATTGGATAGCATTGTGAGCTGCTGGCTGGTTTCCCCTAAGGTCATAATGGGAATACGTAGTCGTTTTTTGAGAAAATGTCCGAAATATAGAATAAAAGCGATAGCTATAAGTGGAATGATGACGACACGCAGCCAAAGAAGTGTGCGTGCATGCTTTATCGGGGTGATGGCATTATTGATAAGAGCATTGCCTTCTTTTTCTGTGATCAAAGATGTTTGTTGGTTTAGTGCGCTAATGAGCTTGTGGTATTGAGGGATTACTTGGCTTTGGTATTGGGCGATAGCTCCCGGTTGTGGTTGGCCGTTTGTATTTTTTCCTGTAGTTAATAATGCTTTGTAGAACTTCTGAAACGGTCGATTGATCTGTGCTTCTTGTGTCTGGTCACTTTTAGTCTGGTATTTTTGCAGGTCGAGGTTGAAGTTGGACTTTTCTTGCTCGATTGTTTCTGTAAAGTGTGAATTGGGCGTTGCAATATTTGTTAGGCCTGCTTCATTCATGCGTTCTGCAGTGCGTAGCATGTTGTTGATCTCGTTAGACTGGCTGATTCCATTATAGGTCGTGTGTATAGAGTGGGCAACATTGTTGATGGTTACCAATAGCAGGATATCCATTAGTAGAAATACGACAACGAGAACCGATTCTACGTAAAAAGCAAGGTAAAGGATGTTTTGGCTACGTGCGGGTCCGTTAGCCCGTGCGCTGGATGGACTGCTGTTCACATGATCATGTATTGCCATCGTTTTCTCCTCTTTGAAAATAGAACGCCACCGTACCGGAGTGGAGGCTTTAGCCGGTGTTGACGCTGCCGAGCTGCCTAAAGGCTCGACGCCAGTCGGCAATTTTCATTCGCTGTGGTGTGCCACAGGCCCATGACAACTCTGAAAATAAGACCTTTCCCCTGGCTTACCGCCCAAAGGGGCAGCAAGCCTTCCCCTCCCTGTATTGGGGAGGGGAAAAAGCTAAGCGCAGCGCAGCTTGGGGGAGAGGTCTCCCCGTAGCATGACTTCTCAAGCCTGCGATCCCCAATCTTGTCAAGGGATTTTCATTCGCTGTGGTGCGCCGCAGTCCCATGCTGACTCTCCTGAAAATAAACTTCTCTGGAAGGTGGCCGAGGGCATTGCCCTCGGCTACCCTCTTCTCTGAAAAATAGAACGCAGAACAACGCAGTCTGTCTCGCCCGGCGATTAGAAATCGTTGCCACCACTGCGAAACCTGCCTGCGCAGGTTGCATGCGAATCGCTGTAGGGCGATTTTGCAGACGTTGCCGTGACTTTTAGTCGCCGGGCCGAGTCGTTACCCCCGGCCCCTAATTCTGGAGGTGTGCTGCTCCCCCCAATGTTGGGGATAGCTCACTGCGCTCGCAATGATTGTCATAGATACCCTTCAAGCTCTTTTTCGGGCGACGAAAATAAGACGTTCACTGTCGTCGGTATAAGGCTCTAATTCGTATGAGCTGTAAATAGCCTGGACGACGAAATTGTTCTTTTCTAACAGCAATTGGCCTTCGGGCGCAAAAAAGAAACGGGCTGCGAATGACATGACACTACGTTTGCTTTCCCCCCCGGGAGAAATCTCTTCGTAAATAAAAGTCACGTCTTGTATTTGCTCTGCCAAGCGCAGCGTGCGGCTGACGTATTTGAGCACGCTACCGCCTTCCGGCGTGGGCCATTGTTTCTCCAGAAGTAGGCGCCCGTCTGCTTCCAGCAAAAAGGGTACATCCGGATTAGATTGATCGATGATGAGCAGCCCCCCAGGACGCAATTGTTGGTTGATGCTGGCTAAGGCTGCCAATTGGTCGGCCTGGCTGGTCAAGTGCATGAAGCTGTTGAAAGGCACGAAGGCCAGTGCAAAATGTCCGTTGGGTTGCAGGTGACGCATGTCGGCGACTTGAAATTGAACATGATCGGTTAGCTTGGCCTTGATGGCCTTCTCTTGCGCCAAGCGAATCATGGCCGGCGAAATGTCAATGCCTACGATATCTACCCCTTGCCGGGCGAGGGGTAGCGTCAACCGTCCCGTTCCGCAGGCCAACTCCAAGACCGGTCCCCCGGTGAGCCCGATGAAACCTTGGTAGAGCGACAAATCTTCTTCATATTCGGCGTAATCCGCGTCGTAAAATTGGGCAAACAGATCGAATTCGTTCATAAGCGCATTATAGCACAATGTTGCACGAGGTATGAATGGTATTCTGGTATACTATCGGTGAAATTATTCGTACGCGGTAAAGACTTGCGTTTTATCTATCATTGGCGATAGTCCAAGGTTGAATGGAGGACTGATACTCGCCGTCAAGCGCCCCGTCCGAGGGTGACTGCGCATTTGTGCGCATCAACTTGCTTTGATGCCAGGCGGCGGTTTTACCCGCCGCAATATCTGCCGAGCCGCTCTTCAGCGGTTGTAAATAGTCCGCTTTGGCAGACCTGGTAACTTGTAACGGTGACTTTAGTCACTGTGTCTAAATCGGGAAGCGCTGTAGTTCGCTTTGCCAACCGACGCTGCCCGCTTTATAATAGCAATCTGAACGTATGGGATTTGCCTTATTCAGTTTCTGTTTTTTTCCCTGTGTAGACCGTGTGCGTCGGCTATGGGACTGCCGGTGCTGCTGGATCTTTCATGAATAGGAGTCGTGAAATGGCTTATACATCCAAGAATTTTCTGCGCAAAAGTTGGAAACGGGAGAAGACCTCGTTTTACCTCAAGAATGTCTCCGCGAAACACATTGCCTTGCATTTGCCCAGCGGCTTGTTGCGCATTGATCGCGGCCAGCGCGTGCGCATCGTCTCCGAAGCGCAAGAACTGCCCGAAGTACAGCAATATTTGCAGCAAGGCGATCTAATCATCGAAGAAGCTTGATATGAGCCGGCCCATTCTGCTACTTGTCGACGGGCATAGCTTAGCTTATCGGGCTTATCATGCTTTGCCGCCCACCCTGCGCACCAGCGAAGGGGAACTGACTAATGCCGTTTACGGGTTCGTCTCTATGCTCCTGCACACTTTGCAAGCGCAGCAGCCGACCCATGCCGCGGTGGCTTTTGATGTGGGCAAGACTTTTCGCAATGATCTGTTCGCCGCTTACAAAGCACAGCGTGCCAAAACTCCACCGGAGCTGCACACCCAGGTAGAGCGGATCAAAGAGGTGGTCGAGGCGTTGGGCATGCCTATTTTCACGCTGCCCGGCTTCGAAGCGGATGACGTCTTAGGCACCCTGGCCCGGCGTGGGGAAGAGGCCGGCGCCGATGTGCTTATTGTCACCGGCGATAGTGACGCTTTCCAATTGGTCGATGCCCATGTACGGATCATCACCAACGGCCGGCGTTTCGGCGATGTGAAAATCTACGACGAGCAGCGTCTCCGGGAGCGTTACGGACTTTCGCCCCGGCAACTGATCGACCACAAAGCGCTGGTCGGCGACAAGTCGGACAATATTCCCGGCGTGCCCGGCGTGGGCGCGAAAACCGCCACGGCGCTCTTGCAGGCTTATGGCGATTTGGACGGTGTTTACGCCCATTTAGACGAAATCAAACGGGGGAAACTGCGCTTAGCGCTGCAAGAACACAAAGCAGACGTGGAGTTAGGCCGGCAACTCATCACGATCCGCACTGACCTTGATGTTCCTTTCGATCTGGAAGCGTGCCGGTGGGGGCAATACGATCTGCCGCGTTTGCATCAGCTTTTCCGGGATTTGGAATTCCGCACCTTGTTGAAATTGCTTCCCGGCGAACCGGCAGCACAGCAAGGAGAATTGCCCCTTTTGGCTGGGGAGACGGCCGCACCGAGCGCTGAGCCTGCTCCTACCGACTTCCTGTTAGTGCAGGACGCGGCGGCCTTGCAAACGCTGAGAGCGGCGTTGGCAGAGGCTGACCGCATTGCGTTTGATGTCGAGAGCAGCAGCACTGATAAGCAGCGGGCGAAACTGGTCGGCATTTCCTTGGCGTGGGGGCCGGCGGTGGCGGACAGCGCTTACATCCCCGTGGGGCATGATGACGCCTGCCAGTTGTCGTTGGTCGAGGTGCAAGCCGCTTTGCAGTCCTTCCTGAGCAGCGCTAAGCTCAAAGTGGCTCACAATGCTAAGTTCGACATTACGTTGTTGCAACGACACGGTTTTGCTGTCGCCGCGCCTTTAGCCGATACGATGATTGCGGCCTGGCTGATCGATCCCGCCAGCCGGGGATTGGGCCTGAAGACTTTGGCTTTCAACCGGTTAGGCGTGGAGATGACCGAAATTAGCGACTTGATTGGCAAAGGGAAGAAACAGATCAGCATGGGCGCAGTGCCGTTGGCCCAAGCAGCGCCTTACGCCGCAGCCGATGCCCAGATGACCTGGCGACTCTATGATGTGTTGCTGCCGGAACTGGAAAAACGCTCCTTGACGCATCTTTTCTGGGATATTGAAATGCTCTTGGTGCCGGTGCTGGTGGATATGGAGCGAACCGGCATTTTGGTCATTCCCGCCGTATTGGCGGAACTTTCTCGGCGATTGAGCAGCCGTTTGCACGAATTGGAGCAGGAAATATGGAGCGTGGTGGGCTACCGCTTCAATGTCAATTCTACCCAGCAGCTTTCCGAAGCTCTTTTCGACAAGTTGAACATCTCGTCGCAGGGACTGCGCAAGACGAAATCGGGGCGCGTGTCTACCTCGGCGCAGGTGCTAGAGATGTTGCAGGGCAAACACCCGGTGGTGGATCTGATCCTGGAATATCGCCAATTACACAAACTACTTTCCACGTATGTCAATGCGTTGCCGGAACTGATCAACCCAACCACAGGACGCATTCATACTTCTTACAGCCAGACCGCGGCGGAAACAGGTCGCCTGGCATCCAACAATCCTAATTTGCAGAACATTCCTGTTCGCACGGAGTTGGGCCGGCAGGTGCGCAAAGCGTTTGTGGCGGCGCCTGGGCACCAATTTTTGGCTGCAGACTATTCCCAGGTGGAACTGCGTGTCCTGGCTCATATCTCCGGCGACCTGGCCATGTTGGCCGCGTTCGCCCGCGGTGAGGATATTCACGCCCACACGGCTTCGTTAGTCTTCGGTGTGCCCATCGATCAGGTTAGCAAAGAACAGCGCCGGGTGGCCAAAATGACTAATTTCGCCATTTCTTACGGCGTGACCGATTATGGTTTAGCCCAGCGTACCGGCTTGACGCCGGCGGAGGCCGGCCAGTTCATTAAAGCTTATTTCAACACCTATCCCAAAGTGTTGGCGTATATCGATCTAACGAAGGAATTCGCCCGGCGTCACGGCTATGTGGAAACGCTGTTGGGCCGGCGGCGCTATTTCCCGGAATTGCAAAGCAGTGCCCGGGTCAGCCATAACATTATTGCTGCGGCGGAGCGGGCCGCCATCAACCATCCTATCCAGGGCACGGCGGCGGACATCATCAAAATTGCCATGATCAACTTGCATCGCCGGCTGGGAAAAGGTGGTTACGCCGGCAAAATGCTCCTGCAAGTACACGACGAATTGCTGTTGGAAGTCCCGGAAGGCGAAATCGCGCCTACGGCGGAACTGCTGCGACAAACGATGGAATCCGCTTACGAACTAAAAGCTGCCCTAAAGGTCGATGTGGAGATCGGACTGAACTGGTACGATTTGGCTCCGTACCAGCCGTAAGGCCTGCAATGGTCGCCATGTGCTTGTTGTCATCCTAACGGCTGAAAAAAGATCAGCGCGTACCTGTGTTGATCAACGTTCTATGTTTTTGGAAGGAGAGTTGACTTTGTTGCGTGATGATATCGTCGCTTTGCTGGCAGCTGCTCTGCGGAAAGCACAAAAAAAAGGGGATTTACCAAAATTTGATCCACCGGCTGTGGCCGTGGAACACCCGAAAGACGCGAGTTTTGGCGATTACAGCAGTAATGTGGCGATGCAATCCGCCCGGCTGGCCCGCATGGCCCCGGTGAAGATCGCCGCGGCGATCCTCCGGCATCTGCCCCAAGTCGATTACTTGGCCGGTGCAGAAGTAGTTCATCCTGGCTTCATCAACATCCACTTGAACGAAAGTTGGTTGGCGAGGCAGGTGGCCGTTGTGCGCCGGGCCGGCCCAACTTGGGGAAACCTCGATAAAGGACAAGGGCGCAGAGTCCAGGTGGAATACGTTAGCGCTAATCCCACCGGTCCGTTGCATTTCGGCGGGGCGCGCAATGCCGTGTTAGGCGACACGCTGGCTAATCTGTTGGCCGCGGCCGGCTACCGGGTGCAGCGAGAATACTACGTCAATGACGCCGGCCTGCAAATCCGCAAATTCGGCGAATCGTTGTTAGCTCGTTACGCCCAGGCGCTGGGCCGGGACGTGCCGTTGCCGGAAGAGGGTTATCACGGTGCCTACTTGCAGGAATGGGCGGCTGAACTGGTGCGAGCGGATGGGGAGCACTATTTGCAGATGCCTCGCGCTGAGGCGATCACTGCATTGACCGAGTGGGGCGTGCAGCGCACGTTGCGCGACATGGAACGAGATTTAGGCCAGTTAGGGGTTCGTTTCGACCGTTGGTTCTCGGAGAAATCGCTTTACGAAGATGGTGCTTTTGGCGAAGTGATGAACATTTTGCGGGGCCGAGGCCTTTTGCGCGAAAAGGACGGCGCGGTTTGGTTCACCGCCACCGCTTTGGGCGGTAGCAAAGATGAGGTGATCATTCGCTCTAACGGCACGCCCGGCTATTTCGCCTCTGACATTGCTTATCATTACGATAAATTCGTGCGCCGGGGTTTTGATTGGGTCATCGACGTCTGGGCGGTGGATCATCAAGGGCACGTGCCGCGCATGAAAACGGCGTTGCAGGCGCTGGAGATCGACCCGGCCCGGCTGACTGTCGTTCTTTACGACCTAGTCAAGTTATTGCGCAACGGCAAAGAGGTTAAGCTCTCCAAGCGCGCCGGCGATATGGTCACTTTGGCCGAGGTTGTTTCGGAAGTGGGCAAAGACGCGGTGCGCTTCATGCTTTTGACCCGCAGCAATGAAGCGACCATCGACTTCGATCTGGCTTTAGCGGTGCAGGAATCCAGCGAGAACCCTGTTTATTACGTGCAATACGCCTATGCCCGCATCGCCAGTATTTTCCGCAAAGCAGCGGAGAATGGCTGGCAGATCGATGTTGAGGCTGATTTAAGCTTGCTGGTTCATCCTGCCGAGTTGCGGCTGGTTCGTCGGCTGCTCATGTTGCCGGAAGTGATCGATCTAACGGTGGCGCGGCTGCAACCGCATCATCTCACTTATTATGCCCGCGATTTAGCGGCGGAATTCCACCAGTTCTACCGCGATTGTCAAGTGTTGGATCGCCAAAACGAAGCGCTGAGCCAGTCCCGGCTGCAATTGGCTGCCGCGGCCAAAGAGGTCTTGGGGCGTGTTTTGGCGTTGATGGGAATGAACGCACCGGAGCGTATGTAGCGCCGCCAACGATTGTCGGCTGAATTCTCTTTGAGGGGGAACAGCATGGACAAACAACATGTGTTGGTCGCCGATGCGTTGTCGGCGGCCGGCGTGGATTTGCTGCGCGAGCGCAGTCTATCGGTGGACGTGCGGACGAAGCAGAAGCCGTCGGATTTGTTGGCGATGATCTCGCAGTACGACGCCTTGATCGTGCGCAGCGGGACGCATGTCACGGCCGATTTGTTAAAAGCGGCGAAGCGTCTGAAAATTGTCGTGCGGGCTGGCGTCGGTGTGGATAATATCGACATTCCTGCTGCCACCGAACTAGGTATCCTGGTAGCTAATGCGCCGTTAGGCAATGTGGTGGCGGCCGCCGAGCACACTATTGGCTTGCTTTTCGCTTTGGCCCGGCACATTCCGCAAGCACACATGGCGATGCAGTCCGGTTTATGGGACCGCAAGAAGTTCATGGGTGTTGAAGTGCGCAATAAAGTGTTGGGCAGCTTAGGCCTGGGACGGGTTGCCTCGGAGGTGGCCCGACGCGCCCAGGGTTTGGGCATGAAAGTGGTCGCTTATGATCCCTACGTGCCGCCGGAGTACGCCGAGCGGCTGAATGTTGAACTGGTTCCACTGGAAGAAGTTTTCCGGCGGGCTGATTTTCTCACCTTGCACATGCCGTTGACGCCGGAAACCCGTGGTCTGGTAAACGCTGAGCGTCTGGCGTTGCTGAAGCGGTCCGCTTATCTGATCAATTGTGCCCGGGGCGGGATTGTCGATACGGCGGCGTTGGTGGATGCACTGCAATCTGGGCGCCTGGCTGGCGCGGCGTTAGATGTTTACGAGCAAGAACCGTTGCCGGCGGATAGCGCTTTGCGCGGCCTGCCGAATTTAGTGTTGACGCCACATTTAGGTGGCTCTACCACGGAGGCGCAGGACCAGGTGGCGGTGGATGCCGCTGAACAAGTGCTCACTGCTTTGGCCGGCACGCCGCCCCGCTATGTGCTCAACGCGCCATTGTTACCGGCTGGCTCCGACTTGCTCTTGCAATATGTGGAAGTGGCGGAACGGTTGGGCCGTTTTCTGCGCACTTTCGCCGGCACGCATTTGGAGCGGTTGGAGGTCATTGTTTGCGGAGAACTGGCTGCGTTTGATTTGACCTATCTGCGCGCCGCGGCCCTCAAGGGATTGCTGACCGGCATTGTGGGACAGCGGGTGACGCTGTTCAACGCTTTGCACATTGCTGAACAGCGTGATTTGCGGGTAAGCGAGCAAAAGGAGGATAGCTGCGCCGAGTACAGCAGCTTGTTGCGGTGCCGGGTGACTGCCGGTGACCGGAAGTGGCAAGTAGCCGGCGTTTCTTGGCAGGACCACCCTACCATTGTGGAAGTAGATGGCTTTTGGGTCACTTTTCCTGCTGCGGGGCGCTTCATGCTGGTGCGTCATCACGACCGGCCGGGTACCATTGGTCGGGTCGGCTCGCTGTTAGGCGCCGCGGATATCAATGTCTCTTTTATGCATGTGGGGCGTAAAGCGCGCCGCGGCGAAGCGGTCATGGTCTTAGGTGTGGATGAAGAAGTGCCGACCGTCTTGCAAGAACAGATTTTGGCTTTGCCGAATACTTATTGGGTGAAATCGTTGCTGCTCTGATTGGTGCCATCTGTCTTCGTAATGTGTTGAGCGAGAAGAAACTTAGCACAGCACCACAATGGTTTGTCTGCGTGTACTGCACACGCAGGCGCGCAGACAAACGGACTACGGCGGATAAAAATCCCTTAACAAGATTGGGGATCGCGGGCTTGAGAGGTCATGCAACCCTGATAGGCATGAAGCTGATTGATGATAGCAGATATGAACTGGGTCTGATAACAGGGATTTTCATATTGGTGGCGTAATATATTTGAGATCAGCGCATATCAACGTTAATCAGTGTTCTATTTTTTAGTGAGAAGCGTGTTTTGTCATTGTGCGCGAGGTAAAGCAATTCTTGATGCCGATGAGGAAGATCGCTTCGTCGCTAATGCTCCTTGCAATGATACGGCCAATTCTGTGATGCTCTTGTGAATGTCCAATGATATTGCCCAGCTACTACCACTGCGTATAATAAAGACAAACAATGTGCCGGCCAACGTAGTATTAGCGGCAATAATGATAATGCGTCAAAGACGAACAGAGCTTGGTTCCAGAAAGGTCAATTTTGTCGAACGAAAATCCGCTGCTTAGCAACCGTGAAATGGAAGTGCTGCAACTGGTGGCCAAAGGCGTAACCAATCAGGAAATCGCCCGCCAGTTGCATATTAGCAACAGCACGGTCAAGACGCATTTGCGCAATATTTTCAGGAAACTCGAGGTTGTTTCCCGTACTGAAGCGGTTACTTACGCTATTCGTCAGGGCTGGCTGAATGTGGGTGAAGCCGTTCCAGCGGAGGTTGCTGTTCCCCCGATTCGTACCGGTCCGGCTCGAGCCGGATGGGCCACGATACTCTATTTCTTACTGCCGCTATTGTTAGTCGTCTCCTATTACGGCTGGCACTGGCAACGTCGCGAAACTATTTCCCCCCTGAGGCCAATACTCAGCGATCAAAGTAGGAGCGAAACTGTGCCACAACGGGTAAATTTGCCCCGCTGGCAGGCCTTGGTGCCTATGCCATTGCCGCGTAGCCGGATGGCCGCCGCGGTCTGGCAGGGCAAATTTGTTTTCGCCGGCGGTGAAAATAAGTCCGGCCAGGTCGCGACGGTGGCGATTTACGATCCGCAGCGCAATGTGTGGGGCAGTGGCCAGGATCAAACCCAGCCGGCCAGCAATATCAGTGGTGTTGTCCTTGATGATCTTTTCTATTTGCCCGGCGGCACCTTAGCAAATGGCCAGATTAGTAACCGTTTGGCTATTTACAATCTGGCTCGTGACCAATGGGAAACGGGCACGGCGTTGCCACATCCTTTAGCAGGCTATGCTTTAGTCCTGTTCAACCGGCAAATTTACCTCTTCGGCGGCTGGGACGGGCAAAAGGTTCAGGATCAGGTTTACCGCTACGACACGGGGGGTAATACCTGGTCGTTAATAGGTACTTTGCCCCAGCCATTGCTCTTCTCGGTAGCTGCCAGTGACCAGAATTGTATCTATCTCGCCGGGGGGTGGAACGGCAGCGAGACGGTGCGCGATGTTTATTGTTTTCATCCCAATAGCGGCCGGTGGGAGAGTTTGCTGCCTTTGCAGACACCCCGTCAAGGCGCAGCTGCGACGGTGCAAGGCAATGCACTTTACGTTTTTGGTGGCCAAAGCCAAAGCGCCGGCCAATCCTTTGGCGAACGATTCGATTTGTTGAGCCATACCTGGGCTAGAATTGAAGCGCCCTATCCTGCACCTTGGCGTCATCTGGCCCTGCTTAGCGATGGCTGGAACCTTTACGCTTTTGGTGGTTGGGCCAACGCTTATTTGGCTGTTAGCGAACGATACCAGGCATCGTTTCGTAATTTTATCCCCTTTGGGCCGGTACGTGAACCAAGCCACCCCGCAGGCAATAAATAAAGCGAGAGCGAGATAAGGAGCGATTTCATTCATGGCAAAACGGTTTCCCGAACACGGCAAGTGCTTTGTTTGCGGAAGTACCAACCCGCAGGGCATGGGCGCCACACTCTGGGTTGACGAAGATGGGACAGTTTTTACCGATTTCACGTTTAGCGAAGCACAACAAGGTCCGCCGGGGCACGCCCATGGTGGTGCTTTGGCGGCACTTTTGGACGAGATCATGGGCATGGCCGTTTGGCAAGCCGGCTATCAAGTTTTAGCCGTCCATTTAGAGGTGGATTACAAACAACCGGTGCCGTTGGGTATGCCGGTCCACATCGTTGGGCGGGTTGAAAAGGCCAACGGTCGGGTGGTGCATGCTGTCGGCGAAATTTATTTGCCGGATGGTAGTATTAGCAACATTGGCCACGGGGTATATGTCCACGCGCCGGATGTCATTAAATCTTTTGTCGGTGTGGGGGAAGAGCATCTTTTTCGGCCGTCCTGATCGCACTGAGGTAGAACAAAAAGTTTTCTGTGTTGTCCGTTGGCGGCCGGAAGCCAAAGTTATTGACAGATGCCAGCCTATAGCATTGAATGGGTTTCGTGGTAGTCGTCATGAGCCTGTGGCGCGCCGCAGCGGCTGAAAACGCCGCCATGAACTTCTAAAGCCCGAAGGCCCCGCACGTCGTGATTATTAGTCGCCTAAATGCCATCATTGCCCGGCGCTTCGCACCGCTGGCCGAATGTTCATTCGGCCCTACAGTAGCCCCTTTCAGGGGGCTTTTGGCGACGTAGCACGGGGATTTGCCCCCCGTGCGCTCGGGCGGAAAACGCCGTCGATCAGAAGTTCAACTTCTTCAAGAAGTTGAACTTCTTAAAGGAGATCTGATTTTTTAGACGCTCTGCGTCTTGGCGTCTCTGTGTCAACTGTTTTCGGTGGGGATGAAAATCTACAAGCCAGGGTTGGCCAATTGTCGTATTTTATCGAATGTTTCCCGCCAAGAGATCGGTGAAAGGCCTAGCTTCTTGCGCAACATTTCGGCGTCCATGCCATAGCGGTAATCGCGCACGGCACAAGTCCAACGTAACATTTCAAAAGAAACCCGATCTTTGATTTCCGCTTCTTTGGCGGCATCGCTCAACACGTATTCCAGATTACGCGCTGTGCATTCGAAAAGATACGTTTGTGGGTGGTATTGCCGGACATATTGATCGATTACCGGCAGCAAGCTGGGACTGAAACTCAAATTACGGTTCTTTGCCGCGTAGCGAGCATCTTGATAACGGATCTCTAAAATTGGCGCCGTTGGGTTACTGCGATCCATGTGCACCAGCTTGATGGCCATTCCCTCGCTTTTCTTGATCCCAGTTTGCAAAAAAAGGCTAACTAAAAGATATGGCCGGCTATCAGGCGAGCGTCCCCACAAGCGGTCTCTGGTCACAGAGAGTAAGCGGTCGATTTCGTCCTTATGTAAAATGCGCTGCAATGGCGATTTAGCTTTCAAGTGCAAAACAGGTCCTGCCGGGTCGTCGATGATGACATTCTCTTGGCTCAAGAAGCCGAAAAATACCTTCAAGGTTGTCACCCGCCGGTCATAACTTTTCGAACTGCACGGTACATCCCGTTCGTGTAAAATATAGTGCAAAAAACGGTCTAAATCTTCTGTTGTCAAGGCACGAACGTGACGCTCCCCGCCGATGTACTGCACGAACAAACGCAAATCGCCGGAAAAGGCTTTTACTGTATTGGCCGAAAAGCGTTGATCCAACATGTAAGTCTGAAAAGCAGCCACAGCACTATTCAACGTTGGATTTTCCTGTTTTTGCAGAGAAGGGAACACCGCCGCTGCTGTTTTACGCGTCTGCCTATCTTCGGTTGGTTCTGTAAAAAGTTTCCTTTGTTCGTCCATGGCACCCTCGTGAAGGGGGAAGGTATCGGCTTGCTCTATTGCACCGTAGGAAACGGATTATAGCATTAACATTAACGCCTGTCAACCGTTGTTGGCGTGTTCAAGCTTTCCATTGAATGGAATAGCAATTTGTCATGTTTCTAATGTAGAAGTAGGGGAAATCAGTTTGCCACCGACAAAGTTGCGATAGCCCCGGCAAAACTGTGCCGCCGATAACCGCTTTTTCCCGGCCAATTGAATTTCTTCCAATAACAAGATACCTGTCCCAGTGATAACGGCCGGCATGCCTTGCCAATTAACGATATGACCTACTTCGCCCGCCATCGTTTGTGCCAACGCTCGCGCCTGCCAGATACGCAATTGCTTGCCCTGCCAGGTCGTCATCGCCACCGGCCAGGGGTTCAAAGCGCGCACTTGCCGGGCCAAAAATAGTGCCGGTCGGGTCCAATCCAGCCAGGCTTCTTCTTTCTTGATCATGGGTGCGTAAGTAGCCAAGTTGTCATCTTGCGGTACGGATACCAATTCCCCCCCCAACCATTTTGGCAAGACTGCCAACAAAAGTGCTGCGCCCATTGCGGCCAGGCGCGATGCCAGTTCTCCGGCCGTCTCATCAGGGCCAATGGGCGTGGCTTGCTGCGCTATGATTGGCCCGGTATCCAACCCCGGATCCATTTTCATGATTGTAATCCCGCTTTCCTGGTCGCCGGCGCGGATGGCCGCGGCGATGGGAGAAGCGCCCCGGTGCCGGGGTAATAACGAAGCGTGCACGTTCAAAGCGCCATAACGAGGCGCATCCAGCACGGCCGGGGGCAAGATCAACCCGTAAGCAGCCACGATAATCAAATCTGGCACCAAATGCAGGAGCTCGCTTTGCGGTTCTGCGCGACGCAGTGAACGCGGCTGGAAAAGTGGCAAATCCGCTTCGTTTGCGTAACGCTTCACCGGTGACATCTGTAACTTTCTGCCCCGCCCTGCTGGCCGGTCCGGCTTGGTAAAAACGCCAACAATTTGATATTCCTCCGCTTCGTGGAGCGCCCGCAATGTCGGTAGTGCGAACGCCGGCGTGCCCATGAATATTGTCCTGTAAGCCATTATTTTACCTCCCCTCCACCATTTCTTTTGTCTATCATAGCGCAACCTTTAGTCAGAACCAAAAAGACCAGCCCTACAGCAACCCTCAACGTTCATGAGGTGTCGGTATGGTCTTGCGGCCTGCCTGTGCGGGCACGCAGACAGGCGCACCGCAGGCTGAATGTTCATTCGGCCCTACAGCAGCCCCCTTTCAGGGGGCTTTTAGCGACGTAGCACGGGGATTTGCCCCCCGTGCGCTCTGGCGGAAAACGCCGTCGAACAGAAGTTCAACTTCTTCAAGAAGTTGAACTTCTAAAGCCGAGTGTTTATCAGCGCGCATCAGCGATGATCAGCGTTCTATTTTCCAGGAAAGGCGGTAAAGATTACTGGGGTCGTGACGCCGTAACGAAACAAGTTTTTTGATCTGATTTACTATCTGCGTGCGCAGCCAGCGTTAATCTGTGTCCCAGTTTATTTTCAGGGGAGAATCAATATCATTAAGTCATTTCCCAAAATTTAACCAGAAATATATACTTATACTCGTGGATTATTAGATAACGTACTGTTTTTCCGGTGATTTATTCTTTGTAAGCCATACAAGGATAGGTGTCGTAAAGACGTGAATGTGGGGTACATGGTAGAGTAACGTTCTTTACCTTCACGCTGTGCAACAGTATCCCTGAAGGCACTATCTGTGTCGTATAGAGCAGGTATGGAGGGTCACGTAGTGCGCTCTTGGGCGGGGGGGCTGCCGTCCAGTAGAAAGGAACAAAAGGCATAATGCAAAACAAACATAAAACAGAGGAGCAAGGCATAGACGAAGTGGCAGAACTGCGCCGGCGAATTGCCGAGCTGGAGGCAGTAGACGCCGAACGCAAGCAGGCAGAAGAGGAAGCCCGACAAAAGGCGAGAGATCTGACCCTGATCAATGCGCTGAATGTGGCCGCCAACCGGGGCGACAGCATCCAGGAGATCATCCATTTGTTAACCGAGGGAACAAAGAAAATAGGATTCAGTGATGGGGCAACGGCATATCTCGTCAGCGACGACAAAAAATACCTGGTCATGCAGAGTCTTGTCCTTTCCCTGGGAATGACCAAGCGCATTGAGCGGCTGATCGGCATTAAGATACCGAGGATTCAACTTCCGTTGAAAGCAGGAAGTCTGTACCTGGAAACGCTGCAAAGGAGTGAACCGCAGCTCATCAATGATCCCGCAGCCATCCAGCGTTTAACGACCGAGTTCGTCGAAACAATCTCTCTCTCCAACAGATTACGCGAGCCGCTTCGGAAACTCGTGCCCCAGATCCTCAAAGTCCTGGGTATACGATCTGTCATACTTGTTCCCCTCCTCACAGCAGGCAAGGCCATTGGTCTGTTGGAAATATCCAGCAAAAAGCCTCTCACAAAATCAGATCTGCACCGTCTGGAGGTTCTTTCGGCGCAGTTGGCCATCATTATCAACCATAGGCAGGCGGCAGGAAGGCTAAAACACCTCAATGCGGTGTTGCGTTCCGTTCGTAGTGTTAATCAGCTCATTGTCCGGGAGAAGAACCGTGAACGTTTGCTGCAAGGTATTTGCAAGAATCTCATTAATGATCTCAGCTATTATCATGCCTGGATTGCTCTGCTGGACAAATCCGGAGCCGGGGTGATGACAGTCGAAGCCGGATTGGGCGAGACTTTTCTGCCTTTGGCCGAGCAACTGCAGCGTGGCGTGTTGCCCGCCTGCTGCCGGAAGGCGTTGGCGCAGCCAGGAATTGTAATTACTACAGACCCGCACTCCGACTGCACTGATTGCCCTCTGGCGAACCAATACGGCGGCCGGGGAGCGATGACTGCCAGGTTGGAACATAACGGGAAGATCTATGGTTTGATGACTGTCTCTGTCCCCGGCGATTTTGTCACCAATGCAGCGGGACAATCGTTGTTCAGTGAGGTTGCCGGAGACATCGCTTTCGCTCTGCACAACATTGAAGTGGAAGAAGGATACCACCAGGCCGTGGAGGCAGTGCAGGAGTCGGAAGAGCGCTACCGATCCATCGTGGAATATTCACACGCTGGTATCTTCATCGTGGATGGCAGTTATAGGTTTACCTACATAAATGACGAGTTATGTCGTATTCTGGACCGTTCCCGCCAGGAGATCGTGGGCCACGACTTTCGCGAGTTCCTGGACGAGGAGAGCCGGGAGCTGGTTGCTGATCGCTACGTGCGGCGGCAACAGGGAGAAGAGGTCCCATCCCGCTACGAGTTCAATATCATTCACCCTGACGGCGAGAAGCGGCGGGTGGAGATCAGTTCCAGCGTAATCAGGGATGCCACCGGCGCCGGTCAAGTGAAAACCGTAGCCCAGATACTGGATATCACCGAACGCAAACGTGCGGAGGAAGATACCCGCCGCCGTGCCGAGCGGCTGGCGGCCATCAATCGCGTCGCCAGTGCAGCCAGTGGCATCTTGGAGATGAATGAATTACTGGAAGCAGTAAGCCGGGAAATCGCTTCCATCTTCCGCCCCGATGCTTTTTTCGTCGCGCTCTACGACGAAGAGACCAATGAACTCGACTTCCGTATTCGCGTGGACGAGGGGGTCCAGCAGCCTGAGGAACGACAACCGATGGGGGTCGGGATGATCTCGCACGTGATCGGCGAGGCACAGCCCCTCCTGGTTCGGAATTTTGAGCAGGAAAAGGACCATCTACCAGAGGCTGGGTTCTGGGGGACGATGAAAGCCGCCGCTTCCTGGTTGGGCGTACCGATGCGCATCGGCGATCGGGTGACCGGCGCCGTCTCTGTGCAAGCTTACCGTCCCAATGCTTACGGCGAGGAGGAGCAGCAACTGCTCGCCACCATCGCCGACCAAGTGGCTATGGCAGTGGAGAATGCCCGGCTGTATCAGGAGACCCAACAGCGTTTGACAGAACTGACGGCCCTGCACCAGACTGCTTTGAACATCACCGCCCAGTTAGAGACACCTCGCTTGCTCGATTCCATTGTAGAAAGAGCGGTGGGGTTGGTGGGCGCTACAGGGGGGTTGGTTCATCTTTACGATCCGGTGGCGGAGCGGTTAATTGTCGTGACGAGTCTCGGTCTGGAAAAGGATTACACGGGTCTGCGTTTGCGTGTAGGTGAGGGAGGTGCCGGTCGGGCATTCCAGAATGGCGAGCCCTTGATCGTGGCCGATCGGCGCACCTGGGCAGGCAGATCTCCGCAGGTTGTCGATGCCGATGCCCGCTCCGTGATTTGTGTCCCTCTCAAGTGGCAAGATCGGGTCATCGGCGTGCTGGATATCATGGATAACAGGCGGGCAAATGCCTTTGGCGAGCGAGACCTGCGGATACTGGGGACTTTTGCCGCCCAAGCGGCCATCGCTATCCAGAATGCCCGATTCTTGGAACAAATCCAACAACAGGCTCGGCAGATTCAACAAATTCTGGATAGTGTACCGGACGGTGTGCTCCTGATAGACGCCGATCATCGGGTAGTGCTGGCTAATCCCATAGCGCGGGATCACTTAGCAGTGCTGGCTAATGCCGCGGTGGAGGATACGCTCACCCATTTGGGCGGACGTCCCCTGGCGGAACTGCTCATTAAACCGGCTAAAGGGCTGCCGCATGAAGTAAAAACAGAAAATCGCGTCTTTGAGGTGCGGGCCCGACCGATGGGGAATGGGTCGGGTTCCCCGGGGCAGGTGCTGGTCATCAGCGAGGTGACCCAGGTCCGGGAAGTGCAACGGCGTCTCCAACAACAGGAGCGCCTGGCAGCCGTGGGGCAACTCGCGGCCGGCATTGCCCATGACTTCAACAATATTTTAGCGGTGATTCTTCTCTATGCCCAGATGGAGCGCAAAAACGCTGAGCTCCTTCCGAAGACACGCAAACATTTGGAAACTATCGCTCAGCAGGCCAAGCGGGCCAGCGATCTAATCGAACAAGTCCTCGATTTTAGCCGGCGCGCCGTCCTCGAACGCCGTGCCATGAACTTGTTGCCTTTTCTGAAGGAACAAGTCAAGTTACTGGAGCGCACATTGCCGGAGCATATCGAAATCCGGCTGCATTATGGTGATAAGGTGTACATGATCAACGCCGATCCAACGCGCATAGAGCAAATATTCTTGAACCTGGCCGTCAACGCGCGAGATGCGCTGCCGGACGGGGGGACATTACGCCTGAAATTGGAACGCATCCAGGTGATGGACCACACGCAAGCGCCTATAGCTGAGATGGCAGCAGGCGAATGGGTGCGGATAACTGTCGCGGATACCGGAACAGGCATCCCGCCGGAGAACTTGCCGCACATCTTTGACCCTTTTTTTACTACTAAAGAGGTCGGGAAAGGAACGGGACTGGGCTTGTCGCAGGTGTATGGGATCGTGAAGCAGCACGGGGGGTATATCGACGTGTCGAGTAAATTGGGAGAGGGGACCACCTTCACGATTTACTTACCGGCAATAAAGATCGAAAAACCAGACCCGTTGGCCATGGCTATTAGCGAAACGCCGCGAGGAAATGGAGAGACCATCTTATTGGTGGAAGACAATACGGCCATACGCGAAGCCATGACAGATTTTCTGACGTCGTCGAACTACCGGGTATTGACGGCTGCCAACGGTCGGGATGCGTTGGCTATACTGGCGCAATGTGACCGTGATGCCTCCCAGGGAACAGGATCAGCTGTTGCGTTGGTGATTAGTGCTCTGATCATGCCGGTAATGGGTGGCGAGGCACTGTTTCGTGCTCTTAGGAAGCAATACCCTGAAATCAAGATGATCATATTGACCGGCTATCCGGAGAAGCAATTATTGCCAGCTTTGCGGGAAGAAGGCTTAGCCGATTACCTGATTAAGCCATTGACGGTGGAACAACTGGGGCGGGCTGTGGCGCGAGTCTTAGAGCGAGGATCCGGGCTTGACCAAGGCCATCAGTAGGCCCGCATTTCTCCTGCGTTTGGGATGTAAACGGGTTAGAAGTTCAACTTCTTCAAGAAGTTGGACTTCTAAAATAGGAAAATCGCCCTACGGCGATTAGCATGCAACTTGCGCAGGCAGGTTTCGCAGTTGTAGCAGCGATTTCTAATCGCAGGGCGGGACAGCCTGCATTTATCAGCGCACATCAGCATTGATCGGCGTTCTATTTTTCGGAGGGGAGGGTAGCCGAAGGCATTGCCTTCGGCTACCCTCCAGAGAAGTTTATTTTCAGCGGAGTTTGTCATTGCGAGGCCCGGCAGGGCCGTGGCAATCTCCCTCACTGGCGTTGGAGATTGCTTGACCAAAAAGAGGGTCACACTGTCGCTTCGCTCGCAATGACGCGCCTGATTTGAAGGTGTTGTGTCAGCTATATTTAGGGGTGCTCCCTCCTCTAAGCTGCACTTAGCTTTTTCCCCTCCCTGTGTCGGGGAGGGGAAGGCTTGCCGCCTATTTGGGCGGCAAGCCAAGGGAGAGGTTCTATTTTCAGAGGAGTTATCATGAGCCTACGGCACACCACAGCGAATGAAAATTAAGATCAGCGTGCATCAGCGTTAATCTGCGTTCTATTTTCAGAGGAGGAATTGTGACGAAAACCTTCACTTTTGCCAACCAAAAAGGCGGTGTTGGCAAAACGACGACGGCAGTGAACCTGGCGGCTTTCTTGAGTCGCTCTGGCTACTCTGTCCTCCTGGTGGATAGCGATCCTCAAGCCAATGCCACCAGCAGCTTGGGCGTGCCGGTGCGCGATTTGCCGAAATCTCTATATGATGTCCTGGTAGACCAAGTGCCGCTGCGCGATACCATAGTCGTTACTGCCGAAGTTGGGCTAGACGTGGTGCCCAGTAGCCCTGATTTGGCGGGCGCTGAAGTTGAGCTTCACAATGCCCCGGAGCGTCATATCGGATTGCGCAAAGCGTTAGCCAGCGTGAATGGCCGTTATGATTTTATTTTGATCGATAGCCCACCCAGCTTAGGATTATTGACTATTAATGGCTTGGTTGCAACGACTCACGGCGTGATCGTGCCGCTGCAAGCGGAGTATTTGGCTTTGGAAGGTTTAGGGCGCTTGTGGGAAACTATCACTTTAGTACGGGATCAACTGAACCCTCGCTGCTATTTGGCCGGCATCGTTGTGACTATGTACGACAGCCGCACAAATTTGGCGAAGCAGGTCGTAAATGACGTACGTGAGTATTTTCCTGACCAGGTTTTCCAAGCTATTATTCCACGCAACGTTCGTTTGAGCGAAGCGCCCAGCTATGGGCAAACCATTGCTCGGTACGCGCCGCATTCACCCGGTGCCCAGGCTTATGAAACTTTTGCCCAGGAATTTTTGGCACGTTTTGGCGATAAGCCAGGAGAGACAATATGAACAAACCGAAGCGAGGATTGGGACGAGGATTAGGCGCGTTGCTCAATACACCATCGTTGTCGGCCGCCGAGACCGGAACTGAGGGCGTACGTTCTGTTGCCGTCGACCAAATTTCGCCTAATCCGGAACAGCCGCGGCAGCATTTCGACGACAAACAGTTATCCGAGTTGGCCGAATCGATTCGGGCCAATGGGCTCATCCAGCCCCTCATTGTCACGAGGGCGCCGGCGAATGTGCCGGTGCCCTACATACTTATCGCCGGCGAGCGCCGCTGGCGGGCCGCACAGATGGCCGGGATAGCGGAACTGCCTGCTATCGTGCGCGAGGCTACGCAACAGCAGCTCTTGGAATGGGCTGTCATCGAAAATGTGCAGCGTGCTGACCTCAACCCGTTGGAAGAAGCAGCAGCTTACAAAAGTTTGATGGAACAATTCGATTTAAAACAGAGCGAGATTGCTGCCCAAGTGGGTAAAAGTCGCGTCAGCATTGCCAATACGATTCGATTACTGAATTTAAACAGTGCTTGCCAGGCCGCTTTGTTAGATGGTAGCATTAGCGAAGGGCACGGGCGGGCGCTTTTGGGGCTGGATAATGTGTCGCTGCAAGGCGATCTGCTGGCCCAAATTATTAAGAAACGGCTCAGTGTGCGGCAAACGGAGGCTCTGGTCCGAGATGTCAACGCCGCCGGGCAGCGCGGGCAGCAGAGAAAGCCGGATCCGGATCCAGAAGCGGAGGCACTTCAAGAAATGTTTCAATCCGCTTTAGGCACCAAAGTGCAATTGCAGCGGGGTAAAAAGGGCGGCCGCGTGGTGATCCATTTCTATTCGGACGAGGAATTACAGGCAATTTACGATCGTATCGTGGGCCCGAAGGGTTAAAGCGCGTGCTGGCTGAAACAATTTTTCACAATGGTCAGATTTACACCCTGGACCCGTCCCAGCCGCGAGCTGAAGCATTGGCCGTTGCCGGGGGACGTATTTTGGCAGTAGGTCGCTTTCCGGACCTGGATGGTTTACGCAGCCGGGCGACGCGCTTAGTCAATCTAAATGGCCGCGTTTTACTCCCCGCTTTTACAGATAGCCACATCCATTTAGCTGCCTGGGCACTTTCCCTCCGGCAGATTAATTTGCGCTCGGCGCAATCGTTAGCTGGTGCATTGCAAAGGATCGCCGCGGCGGCCCGGGCACATCCGGATTGGGCTACGCTGCGAGGTATCGGCTGGGATACAAGTCAATGGCCGGATTATACTGGTCAGCTCACCCGGCAGATGCTGGACGCCATCGTGCCGGACCGTCCGCTTTTGCTCTCCGATCATGCTTTGCACACCCTTTGGGTCAATAGTGCCGCTTTGTGTGCGGCGCACATTGACGGCAATACGGTGGATCCACCGGGCGGACGCATCGAACGCGATCAGCACGGCACCCCTACCGGCATCCTGCGAGAGAACGCGGTGTCGTTAATCTTACGCTCCATTGCACAACCCTCCAGGGCGGAAATCGTTACAGCTGTCGTCGGGGCACAGTCGGTGCTCTGGCGGCGCGGCATCATCGCCGTGCACGAGATGGGAGACTTGGCCGCTGGTGACAATTTGCGCGCCTACCAACAGTTGCGTCGCGATGATGCCCTGGGGTTGCGTGTCCTTTACTATTTCTCCGCCGGGCAACTCTCCGATTTTGTTGCGGCGCATGTCGAAGCCGGCTTCGGCGATGATCTGTTGCGCATCGCCGGCGCTAAGTTCTTTGCGGATGGCGCTTTGGGTTCCCAGACGGCGTGGCTGTTTGATCCCTATGAGGGAAGCCCGGATAATTGGGGCCTTAACACATTGACAGAGGAAGATCTTGACGGAGCGCTGCGCATTTTGGCTGGGGGTAAGCTTAGCCTGGCCGTGCACGCCATCGGCGATGCGGCGGTGCATTTCGTCTTAGACCGCTATGCTCATTTCTTGACGGAAGCGTCTTGGCCCCAGGGGCGTTACATTCCCATGCCGCGGATAGAACATGCTCAGTTGTTACGGCCGGCGGATTTTGCTCGCTTTGCCAGGCTCGGGGTGGCAGCTTCTATGCAGCCGAGTCATGTTTTGAGCGATATGGAGATCGCCACAGCGCGTTGGGGACAACGTATACAACACGCTTACGCCTGGCAGTCGATGCTGCGCCATGGCGTACACTTGCTGTTCGGGTCAGATGCGCCGGTGGAGCCGCCTGATGTGTGGGCCGGTATTGCTGCCGCGGTGACCCGCCGCCGGACGGACGGAATGCCCGGCCCGGCTGGCTGGATACCGCAAGAACGCATCGCGGTGGCCGATGCGCTTTACGCTTACAGCGTTGCGCCGGCTCGCCTGGCTAACGATCCAGACCGAGGCGCTTTGTCGCCCGGCCACCTGGCCGACATGATCCTCGTCGACCAGAATCCATTCCTGTTAGCGTGGCAAGCGCCTTTGCAGCTCAACCAGGTGCGTACTTTAGCAACCTGGTTAGGCGGTCGCCGAGTTTACACGAGCGACCACGCGGATTTTGGGTAATATCGTCGGCAAGCTATAATGATAACGATTGTTTGTCTGATTTTGGCGGTACTGCTTGCTGAATGAACGTTCCCCGGCACTTACGGTTGAACGTCAATTTCAAATTTTCGAGGTAACCTATTTTATGCATGGATTTGAACAACAACTGGTAGAATTCCTTTCCCATCTTTTCAATAGTATCGGCTGGCCCGGCGTCGTGGGTATTATGGTTTTAGAAAGCGCCAATATTCCCATTCCCAGCGAAGTCACCATGCCATTGGCCGGCTGGATGTTAGTGCTGGAACACGGCGGCAGCCAGTTGGACGCGTTGTTCTGGGGCGGACTCTACGGTGCTATCGGCTGTACGGTGGGCTCTTTGCTTTCGTACGGTTTGGGCGCCTGGGGCGGTCGGCCGTTTCTGGACAAATACGGACGTTATATCATGGTCAATCCTTCTGACCTGAAGCATGCCGACCATTGGTTCCACCGATGGGGAGATTGGGTTGCCTTCTTGTCCCGTTTGCTTCCCATTGTGCGCACTTTCATTTCTTTTCCGGCTGGCGTGTCCCGGGTGAACTTGTTCCGTTTTACGGCACTCACTTTCCTGGGTTCTTTCGTTTGGGCCGCCGCCTTGACTTTCGGCGGCTACATGTTTGGCTCCCGTTGGGAAGTGTTGCGGGAAATCATGCGGCCTTTTGATATTCCCATTGCCGTCATTTTGGTGGGCGGCTTATTGTTCTATTTATGGCATCACATCCGTCGCGGACGCGCGGCCTGGACGCCGACCGCAGAAGAGTAATCTCAGGCATAGAAAGGGTTCAATTTTGAAAATCGGTATCGACTTCCGGCTGCACCATTACCAGCAAGCAGGAATCACGTTGTATGCCAAGCGGCTGGCCCAGGGCATGGCCGAAATCGATCGCGAAAATGAATTTGTCCTTTTGCAGCATTGGCAGGACAATGCAGCTTTAGTCGAAGCGCCGAACTTCCGGCGTCATTCCCTTTTGACACCGCCGCATCATCGTTTCGAACAACGTTTTCTCGGCAAGGAAATCAATTGGCAACATCTCGATGTGCTGCATAGCCCGGATTTCATTCCCCCTTTTGGAGCACGTTGTGCCACCGTCATTACCATACATGATTTGGCTTTTCTCCGCTACCCTTATCTGTTGACGAAAGAAGCGGCGCGTTATTACGCACAAGTGGATCGTGCAACCAGGCGCGTGGATCGCATTATTGCTGTCTCCCAGAGCACCCGCAATGATTTAGTGAACATGGTTGGTGCACCGGAGGAGAAGATCAGTGTTATTTATGAAGCAGCAGCTCCTTTTTATCGGCCTCTAGATCGTGAAGCCGCGTATAGTTGGGTTCAAAAAAGGTATCGTTTGCCGGCCGAGTTTATTCTATTTGTCAGTACTATCGAACCGCGCAAGAATATCGTCACGCTGTTGCGTGCTTACCATCAATACCGGCAGCGCTACCATGGCGAGCTGGCCTTGGTATTGGCTGGTGCGCCGGGATGGCATTATGAAGAGATATACCAGGAAGTCGCTTCGTTGGACTTGGGACCTCATGTTTTCTTCCTGAACCGAGTCAGTAATGAGGAACTGCTGCGGCTTTACAATGCAGCGTCCATATTGGTGCACCCGGCGTTGTACGAAGGCTTCGGTCTCACGCCGTTGGAGGCGATGGCTTGTGGCGCACCGGTGATTGTTTCCAACGCGTCCAGTTTGCCGGAAGTGGTAGGTGATGCGGCTTTGCTGGTTGATCCCACTGATGTGGAAGGTTGGACTGTGGCCATGCACCGTTTAGCGGAGAATGAATCCTTGCGTCAATCGTTGCGGGAAAAAGGGCTAAAACGGGCTAAGCTGTTTTCCTGGCAGAAAGCAGCCCGTGAGACACTGCAAGTGTACCGAGACGCTTACCTGAGTCGCCAATAAGAGCTTATGAATCAGCAATTGCCACTGCCGAAAGTTAAGAAGCGTATCCTCTTTTTGACCCCACAGTTTCCTTTCCCGCCCAATCAGGGAACAACGATTCGTAATTACAATTTGATCCGTCGCGTGGCGCATTATCATGAGGTCGATTTATGCACTTTTGCCACAGCTGATGATCTGAAAATGCTGCCGAGCACGCCGGTGACACAATTTTGTCGCCATGTGTATACCGTGCCCATGCCGTCCACCCGCTCGGTTTTTCCCCGTCTGCGTTCGACATGCTTGTCGCCGTGGCCGGATATGGCGCTGCGCTTAGCTTCCCCGGCCATGCATCATTGCCTGCAAACGTTGTTCGCCGAACAAAGGTACGATATCGTGCAAGTGGAGGGCATCGAAATGGCGCCCTACACGGCCGATATACACGGTGCCGGCCAACCTGTCTTACGCATTTTCGACGATCATAATGTGGAATTCCTTCTGCAGAAACGTGCCTTTTTGACGGATTTGCGCCGGATGAGCCGGTGGCCTGGTGCTCTTTATTCGTTGTTACAATGGCAAAAGTTGCGCCGCTATGAAGCCAGTGTTGGCCGGCAACACGATATTGTTCTGGCCGTCTCCGCTGCGGATGGGGACGAGCTGGCGAAGATTTTTCCCAGTCGGCGGGTGCAAGTCATTCCCAACGGTGTCGATCTCTCCTTTTATGCCGATTATGTATTAGATAAAGATGAACAAGCTGTGTATATCCCGGCGCAAAGTATTGTTTTTACCGGGAAAATGGATTATCGGCCCAACGTGGACGGTGTGCTCTGGTTTGTAAACAGCGTTTGGCCGCTGGTACGTGCCGATCAACCGGAGGCGCAGTTCTATATCGTGGGCCAAAAGCCGCACCCGCGCCTGTTGCCTCTGGCCAAGGTGCCGGGGATTGTTATCACCGGCCGGGTGCCGGATGTGCGCCCGTATATTGCCGGCGCCGCGGTCTACGTCGTGCCGCTGCGTGTCGGCGGAGGAACGCGGTTGAAAGTATTGGAAGCGATGGCCATGCACCGGGCTGTTGTGGCCACGCCGTTGGGCGCCGAAGGTTACCCAGTGCGCCACCGAGAGGAACTCCGTTTAGCGGCTTCCGCCGCCGACTTTGCCGCTGCTGTGTCCGATCTTCTGGATCACCCGGAGGCCCGAAAACGTTTGGGCGCAAACGGGTTCCGGTTTGTCTCAGAACGATACGGCTGGGATCGCATCGTGCAGCAGTTGCTGCCACTGTACGCATGACAATAACCTTCCCGTCCCTCCCTATCCCCAAACCTTGGGGGGAAGAGTAACAACCCCCCAGGATTGGGG